>CAYJBH010000001.1:0-19802 GCA_964368625.1 uncultured Oscillospiraceae bacterium
GGTTTGTGTTGGGGATTGCGATGTGGTAGCAATATACGACGCTGCCTTGCCCTGTGAAATAAGAGTTTGAACCAAAGGGTCGTTTTCCCAAGTCGGGTTTCCGGCAGGGTACAGCAACTTAACATATGTATTGGTGTTTACCGCCATACCATGGAAACTGCTGTCAAAATCCCCGGTAAATTTAAGTATCTTGGTTTTGGGTGAAGATGAGTAATCCTCAAAAGCCGCCTTATGAATGTTGGTAACATTGGGCGGTATCGTCAGTTGTGTTAAGTTGTATGTATCCTTAAAAGCTGTTTGGTCAATCGTTGTAAGGGTGTCCGGCAGTTTAACAGAGCTTAAAGCAGTACACTCCAGAAAGACCGAGGTACCTAATGTTTTGATCTTTGTGTTGCTAAGGTCTATTGATTGAAGATTTGTACATTTATTAAACGTGCTACTATTCATGTCGACCAAGTTTGTCGCTTGGCTTAAATCAACGCTTGTTACGCCACTGCCATGAAACGCATCGCTCCCTATCACTTCAATAGAGCTTGGAACGACAACGCCAGTTAACTTCGTCCATTCCTTAAACGCACCATGCCCGATTTCGGTTATAGCACCGGGGAAAGTGTCGTTTACAGAGGCATTGGCTGTGTTGAGTATCGATGATGTTTTAAAAAGAGCATACATTGCATTTATATCAAACTCGTTCAGATATTTTGTGAACGAGTTAGCATAATCTCCGTCTGCCGAATCAGGATCATTATATTCCGTTCTAAAGCAAGACTGAAATTGCGGGTTCCTAGCATCGTTGCTGTATCGACCTGCACCCAAAACCACATTATTACCATCAATTCTAACCTGCATATAAACAGGATTGCTACTATCATTCATAACATGAGCACTATATAAACCATCGGGAACCGTCGCCGCCGCTTTTACTTTCGGCGATAACAATAAAACCGCCGCAAATAGCACCAAGGCGAACAAAACCACCAATTTGGTTTTTCTTAAAATAGCCATAATCAAAACCTCCAACCGCTAAATGAACAGTAGTTCTTTTATATTAAAATAATTATTATAATCATATCATGTTTTTAATTAAAGTTCAAGTATTAAAAAAGTAGTGTGTGGCAAAACTTGTTGATTAACTATTTTAAACGAAAATGCCACCTTGGGTTTATATCTCCCCATCTCTTTTTCTCCCCCAAAAGAAAAAACACTTCGCAAGTGGGAAATATGAACAGCGTGTCGCAAGGCTAAAGTGGTCTTCTTTAGAAGACGGTCGAGTACGCAAAATTTTTTCAGTCGGGCCTTTGCCCTCCCTCGTCGCTCCTTTGCTCGCTATGCTTCGCAGATCGCTCCACGCCGGTTCGCAATCCCCTTTCTCTCGCCAAAATAGCAAAATACACAGTCCACCGGACTGTGTATTTTGGTTTTGGCGGAGGAGGAGGGATTCGAACCCCCGTGCCTCTCGGCTAACGGTTTTCAAGACCGCCTCGTTATGACCACTTCGATACTCCTCCGAATATCTGTCTTCATAAACCATATAAAAAACTAGGTGATTTACGATAGCTTATTTATTTTATACTATTTCATCTAAAAAATCAATACTTTTTGGCAATTTAATAATTTTTTTTATTATTATTTAATAATCACAATAACTAAAACGTATAAAAGTGGCACTTTTTAACCTAAGTGCCACTTTATTTCTGATATCATCTTAATTTATTTTAAAGGCTCTTTCAGCTTCCAACTTCCTCGCTCATCCTTGTAAAAAATGTCTTTATTATAAAAACCATCAACAATAGCATTAAATTCAGTTTCGTTATAACCACAGAAATTGCAGAAGTCTCTTACGCACAGTGGGTCGAGATTCCCGTCTCGCTCATTTACGAGTCGAATTGCCTCATCTCTAGTCATGATACCATATCTAATTGATCTTGCGGTATAGTCGGTTGCCGCCGCATGTCCGAACTTTGGATATTTCATCCAGGAATGGATTAGATATGCACGGCTGTCGATCTGATCAAACATTTCTACATGGTGCTGTCTGTCCCACTCATGGGTAAGATCGTGAAATCCTCGACTCTTTGCAAGGTTATAATTTTTATAGCTATCCCATGGCATAAAGTATGATAGATAGAATGGATCTAGCCTATCAAGTTCCTCTGCAGTAGGTGCCAAGGTTAGGCTTAGGTCGTTTTCTGTTACTCCATCTCCTATCAGATCCTCGGTTGAAATACCAACCGCTACACCATTATTAATCTGCCCCTTAGCACTATAGGTTTCCTTATCCGAAGCACCACCATATTCATAGCTTACGTTTTCACCGTAACACAGCATTGGAACATTAAATTTAAGCGCCATATGAAGAGGAAAGGTATAAATAAGGCGATCAACATACCAAGTAGGTTTGCCATATTTCTCAAAAAACTTGCGCATTAATATCCGCTGCACCTTAATATTAGGCTTACAGCTTATAAGGGTGCATCCAAAGGTTTCGCTTATATTCTTAAGGTTGTGTATACCGGCATCGGTCATGGGGAAATTATCCTCTACCGTAAACAGGATAGGGTTCATACCCATTACTTCTTTTAGAATATAAACCTGAAAATGACTATCCTTTCCGCCGGACACAGCCACTGCACAATCATATCCTCCCGGACCATTGCAACCACGATATTTATCACAAAGAGCTTCAAATTCTTTAAATCGAGCATCCCAATCAACATTTTTACGGTCATCATAGTGGTTACACGCTGAGCATACTCCTTTTGCATCAAACGATATTCCGGGTCTTGTGTCAGGCATGGTACATCTCGTACAGTACTTCATTTTTTATCTCCTAATAAATCTATTTTTTATTCAACAAGGCGGTTAGTCGCCTTTATTATGTTTTCTCGATCACCAAAAGCAGTTAATCTAAAAAATCCCTCACCAGCACTACCAAATCCACTACCCGGTGTTCCAACAATATTGTATTTTGTTAGCAATAGGTCAAAATAGTCCCACGAGGTTAGACCTTCGGGGCATTTCAGCCATATATATGGTGAATTTATTCCACCTGCATACCAAATATTTCTACTATTTAGCGCCTCGATAATTATCTTTGCATTATCTAGATAATACTTAATATTCGTTTTAATCTCTTGCTGTCCTAAATCACTAAAAACTGCCTCGGCACCTTTTTGAATAATATAAGGAACTCCGTTAAACTTAGTAGTTTGTCGGCGCAACCATAGGCTGTTAATCGAATCGTTGTTAATTATTAACTCCTTAGGAACAACGGTATATCCACATCTTGTTCCGGTAAAGCCTGCAGTCTTGGAGAGCGAGCAAAATTCTATTGCACATTTCTTTGATCCCTCAATCTCATAGATGCTCGTTGGCAAAGATTCATCTGTAATAAATGCCTCGTATGCACTATCGAAAAGAATTACTGCGCCGACACTTAGAGCATATTGCACCCATTCATCAAGCTGTTCTTTGTTGTAAACTGCACCGGTAGGGTTATTGGGAGAGCACATGTAGATAATATCGGTCTTTTCGTTTTTGTTAGGCATTGGCAGAAAATTATTTTCGGTGTTTCCATCTACATAGCTTATTTTTCTGCCTGCCATAATATTGGTATCTACATAAACTGGATATACCGGATTCGGAATGGTAACATGATTATCTACATCAAAGATATCCAAGATATTTCCAAGATCACTTTTGGCTCCATCGCTAATAAAGATTTCATCAGCTTCAATTTTCACCTTTTTCTTGCTGTAATATGAAGACACGGCCTCACGAAGAAATGCATACCCCTGCTCTTCACCATAACCTTTAAAAGTAGCCTTGTTGGCCATTTCCTGCACCGCTAGCTGCATAGCATCAGTTGCACTTTGTGGTAGCGGCAGTGTTACATCACCTATCCCTAATCTTATTATATCACTATCCGGGTTATTTGTCTTGTATTCGTTTACTTTTTTTGCAATATTAGAAAAAAGGTAGTTCTGCTGTAGATTTTTATAGTTTTTGTTAGTTTTCATTAATTAATAAAACCTCCCCATATTTTATTTACTTATAGCCGCTTTAACCAAGCCAATAAACAAAGGATGTGCCCTGTTGGGCCTACTTTTAAACTCGGGATGAAACTGTGCGGCGATAAAATATTTATTAGTATTTATCTCTACCGCCTCAACAAGAGTTCCATCGGGCGATACCCCCGAAATTGTTAACCCTTTATCAACCATTATATCCCGATATTGGTTATTAAACTCATACCGGTGGCGATGTCTTTCTTCTATCAATTCAGAGCTGTAAAGCTCTCGCAACAAACTTCCCTCGATTGTTTTGCATGGAAAAGCACCTAGCCTCATGGTGCCACCCTTCTCTGTTATATTTTGTTGTTCTTCCATAATATGAACCACCGGATGCTGGCTGTTTTCATCAAACTCGGCAGAGTTTGCCTTCTGTAGATTACATACGTTTCTGGCAAATTCGATAACCGCTACCTGCATACCAAGACAAATCCCTAAAAATGGTATGTCGTTTTCTCTTGCATATCTGCAGGATGCTATTTTCCCTTCTATGCCTCGATCACCAAACCCTCCCGGGATTATCATTGCATCAATTCCAACCAATATCTTTGCCACATTTTGTTCGGTTACCGTTTCGCTATCAATCCAGCGAATATCTATAACCGCCCCCTCGCTGTAACCTGCATGTTGCAACGACTCGATTATAGACAAATAAGCATCATGTAGCTGAACATATTTGCCCACTATAGCAACAGTTACCTGCCGTGTTCTATCGTTTATTCGACTTAGCATTAACCGCCATTCATTCAAATCGCATGGCTTAGTTTTCAACATAAGTTCACGACAAACAACCTCATCCAAACCACGCTCATGTAACATTATCGGAGCTTCATACAAACAAGGTACAGTAGAATTCTCAATAACACAGTCACGTTTAACGTTGCAGAACATTGATAACTTCTCAAGCGTATCGTTATCAATAGGTTCATCCGCCCTTGTAATAATTATATTAGGTATAATGCCTATCGATCGAAGCTCCTTAACCGAGTGTTGCGTTGGTTTAGACTTATGTTCTTTGCTCCATTTTAAAAATGGAACAAATGTAACGTGGATAAACAGGCAATTTCCGGGTCCAACCTCTAAAGATAACTGACGTATAGCCTCAAGAAAAGGTTGACATTCTATATCTCCTGAGGTTCCGCCTATCTCGGTAATAACAACCTCGGCACCGCTATGCTTTGCCCCATCATAGATAAATTGTTTTATCTCGTTGGTAATGTGTGGAATTACCTGAACGGTTTTGCCCAAGTATCCGCCCTGTCTTTCCCTGTTAATAACATTATTATAAACTTTTCCCGAGGTTAGATTGGATAGTTTTGAAAGATTTTCATCAATAAAGCGTTCATAATGACCTAGGTCGAGATCTGTTTCGGCCCCATCGTCGGTTACATAAACCTCTCCATGTTGATATGGGCTCATCGTACCCGGATCAACATTCATGTATGGATCCAGCTTTTGCGCCGCAACCTTTAACCCTCGCTGTCTTAGTAATCTACCTAAACTTGCTGCTGTAATCCCTTTGCCTAGCCCAGATACAACGCCGCCTGTTACAAATATATATTTCGTCATATCTCAACCACACCCTCAAAAACCTTTTTGCAATCTCCTGTCATAAATACCGTTTCGTCGGTATAATGAATTACCAACTCTCCCCCAATTAACTCGACGGTTACATCGGTATCTTTGCTGCAGTAGCCGGCCTTTATCGCTGCTGTAACTGCCGCACAAGCTCCGGTTCCACAAGCTAAGGTCTCACCACTTCCGCGCTCCCAAACCCGCATCTTAATACGATCATTTGATATAATCTCAACAAACTCAACATTAACTTTTTCAGGGAATAAGGGATCGGTTTCTATAACCGGCCCTAGTTTTTCTAACGCTAGTGTATCAAGCTTTGAATCGTTACCCCAGCTAAATAATACTGCATGAGGGTTGCCCATTGAAACACAGGTTATATTGTAATGTTTATTATCGATAACAACCTCACGGTCAATTACCTCGTCGCCTTCAAGAAGCACCGGGATTTTCTTTGGGCTCATCTCAGCTGCTCCCATATCTACCTTAACCGATGATACTTTTTCGTTCTGGGTAAACAGCTCTAATGTTTTTACGCCGGAAAGTGTATCAATGGTCATGGTTTTGCTTGTTACAATGCCGTTATCGTATAAATATTTTGCAACACAGCGTATTGCATTGCCGCACATCTTACCCTCACTGCCATCAAGGTTAAACATTCTCATTCTTGCATCTGCTTTATCTGATGGTAGTATTAAAACCACTCCGTCACCACCAACACCGAAATGTCTATCAGCAATAAATACCGATAGCGACTCTGGGGATTCAAGCGGTAGACCATCTGTTGCCGCATTATCAAAGCAGTTTAGATATATATAGTCGTTACCGCAACCCTGCATTTTTGTAAACTTTAAGTTCATCCTAACCTCTCTTAGATTATTGATATCGATTATCTCGGTATTATACTCGGTATGACCCGAACGTAGGCTCTCAACCAATGCCGCAGCAGTGTCAAGAGATGTTAAGCAAGGAATCCCAAGTTGACAAGCCTTACGTCGCATCTTAACTTCATCTGTAGCAGGATCTCGTCCTCCCTCTGAAGTTGAGATAATATATGCTATTTTATCACTTTCCAGTAAAGTCATGGTGTTGTTTTCACCACAGGTATGTATCTTATCAACAGCTATGGTCTTTACTCCATATGCTCGTAGCGCCCTTGCCGTCCCCTGAGTTGCATAGATATCAAAGCCAAGCTTTTCAAACTCCTTGGCAATGTGGCATATTTCGGTTTTATCACCATCCCTAACGGTGATGAAAACTCCACCTACCTTATGCATTTTATAGCCTGCGGCAACAAGACCTTTGTATAGTGCTTCTTTTAAATTACGTCCAATTCCCAGAACCTCTCCTGTCGATTTCATCTCGGGGCCTAAATGTGTATCGAGGTCTACCAGCTTTTCAAACGAGAATACCGGAACTTTAACCGCAAAATACGGTGGGATTTTTGCTATCGGGTCGGTATAGCCAAGTTCTTGTAACTTTTGACCTACGCTAACACGGGTAGCTATGTCACACATCGGAACGCCGGTTACCTTACTGATATAGGGAACGGTACGAGATGCACGTGGGTTTATCTCTATAACATAAACCTCACCTTGATGCAGAACATACTGAATATTCACAAGTCCCAAAACCTTTATGGCAAGACAGAGTCGCTTTGTCATGTTATATAATTTTTTTGATAGATTATCGTCCACATTAACCGGTGGATATACCGCAATACTATCCCCGGAGTGTACACCTGTACGCTCAACATGCTCTATAATACCCGGAATTAATACATCTACACCATCGCAGATTGCATCCACCTCGATCTCACGACCCGAAAGATATTTATCAATAAGTATCGGATTTTCCTGTTTTTGCAACAGAATAATCTCCATATACTCCTCTACGTCTTCTCTTGTAAAGGCGATAATCATATTTTGACCACCCAGGACATATGATGGACGTAGTAAAACCGGATATCCGAGTTTATCCGCTGCAGCTAATGCCTCGTCAGTAGTGTTAATGCAGCTTCCTTTAGGACGAAGGATTGATAGCTCTTCAAGAAGCTCATCAAACCTTTCTCTATCCTCACACATATCGATACTATCGGCCGGTGTTCCGATAATGTTAACACCGCGTTCCTTTAGCTGTGATGTGAGTTTTATTGCTGTTCCTCCTCCAAAAGAAACTATAACACCTATTGGCTTTTCAAGCTCAATTATGCTCATTACGTCATCGATACACAACGGTTCAAAGTAAAGCCTATCCGCAGTATCAAAATCGGTGGATACTGTTTCCGGATTGTTGTTAATAACAATAACCTCGTAGCCCAATCTTTTTAGTGACCACACACAGTGCACACAGGCATAGTCGAACTCTATGCCTTGGCCTATTCTAATCGGGCCACTACCAAGAACAACAATGCGCTCCTTTGTGCTTTTTTCAACAAAAGGAACCGCCTCGTTTTCTACCCCTTCATCAATAGAATAAAAATACGGTGTTGCCGCTTCAAATTCTCCGGCACAGGTATCAACCATCTTATAAATCAACGAATTGTTTGGTTTGTATCCATTTACTATATTAAGTAAACAATATAAAAACCAACGATCTATTTTGGTAATTTCATAAACCTCGTCCACCGTTATTCCACGGCATAATGCCTCATACACAACAAACAATCTTTGATCGGTTACGGTGTAAAGCATGTTTAAAATGTCATTATCGGATTTATTTTCAAGACGGCTTAACTTTAAATCTTTTTGGCCTATTTCAGCGCCCCTAACAGCCTTTAATAGTGCCGCCTCAAAGCTATCTGCAATTGCCATAACCTCGCCCGTTGCCTTCATCTGGGTGCCAAGTTCTTTTTTGGCATAAACAAACTTGTCGAAAGGCCATTTCGGAAATTTAACCGCAACATAGTCTAGTGCTGGTTCAAATGCGGCAAAGGTATTTCCGGTAACTGCATTAATAATCTCATCAAGATTATAACCAACAGCTATCTTGGTTGCAACCTTTGCAATTGGATATCCTGTAGCCTTGGAAGCAAGTGCTGAAGAGCGTGAAACTCGCGGGTTAACCTCGATAACTGCATAATCAAAGCTTGTTGGATGTAATGCAAATTGGCAGTTACAGCCACCCATAACATTAAGTTCGGTAATTATATTTAGAGCTGCAGTGCGGAGCATTTGATATTCTTTATCAGAAAGTGTTACCGTTGGTGCAATAACAATACTATCACCGGTATGAACACCTACAGGGTCAAAGTTCTCCATCGAGCACACGGTAATAACGTTTCCTGCTCCATCACGCATAACCTCAAACTCGATCTCTTTCCATCCGGCTATTGATTTTTCAACCAACACCTGTGTTATCGGAGAAAGTGATAGTCCATTTTCGGTTGTCTCAATCAACTCATCCATGTTATCTACTATTCCGCCACCGCTTCCACCAAGTGTAAAGGCAGGGCGAATTATTAGTGGAAACCCACTTTTGTTTGCAAATTTTATTGCCGTTTCTACATCGTTTGCAATTACCGAAGGTATAACAGGTTGACCAATCTTTTGCATTGTTTCCTTAAAAATTAGTCGATCTTCTGCCTTATCAATGGTCTCAGGAGAGCTTCCTAGCAACCTTACATTCATTCTATCAAGAAAACCATCCTTGGCTAATTGCATACATAATGTTAGCCCGGTTTGTCCACCAAGTCCTGAAAGTATGCTATCCGGACGCTCCTTTTCAATAATACGCTTTACCGTAGGTAGTGTTAACGGTTCTATGTAAATTTTATCTGCTATGTTTTTATCTGTCATTATAGTAGCGGGATTTGAATTTATCAGAACAATTTCAATCCCCTCTTCACGTAGAACACGGCAAGCCTGCGTTCCTGCGTAGTCAAACTCTGCCGCCTGACCAATAACTATTGGCCCTGAACCAATTACCAACACCTTTTTTATATCACTGTTTAGCGGCATTATTTTACCTCCAAGTTACTTAAAAATTCATCGAACAAAAACCCGGTATCTAACGGACCGCCACAGGCTTCGGGATGAAACTGAACCGTTCTAGCCGGTATCTCATTGTATATTATTCCTTCACAGGTGTTATCATTTACATTAACAAACCACTCTGTTGCTGTTTTATTATTAATGCTGTTTGAACATACGGCATATCCATGATTTTGACTGCTAATAAAAACCCTTCCGGTTGTTAAATCCTTTACCGGCTGGTTTGCACCGCGATGTCCAAAACGCAATTTT
Source organism: uncultured Oscillospiraceae bacterium (assembly GCA_964368625.1). Classification (GTDB taxonomy): domain Bacteria; phylum Bacillota; class Clostridia; order Oscillospirales; family Ruminococcaceae; genus CAYJBH01. Next base: position 9,890 of record CAYJBH010000001.1, read on the forward strand.
TCGGTTTTAAAGCCCATAGATAAAGCAAGGAGTTGATGACCTAGGCATATTCCAAAGATTGGTATTTTAGTTGCAGCAATCTCCTTTAAATTTTCTATAATCTCAACATTTTCTGCAGGGTCTCCCGGCCCGTTAGATAACATAATTCCATCTAGTTTAAGATCTTTTAACTCGCTTGCAGTGGTTGTTGAAGGCATAACAAACACCTTACAACCACGATTAGTTAACTCATTTACAATGTTTTTCTTATACCCAAAATCTAAAAGTGCAATATTATATCTATCCTTAAGAGTCTCAGCCTTCTCTACGCTACTTACCGCAACACTCCTCACAGCATTTATAACATTATACTTTACAATATCATCAATGTTGGCATCTGTAGGGTTTTTAGTTGTTATTACTCCGTTCATAACGCCACTATTTCTTATAATTCTGGTAAGAGCTCTTGTATCTATGCCATAAAGACCCACAATATTATTGTTTTTCAAAAAGGTGTCAAGCTCACCCTCGCTTCTAAAATTCGAGGGGTGCTGACACCTATGCTTAACGATGTAGGCTGATGCGCCTACCGCTTTACTCTCAAAATCTGACGGTATCACACCGTAATTACCTATTAAGGGGAAGGTTTGCAACACTATCTGGCCAAAATAACTTGGGTCGGTAAGAGTTTCGAGATAACCGGTCATTCCGGTCGTGAAAACAACCTCACCAATAACCTCGCCAGAAGCGCCAAAACTTTTACCTTCAAATATTGTCCCGTTTTCTAAAACAAGGTATGCTTTTTCAGACATTTTTTCGACCGTTCCTTTCTCAACGTTTTGTTCAACTTAAATACTAACCGTAAAATTCCAACCATTGCCGCTAAATTGACAAAACAACGCTAAACAACTATACTTGCCCTTTATTATCTATCTTCATATAGTTTTAATATTCCTTCGGCTACCTTTCTCCTGGTAGACCTTGTGTCCATCGCCTGCTTTTCTATATACTTATGTGCTTCTGCCTCATTCATCTTAAGATATGAAATCAGCACATGTTTTGCTCTATCAACAACTCTTATATCATCAATTTTCTGAACAAGCTTTGCATTTTCGTTTTGCATTCTTGTTAACCTGCCCTGTGCTGCCTTTGCAAGTTTTAAAGAAAACCAGAACATGTTGCGGTTAATTGGTTTTGCTACGGTAATCACACCATAATCTTCAACCGAGTTTGATATATCATCATACAGCTCACTCTTCACAATAAGAAGAACCTGGCTCTTATTTAGCGAAACTATATGTTGAGATAGCTGCTCGCCCGGCTCGTCTCTTAAAGGTGCATTAATTACTACGATATCAAAATCCTGTTCCAAGACCATTCTACGAGCTTCAGCGCCTGATCCGGCGGTAACAATTCTTTCTACAGAAAATTCAGTTAACTGTTGTTTTATATACTCGGTTCCTTTTTCTCCGGCCGAAACAACTAATCCTGTTTCTATATCGCTACCCCCTCTCTTTACCTTAACTTATGCTTAATACAATCTAAAGTAATTATTGGTAATAAACTCTTGTGCGTCAGAAGCAGATTCGCTTCTTGCAATTTCGTCGCGCTTTTCTCTCAAATAGCTTTTAAGCCAACCCTCTCCTATAACATCGGCAACAAAACTTGATTTTTCGGCAAGAAGGAGAGCATCCTCTAGGTTTTTGGGTAATGGCTTAAGTCTATCCTCTTGACTCTCAATATGCTGCTGAGCATCAAATTCTACACTTTCAGATAACCTTAGCTTGTTTTCAACGCCATAGATTCCTGCAGAAATAATCAACGCAAATGCTACATAAGGATTTGCCGAAGGATCGGGAGAACGCAGTTTCATCTTTGTTCTGTTGTCGGAAGTTCTTTGAATCGACAATAGCTGAGAACGGCTTTGGTGTGACCAAGATATGTGTGATGGGGCTGAAAGCTCTCCAAATCTATCGTATGAGTTTATTATAGGATTTAAAAATGCTGTAATCTCTTCCATTTTTTCCAATATACCGGCAACAAAACTTTCTTCAAATACGTTTTGTCCATCCTTGCAAAGTGAAATATTAATATGAAGTCCACTTCCACTTACACCTTTTAAAGGTTTTGGCATAAAGCTGGCATACAACCCATTTCTTGAGGCTATAGCCTTAACAACAGACTTAAATGTTAGAAAATTATCTGCACTGTTCATCGCATCGCTATACATAAAGTCAATTTCATTTTGACCCGGACCCTTTTCGTGGTGCGATTTTTCAGGCTTTAACCCCATTTCTTCCAGCGTTAAACAGATTTCACGACGAATGTTCTCACCCTTATCAAGCGGTGCAATATCAAGATAGCTACCAAAATCTATAGTATTATAGGTGGGTTCGGCATTTTCATCAGTTTTAAAAAGATAAAACTCACACGCAGCGCCTATTTGGCAGCTATAACCTAATTTTTCTGCCTTGGTTAAAGCTTTCTCTAGAACAAAACGACTATCCTGCTCGAACCGCACTCCGTCAGGCGTAACTACATCACAATAAAAACGAACTACTCTTCCCGGACCGGGACGCCATGGAAGCACGGTTAAGGTTGATGGATCCGGAAAAAGAAATAAGTCGCAGGTAGCGGACTCACTAAACCCGTTTATTGCATAGGCATCAAACCTTATACCATTAGTAAACGCAAGCTTTAGCTCATCTGCCATTATTGAAACATTTTTTTGAGCCCCAAAAGGGTCACAAAACCCAAGCCTTATAAACTTAACATCATTTTCAGAAATAAACTCAAGTACCTCTTTAACGGTATTATTCATCAAAGTTACCTTTCTCTCTCAGGAGCTAGACATAGTTAATTGTTATGGTAGCAACACAATCTGTCATATATATATATTAATATTTAATCATCTAAAAAGCAAGCCTAAACGGTATTTTTAGGCATTATGCACTACAGAGATATTAAACCGTAATATAACTGTCTCTTTCAGGGCCAACCGAAATGTATGTTATTGGGCACTGCATCTTAGCTTCTATATATTTAACGTAATCTTGCGCTTGCTTAGGCAGATCCTGCACTGTTCTGCAGCCTGTAATATCCTTGTTAAATCCATCAAGATATTCGTATACAGGTTTTGCACGCAAAAGCTTATCTCCGGTTGGAAAATCATTTATTATCTCCCCGTCTACTTCATAAGCTACACAAACAGGAATTTTATCAAGGTAACTTAAAATATCAAGTTTAGTAAGTGCCAATTCAGTAGCACCTTGCATATCTGCTCCATATTTTGAAGCAACAACATCAAAACCTCCAACGCGTCTGGGCCTTCCGGTTGCAGCACCAAACTCATCACCTATTCCGCGAAGTTTATCCCCTTCCTCTCCAAACAGTTCGGCGGTGAAAGGTCCTTCTCCTACGCAGCTGGAATACGCCTTCATAATGCCAATTGTTTTCTCTAGCTTAACACCGGGAATTCCTGCTCCTATCGGCGCATAAGCTGCTATAGTTGAAGAAGATGACGTATATGGGTATATTCCAAAATCTATATCTCTAAGTGCTCCTAGTTGCGCTTCAAACATAACACTCTTACCCGCTTTGACCGATTGAGTCAAAAACGTGGTAACATTAGTTATATACGGTATTAGCGGCTCTGCATGGGTTAATAATCTATCATAAACTTGTTCTGCTATCAGCTCTTCGGTATCATAACCGCTAAAAAGAATATTTTTCCATTCAATTATATCTATTATCTTTTGTTTTAACGTAGCTTTATCAAAAAGATCGGAAAACCTTAAGGTCTTTTTCATATACTTATCTGCATATACCGGAGCTATACCACGGCGAGTAGAACCAAATTTCTTATCCTTAAGCCTATCCTCCTCAATGCAATCTTGTAGAACGTGATATGGCATACATATGGTAGCCTTGTCGCTGATCTTCAAATTATCTGGTGTAATATTTATTCCATTTTCCTTAAGCTTCCCAATTTCCTTTGCGAGATGTTCAATATCCACTACCATTCCATTGCCCATTACATTTATAGTGGTTTCACGCAGTATGCCTGATGGTAATAAATTTAAAATAAATTTCCCGCGTTCATTAATTACTGTATGTCCGGCGTTGTTTCCGCCCTGATAACGACAGATAATATCATATTCTTCTGATAGAAGGTCAACCATTCTCCCCTTACCTTCATCTCCCCAATTAGTACCGACAATCGCAGTAATCATAATAAATTATCCTTTCTATTCTATAAGTTAACTATCTTTTCTACTAAAAGAGTATTTCAACTAAAAAACATTTTAAGAAAAAAATAAACATCCATCAAACTTTCCGTATAAATAATATACACGCAAACTGTCTGATGAACGCCTTTGTTCATTTTTTGTAATTATACCGTATAATATGATTATTTGTCAATACATATTCCTCAAAAATAATTTTACAAAAGGTATTGACAAGGATAAAATCATATGCTATACTACGAACATAGACAGCAAAGGCGCTGTGAGATGTCTCACAGTGTCTTATTTTTTATTTAAAAAGGAGATTTTATCATGAGCAGCTTCATTAAGTCTGAGTGTTATAAATCGTGTCTGTCGATTTATGAAACTCAAAAAGCAATTGGATTAGTTAAAAGAACATTTGAGGATAATTTATCTCGTTCACTTAATCTTGCTAGGGTGTCAGCACCATTATTTGTAGCACCGGAAACCGGCCTTAATGATGATCTTAACGGCATAGAGCGCGCTGTTGCATTCGATGTTAAAGAGACTGGTAAAACATTACAGATAGTTCACTCGTTAGCTAAATGGAAAAGAATGGCGCTATACAAATATCATTTCCCTGTTGGTGAAGGTTTATACACAGACATGAACGCGATTCGACGCGATGAAGAGATGGACAACCTACATTCTATATATGTAGACCAATGGGATTGGGAAAAGGTTATAAGTCGCGATATCAGAACGATTGAAGAATTAAAAGGTACCGTGACCAAAATAGTCAATGCCATTTGTGATACTCAGGATGCTATTAAAGCCACCTATACAAATCTAAAAACAACATTATCGCGTGATGTTAAGTTTATTACCACACAGGAACTTGAGGATATGTATCCACAGTTACCACCTAAACAACGTGAGGATGAGTTTTTAAAAGTTAATAAAACTGCTTTTATTATGCAGATAGGTGACGTGTTAAAGTCTGGCGAAAAACATGATGGTAGAGCCCCTGATTATGACGATTGGGCACTTAACGGAGATATCGTATTTTGGAGCGACGTTCTTGGACGAGCTTTTGAAATTTCTTCAATGGGAATACGAGTTGACGAGAAATCACTTGCAGAGCAGCTAAAAAAAGCAGGATGCGAGGAAAGACGTGAGCTAACTTTCCACAAGACGCTTCTTGAAGGAAAGCTTCCTTTAACAATGGGTGGTGGAATTGGCCAATCAAGAATGTGCATGCTTTTACTGGAAAAATGTCACATAGGCGAGGTTCAGGTTTCTTCATGGGATTCTGAAACAGTTTCTACCTGCAGTGACCTAGATATTAATCTATTGTAAATATAAGGAGGCTAAATTTATGAAAGATATCCCCAATATGTTTGGAAGTTTGGTTTTCAACGATACCGTTATGCGAGCTCGTTTACCAAAAGATACATATAAAGCGTTAAAAAGAACTATAGCACAGGGTAAGCACCTTGAAAAGGATGTAGCTAATATAGTAGCAAATGCAATGAAAAACTGGGCTATTGAAAATGGCGCTACCCACTTCACACATTGGTTTCAACCAATGACCGGCATCACTGCAGAAAAACATGACAGTTTTATCGCACCAAAGGGTGATGACGGCATAATCATGGAGATGACCGGCAACGAGCTTGTTAGAGGTGAGCCTGATGCTTCGAGCTTCCCTTCCGGTGGATTACGTGCTACATTTGAAGCTCGTGGCTACACCATTTGGGACACAACCTCATACGCTTTTATCAAGGACGGAAGTCTTTGTATTCCAACCGCCTTTTGTTCATATAGCGGTGAAGCTCTTGATAAGAAAACTCCATTGCTTCGCTCGATGGAGGCGATAGATAAGCAGGCTATGCGTGTATTAAAGTTGTTTGGCAACAGTACTGCAACAAGAGTAGTTACTACCGTTGGCCCTGAACAGGAATACTTTTTAATAGATAAGTCTATGTATCAACAACGCCCTGACCTTATAAGTTGCGGTAGAACCTTGTTTGGTGCTCGTCCTGCTAAAGGCCAGGAAATGGATGATCACTATTTTGGTAATCTTAAGTCAAGGGTATCAGCATATATGAAGGAGCTGGACGATGAGCTCTGGAAGCTTGGAATTCTTGCAAAAACAAAACATAACGAGGTTGCACCGGCACAGCATGAATTTGCCCCCATATTCTCTACAACAAATGTGGCAACAGACCATAACCAGTTAACAATGGAGCTTATGAAAAGCTTAGCCGGCAAGCATGGTCTCGTCTGCCTACTAAACGAAAAACCATTTGCAGGCGTAAACGGTAGCGGAAAACATAACAACTGGTCTCTTTCTACCAACACCGGAGTTAACCTTTTAGAGCCCGGTGATACCCCACATGAGAATGCGCAATTCCTGCTGTTCTTAGCTGCAATTATTAAGGCTGTCGACATCTATCAGGATATGCTTAGGGTATCGGTTGCCTCGGCAGGTAATGACCATCGTTTAGGTGCTAACGAAGCCCCTCCTGCCATCGTTTCAATTTTTCTTGGCGAGGAGTTAACCGAAATTTTAGAAGCTTTGAAGGATGGAAGCGACTATGTAGGCAAAGAGCGTGTTCAGATGGAAATTGGTGCAACTGTTCTACCACATTTCCCTAAGGACACAACCGACCGTAACCGCACATCACCATTTGCCTTCACCGGAAATAAGTTTGAGTTTAGAATGTTAGGTTCCAACTTCTCAATCTCCGGCCCTAATATTGTTTTAAACGCTGCTGTAGCAGAAGTTTTGAGTGGGTTTGCCGATAAACTTGAAGCAGTATCTGACTTTAATACCGGCTTAAAAGAGCTTATCGTAGACACCATTAAGAATCATGATAGAATTATCTTTAATGGAAACAACTACTCCGACGAATGGGTTGTTGAGGCAGAAAAACGTGGATTACTAAATCTTACGACAACCGTTGACGCCCTTCCCACCTATATTCTACAAAAAAACATAGATATGTTTGAGCGTCAGAACGTTTTCACTAAATCCGAAGTTCTATCTCGCTATGAAATTTTGATGGAAAATTACTGCAAAACCATTCATATCGAAGCATTGACCATGTTGGACATCGTTAAAAAATATGTTGTTCCATCATCAGTAACATATCAGAATGAGGTAATGGAGTTGTATGCCGGAAAAACTAAAGCCGGTATTTCAACAGCAACGGAAGATAGATTATTAAAAAAGCTTTCCGGGTTAACTGCCGATCTTTTAGGTAAGACAGATTGTTTGGAAGATTGCATTGTAGAGGTTAAAACTTTTGAAGACACCTTAAAGCATGCCCAATACTATCGCAGCCACATTTTCAGCTGTATGAATGAGATGCGACTGATTGTTGATGAGCTTGAGACTTTAATAGCTAAAAAGCACTGGTGTTTCCCCTACTACTCTGATATGTTATACAGTGTAGACTAATTACTTTATTGTACACAAAGACGTGTACATCTTGAACCTACGGGTTAAGATGTACACGTCTTATTTTATTAATAGGAGGTATTTTATGTTTTCAGCAGTAGACACAATATGGACCCTTTTGGGTGCGGCTCTTGTGTTTTTTATGCAGGCAGGGTTCGCAATGGTAGAAACCGGATTTACTCGGGCAAAAAATGCGGGTAACATTATTATGAAAAACTTAATGGACTTTTCCCTTGGAAGCATTATGTTTTGGGTATTAGGTTTTGGATTAATGTTTGGTGGCGACGGCCCTTTTGTTGGTGGACTAGACTTTTTTATTCAGGGCGATTATAGCTCCTCTATTCCATCTGCAGCGTTTATCATTTTTCAAACTGTTTTCTGTGCAACGGCAGCTACAATTGTTTCAGGCGCTATGGCCGAACGAACAAAATTTTCAACCTATTGTATTTACAGCATTATAATTAGCGCAGTTGTTTACCCAATTTCAGGTCACTGGATATGGGGTGGCGGTTGGCTTTCTCAGCTTGGGTTCCACGACTTTGCAGGCTCTACAGCAGTTCACATGGTTGGTGGCGTAGCTGCATTAGTCGGTGCAAAGATGATTGGCCCTCGCGTTGGAAAGTACAGCAAAAGCGGTAAGGTTAAGGCTATCCCCGGGCATAGTTTAACTCTCGGTGCACTTGGCGTATTTATCTTATGGTTCTGCTGGTTTGGCTTTAACGGCGGATCAACCGTATCTATGACCGATGGCTCAATTGAAGCTGCAGCAAATATATTTGTTACAACAAATATTGCAGCAGCTGCTGCAGCTGTTACTGTAATGATTATTACCTGGGTACGCTACAAAAAACCGGATGTTTCCATGACACTGAATGGTGCACTTGCAGGTCTTGTTGCGATTACAGCCGGATGTGATGTCGTTTCCCCTGTTGGAGCGTTCTTCATAGGTCTTATCTCTGCATTTGTAGTAGTTTTTGGTATAGAATTTGTTGAAAAGGTTTTAAAGATAGACGACCCCGTAGGTGCAGCAGGCGTTCATGGTATGTCGGGTGCTGTCGGTACAATCTTAACAGGTGTATTCGCCCTTGAAGGTGGACTGCTTTATGGCGGTGGATTTAGATACCTAGGCATTCAGACGCTTGGTGTATTAGCGGTTATTGCATGGGTTGCTGTAACGATGGGAATTGTTTTCTTTGTATTAAAAAACACCATCGGAATTAGGGTAACAAAAGAAGAAGAAATGGCCGGACTGGATATCGAAGAGCATGGTTTAGTTAGTAGCTATGCTGACTTTCTACCGGTTACCTATGGAGCAAACTTTACTCAGAAGCAGGAAGGCGACATTACAACAGCATTTGCTCCTATTGAAACTGCTGTACCGGTAATTGATGATTCTCATCCTGGATCAAAAATGACCAAGGTGGTTATAATTACAAAGCAGAACAGATTTGAAACATTAAAATCGGCACTTGATAGCATCGGGGTTACCGGAATGACGGTAACGGAAGTACTGGGCTGTGGAATGCAAAAGGGTGCAACCGAGCTTTACCGTGGTATTCCACTAGAAACCACTCTATTACCAAAGGTTAAGGTTGAAATTGTTATCTGTAAAGTTCCTCTCGAACTGCTTATTAGCACTGTTAAAAAGGCTTTGTATACAGGAAAAATAGGAGATGGAAAAATATTTGTATACGATGTTGAGAATGTTATAAAGGTTAGAACAGGTGAACAGGGATATGATGCACTACAGGATACAGAATAAGTTAATACCCTAAGTTCATTATGATACTTTGATTTTTCACAGAACATAATAAACCGGCAATTAGTGCAATTTTCTTTAACCTCGCATTTTAAACTAGTATAAAAGATGGAGCCGTAACAAAACTTTAGTTACAGCCCCATCTTTTTACGATTAAATAAATTTAAACAGACTTAGCGTTTGCAACAATCTCTACAGCTTCTTTACAAGTATCTGATATAGCTTTATAGTTGCCCTCAGGCATAACTTTAGAGCTGCAGAGCCAGCCAACATATCCGGGCAAGCTTTATTAACTAACTTAATTGCTTAAAGTCCGTATTCGGTTCTCAGGGTAAATTCTATTAAATCAACACCTTCTGCAAAAATAGCTTTTGCAGTTAGGATGGCTCTTTCTAAATCCTTAATTACCACATCATGAACCAGATAGATTTTTGCTACTCGTTACTTACAGTCATTGTTTTCTATCATTTCATGATTAGCCCAACTCATGATAATTTAATC
>CAYJBH010000001.1:19812-68720 GCA_964368625.1 uncultured Oscillospiraceae bacterium
ATTAAAAAACAGTAATCTATATCAGAATAATCATAAATAAAAATACTTAGATATTCAATAAATTAAAATAAATCACTTATGCTATTGTTATTTTAACTTTTTCAAATTAGTTATCTATTAGTTACATATTGTTTTTTTATGTGTAAAATGATACAATCAAAGACACTAAGATAATTATAATATTTAAGGATAAAACATACCATGATCTATAAAAAGATAGCAATTCTTATAGTTATTATGTTTTTATTTTCTCTGCCCTTTAATGTTTACTCAACTACATACGACTCTAAGAGTTCTCAACGAATGGCTAACGTGGTTGTGTTCGCCTATTTTGAAGATGTCGACCCTGAGCGGCTTGAACACTTTTATCAAAAAGATACTGCCGATGAACTATTAAGGCTATTTGATGGTGATGGTGTAGTAAATTTTAAAGGATACATAAATGAAATTTCCCACGGTAAGTTGCAGATAGAAAACGTATTTCCACAACTAAAATCTGATAATACATTTAGTGCGATTGCCCTACCCTACACAAAAGAAGAGACAAAGCATCAATATGTAGGAGAGGATATTGTTGAATATATTGCTAAAAACTTAGCAACAACTGAAAAAGACATAGATTTAAATGACGATGGTATAATGGACTCCTTTAATGTTGTTTATATTGATGATGCTTCATCCATAGATGAATATCCAACTGTTTGGCCGCATCAATATACCGTAAAGGATAATAGCATAAAGTATAGCAACCAACAGGTGTTAAAAATACATTGCGAAAACACCGACCGTCTTTATTCTATGCCCGGAGATTTAGGGTTAATTGAAGGAGCCGGTCTCATTTCGCATGAATTTTTGCATGTGTTAGGTTATCCTGATCTTTATGCAGGATATAATAATGTTAGCGGCTACACGCCGGTTGGTGGTGTAGATATAATGGCTGTAGCAAACGAGCGCTTACAATGGCCACTTTCTTATATGAGACAATATGTATCCGGGTGGGTGAACCTACCAATTATTACCGAAAGCCAGGATACGGTTACTGTGCATCTACAAAGTAATAGAGCTGGCACACCTGGCGTTATAATTAAGTCCCCTTTAAATGACTATGAGTTTTTTGTTGTAGAATTCCGTCAGGACACCGATAATTTTGCTAATCCGCTACAGCTAGACAGTGGATTATATGATTCAGGACTTATTATTTATCGTATCAACACTAATGTTACCGGCTTGAGCAATTTTCATGGTCAAACTGGAGTTTATGTTTTTAGGGATCCAACGCTTGATAATTCATTCCTTCTTGAAGATATGTTCTTCTCAGGAGATGCCGATACCGACCCTGATCAACAGCAACTAGGCTCAACTAATATGAGCCACGGTTTGGACGACGGGGCTATTACATTCAGCGACGGAACTAACTCAGGAGTTGTAATTAACAGCATATCTGAGTCTTCAGGCGATCATATGACCTTTAGTGTTACCGTTCCGATTAAGGAGGATTTTGACCTATGGGAAGACACATATTTTTCCGGAACACTTTCCGGTGATCAATTTACAGACATTGCAAGCTATAACAATACTTTATATGCATTAAGTGCTATAAATTCAGCAGGAAGCGGATTAAATAACTTCAATCTTTATGAGTATAAAAACGCTGCAAGCTGGCAAAAATTAGCCGGATTTAACGATACTGAGTTAAGCCTATCACAAGATCTTAGCCTATTTGAATTTGAAGGCAATCTTCATGTAGCTTATACCACATTATCGGGAGATTTCCACCATATTCATATAAAGAAGTATCTATATCAAAGTAACTCATGGGTAGATGTTGCCTCTGTTATCGACGATAATTCTTCCGGCGCTTTTGATATAGTAGCCGAAAACGGTGAGATTTACCTTGCCTACATTGAGGGTGGGTATCCTAACCCATCCACCTTAAAGGTTTGTAGGGTAAAAGCCAGCGACACAACAGCCGTTAATATCGATGGGATAGATTATGGCGGTCAGCCAAAAATATCTGTAGTAGGAAACAAGATTTATGCTTCTATAGCTAGCGGGTTAACGGTAAACACAAAGGAGGTATTCGGAACTGCCGGGGCACCTGTAATAAGCTATACAACAAACAAAGGCTTTGGTGTATCTTATGATATTGTAGGGCACGAGAACCATCTGTATCTGGTTGTAGAGCAGGAGGGCAATATTATATTAAATAGATTAGAGGATGATATTTGGGTTAAACAAGCTGAACAAAGCGGAGAGTATCATAACCCTACAATTCAAACATCACAGGGCAACCTTTATGTCCTGGCCGGACCTAACAGTGATGTTGGGGTAACCAGAACCGGTGTTTACAGGTTTAATAACAATTCTAATTTATCTCCAGAAGAACGGTTAATACGTGAAGGTGAAAATGTAGACTTCCGCTCAAGCAACCAAAAAATAGTCTCTATCGATAACGCCCTATATGTATCATACAAGCGCGGCATAGATGATGTTGCTATTATTAAAGAAAAAATTTCTAGCAACCAGCTTATTGCAATTTCAATAAACACCCTTCCAACAACAACAAATTTGAACAAGGGTGAAGCTGTGGATTTAACAGGATTAACCATTAATGCAAACTATGAAAAGGAGGTTAAGCTTGTTACTACAGGATTTAAGGTTAGTGGCTTTGATACTACAATTCAGGGCGAACGCTATGCAACCGTTACATATGAGGGTAAAACAACCTCGTTTCCGTATTTTGTTCAAAACAATGTAGAGGTTGAATCTCCATATATTTTAGGACGAATAAAGAGTTACAATAATTATACCGATATAACTATAAAGCTATATTCATCCAACGATTTTAACTATAGTAACTTACTGTATTCCTCAACAGTTTCACCACCCGAAGCCGGCGGACTTACAACTACCCAATTTGCAATTGGAAATTTAGCTTTCGGCAGCTACAACATAGTTATTAGTAAACCTGCTCATATAGATTATATAATTAAAAACATTACCATCGACACGGAATCTATAAATCTCACCGAAAGCAATAATCCCGAAATTAAACGTATTGACCTACTTGCCGGAGATGTAAACGCAGATAATATCATAAATTTTATTGATCTAAGTATCATTAGAAATAGTAAGAACTTCAACAATTCAACGGCAAAGTTAGACAATAATTTAACCGATATTAATGCCGATGGCTTAGTAAATATCGAGGATTTAAATATTATTGCAAGTTCTATCAACTATAATAAGACTGTTACAGATAGCACCATAACTTACAGCTGATTTATTTTTATTGATTAGTATAGCTAGTTGTAAGATATTTTGCATCCACATAAACACTAACGCTACCATCATTGACCGGCAAGGTTGCGCATCCGTCCTGACCAACAATGATCTCTTTATCGGTGTTTTTCAAGATATCCACTACCGTTGTTCCGATAAATCGCTCACCTAAGCACACCCGTAAAGTTCCACCTAGGCTATCGGTCATAACAACCGCCAGTCCCGATAAATTTTTCTCATCTACGCCGAGCCGTGAAAAGCCTACAATAGAACTATCTTCAAAATAGTCAATCTGCTCGCCGTAAGCAAGATCACATCTTACCTTTAACAGGGTTTGCAATCTGTCTACAGGCTGCTTATTGCTGTAGGGGATACCATAAAGGTCACCATAAAAAACACAAGGTAATCCTTCAGCTCGCAAAAGTATTATCGAATATGCGTGAAGCTTAAACCAATCTCCTACCCAGCTTTCGAGCGCTTGGCCGGGCTGTGTATCATGATTGTCCACAATGGTCACCGCTCTATCAGGCCTTTCCTTAACAAGCGTATCGTTTAACAAGGTGCTCATGTTATAGCTACCGTTTGAACAGGATGCTTTATAGAAGTTATAATGCAACGGAACATCAAAAAGTGTTAAGCTGTGTGCCGTTTTATCAAGATAATATGTAAGCGCTGAAAGATTATGGTTCCAGTACTCCCCAACAGCAAAAAGTTCTTTATTTGAGTGGTCGCGCATAGCCTTTAGCCACTCGGCAATTCTAACAAAATTAATATGTTTAACTGCATCAATCCTAAACCCATCAACCTTGGTAAAATCTAAGCACCATTTCCCCCATTCTACTAGCTCGTTAAACGTTTCGGGATTCTCAAAATCAAGATCAGCGCCCATAAGATAATCATAGTTGCCCATTTCAATATCTACATGCGTATCCCAACTCTTACCATCAAAAAGAAAAAGACCTTTGTGCTGCCTAGACTGGTCCCAATCACAGCCGTCAAAATGAGTATGGTTCCAGCTAAAGTTTGAGTATTTCCCATCTCTTGCTTTAAAATCAAATTTTGTCCATGCCTCAATTAACGCTTGGCCAATTAGCTGTGCGCGATCATCAAAACGATATTCCTTAGCTGTTACAGATTCGGTTGAATCGGCACCTATTCTATGATTAAAAACTACATCTGCATAAACCAGCAACTTTTGTTCTTTTAGAGCCTTTATTGCTTTTAAATAATCATCTTTAGTGCCATACTTAGTTGATATGCTACCTTTTTGATTAAACTCACCAAGGTCATACATATCGTAAACGCCATATCCAACATCACTTTTACCATTAGCACCTTTATATGCAGGTGGTAACCAGGCCTCGGTTATCCCTAGCATTGATAGCTCAACTGCCCTATCGGCAACCTCCTGCCAAAACAAACCCTCGTTTGGCAAATACCATTCAAACATCTGTATCATTGTTCGGTTTTTCATATGTCTCCTAGCCTTAAATTGGCGCTTTTAGTATCAAATATAAATATATTCTACATCAAATTTACAAAAAGTCAACGAAAACACTTGCATTTTTTCTTGTTTTATGGTATTATATTTCGAGCACACCGTTTGCTACTTTGTTAGTCAAAGTTTATTGATGGCAAACTCAACCCATTTGTAACGGCAGTCCTCTGATTAAATGTTAGTCGTTTGATTAAATGTTAATTAATGAATGCCGCAAATAGTCTTACGGAGGAAATTATGGACGCAATTAAATTAATAACCCAGGATCACAAGAAGGCCGAGATACCGTCCTTCAGCGTAGGTGATACCGTAAAGGTAAACGTACGCATTAAAGAAGGCGAGCGCGAGCGTATTCAGGCTTTTGAAGGCACCGTTATCGCTAAAAAACACGGAGACATCAACGAAACATTTACTGTTCGACGCACATCTTACGGTGTTGGTGTTGAGAGAGTGTTTCCAATGCACTCACCCTTTGTTGATAGTGTATCAATTGTACGTTATGGTAAGGTACGCCGTGCTAAGCTGTTCTATCTACGTAGCCGTACAGGTAAGTCTGCTAAAGTTAAAGAGCAGATTAGACACAAATAGCCCTAATTTATAGTTAAAATACGCCCACACATCAAGTTTCCGACCTAAGGTGACCTGGCGTGTTGGGCGTTTACCGTTATAGGAGTTCCCGATGTCAGATACATCTAAAAAAAGACATGAGTTTTTCGAGTGGGTTGATGCTCTTGTTTTTTGTGCAGTTACAATAATACTAATCTTTCTCTTTTTTTTCCGTATGGTAACGGTGCAGGGAGTTTCTATGGAGCCAACCTTTTTAGATGGAGACCGATTAATTATACAAAGCATTGCATATAAGCCAGAGCGTGGTGACGTTGTAGTTCTAGATAGCTATACAGGCCTTGGGAAACCTTTGGTTAAGAGGGTTGTTGCCGTTGGCGGAGACACGATTAACATCATACCGGAAACCGGAGAGGTTTATATTAATGATGAACTGATTATTGAAGAGTATATTTCCGATAATATTACAGTTGTTTATGATGTAGAGTTCCCTTTAACCATTGAAGAAGGACATGTGTTTGTTATGGGTGATAACCGTGATAACTCTCAGGATAGCCGTAGCAGTAATGTAGGACAAATTGACGAAAGAGGCATAATGGGAAAGGCTGTAGTTAGAGTGTTTCCATTTGATCGTTTTGGACTTTTATAAGAAAGGTATTAAGTTTTATGGATAATGAGCGTACAATAATACAGTGGTATCCGGGACATATGACAAAGACCTTTCGTGCGGTTCAATCTGTTTTGCCATCTATTGATGCTGCCATCGTTTTGCTTGACGCACGCATCCCATATTCCAGTACTAACCCTAAGCTGGCCGAGCTGCTTGCTGATAAGCCTAAGCTTTATGTATTAAACAAGGCTGATCTGGCTGATAAAGCTTCAACCGAGCGGTGGTTACGGCTTCTTAACAAAACCGAGACAGCGGTTGCAATATCTTCAAAAAACCCATCCTCGATTAAAACAGTTTTCTCAGCAGTAGATAAGGTAACGGCTGAAATTAAAGGTCGTCGCGAAGCAAGAGGTCTTGGTGCAATGAGAACCTCCCTTTTGGTTTGCGGTATACCGAACGTAGGAAAATCTACCCTTATAAATATATTATGCGGATCAGCTAAGGCTAGAGCCGCTGATAAACCCGGAGTAACACGAGGATTGCAACGAATTGCACTAGATCGATTCGACCTTGTTGATGTGCCGGGTTTATTGTGGCCTAAATTTGAGAACAACAGAGTTGCCTCTAACATAGCATTTATAGGTTCGATCAACGATGATATCATAGGCAAAGAAGAGCTTGCTGCACATCTTTTGCAGGAACTTTCCGAGCTGGAAGGCAATGGAATATGCGAAAGATTTAAACTCGACCGTTCTGCATTAGCGTTGCCTATGTATGAACTTTTAGAGGAGATAGGCCGTCGACGTGGAATGTTAATTCGTGGCGGTGAAGTAGATTTAGAACGTACTTCAATTATGGTAATTGATGAATTCAGGGCAGCAAAATTTGGGAGGATAACCCTTGAACAACCACCTCTTTGATTATGACATTAATGCCGGCGCCGAAAATATTGTTCTGTGTGGGGTTGATGAGGCAGGCCGTGGCCCTTTGTGTGGTCCGGTATGCTGTGCTGCCGTTGTTCTTGATTATAATAACATCAATAGAGAAAATGATATTTTGCTATCTTTAAACGATAGTAAAAAAATTAGCAAAAAAAAGCGAGATATTCTTTACGATGAAATTGTAAAAAATGCTGTGGCGTATAACATTGTTATGATTGATAACTTTATTATTGATGAAATAAATATTTTAAACGCTACCATGCTAGGAATGAAGCAGGCAGTTGAAGGGCTTTCTGTTAAACCTGATTTCTGCCTTATAGATGGCAATCGCTGCCCTGATATACAAGTTGAATGTACCGCTGTTGTTAAGGGTGATGCAAGCTCTGCTGCAATAGCTGCAGCTTCTATTTTAGCCAAGGTATCTAGAGATCGTTTTATGCAAAAGCTCGATGCACAGTATCCTGAATATTATCTATCAAAGCACAACGGCTATGGAACTGCTTTACATTACGAAATGATAAAAAAACATGGAATTAAGGATTTTTATCGAAAGAGTTTTCTTAAAAAAATATTG
Organism: uncultured Oscillospiraceae bacterium; assembly: GCA_964368625.1. Lineage (GTDB taxonomy): Bacteria > Bacillota > Clostridia > Oscillospirales > Ruminococcaceae > CAYJBH01. The sequence goes on from CAYJBH010000001.1 coordinate 27,282, forward strand.
AACCATGATAGCTAAGATTATAGGCAATAGTGCTGAAGAACACGTTAAAAGGCTTTATTGTAAAAAGGGCTATAAAATTATAGCAAGAAATTATAAAACAAGGTTTGGTGAACTCGATATTGTTGCAACGAGATTAGGGGTGGTAGCTGTTATTGAGGTGAAGTCACGAAGTTTTGATACCTTAGTACCAATCCACGAATCTATCACTATCACTAAACAACGCAGAGTTAAATCTGCTGCTCTTGAATTTCTTAAGGCTGAAGATTTGCTTGAAGCTGTTATTAGATTTGATGCTGTTTTTATAACACATAGCGGAGGAAAAATAACCTCCTGCGAAATAATTGAAGACGCCTTTTAACAATTTATGTATACCTATCATTACCGGAGCAAGGAGAGATTTATGAAATATCATTCAACACGAAGTAAAAAAGATTTATATAATGGTGCCGAGGCAATTATTGCCGGAATCTGTGATGATGGTGGGCTTTTTGTTCCACAGGAATTTCCCCAGCTAAATGTTACCGACCTAGTTAACAAGTCTTACAGCTATATTGCCGAAAGGGTTCTGAGTCTGTTTCTTACCGACTATGATGAAAATTACATAAAGGAAATTGTTGCCAAAATTTATTCTACAGATCGTTTTGCCGGTGGTGCCGGCCAGATGAAAAGGGTTAGCGGTCGACTTTGTTTTCTAGAGTTGTGGCACGGTCCGACATATGCTTTTAAGGATTATGCACTTCAGATATTGGCTCCGCTACTTTGTGAAGCAAAGCGTATTAAGTCTGATAATAAGGAAAACCTTGTTCTTGTTGCTACATCAGGTGATACCGGTTCTGCCGCACTATACGGTTTTTCTGATGTTGAGGGTACAAGGGCGACAGCATTTTATCCTCACGGTGGAGTAAGCATGGTTCAGGAACGTCAGATGCTGGAAGCTGCCGGAGACAACTTAAATGTTTATGCTGTAAAAGGCAACTTTGATGACATTCAAACTGCAGTTAAAAAGGTTTTTTCTTCTGAATGTGTTCTTACTTTAGCTGCGCAAAACAATATAAAGCTTTCTAGTGCTAATTCTATAAACCTTGGCAGACTTCTCCCCCAGATTTGCTATTATTTCAGTAGCTATTGTGAGTTATTGGGTGATGGTTTGATAAAGACCGGTGAATCTGTAGATTATTCTGTTCCTACCGGCAACTTTGGCGATATTTTAGCCGGTTACTACGCTAAAATGATGGGGTTACCTATTGGAAAATTAATCTGTGCCTCAAACAAGAACCGAATTCTTACTGATTTTTTTGAAACCGGGGTTTACGACACCAACCGTGAATTTTACCTTACATCATCTCCATCAATGGACATTTTAGTTTCCTCAAATCTTGAACGCCTTCTCTACCATGAGAGCGGCGATGCTGAATATGTATCATCATTAATGAACGATTTAAGAACTACAGGAAAATTTGAAATTTCGAAAAAATTGTTAGTTCAACTAAACAAAATTTTCTTTTCTTCATCTGCCGATGATTCAAAAGCAGCCGAAGTTATAAAGGAAACCGAAAAGCTATATCAGTATGTTTGTGATCCTCATACGGCAGTAGCTCTTTCGGCAGCACAGGATTATAATAAAACCGGCACTTCCTCCAACCAGGTTGTTATTCTATCTACTGCTAGTCCTTACAAGTTTCCTGCAGAAGTTATGCATGCATTAACAAACATGAAAACATCTGATAAAACTGCTATTGAAACCTTAGATACTTCTTTCCCGTGGTTCCCTGCTCCAAAAGGAATTAAGGATATTATCCAGCATGAAAGCAGAGTTGTTGAGGTAATTGAAGTTTCCGAGATAGAGCAACTAGTCTCCAAACTTATTAAGGAGTAACAATCATTGTCTATTTTCGCAATAGCAGACCTACATCTTTCTCTAGGAACCACAAAACAGATGGATATTTTTTCCGGTTGGGAGGGATATACCAATCTTTTGAAGGAAAGTTGGGAAGGATTAGTTACTGCAGAAGACACCGTAATTCTACCCGGAGATATCTCCTGGGCTATGAAGCTAAGCGAATGCTATGAAGACTTTAACTTTATTAACCGATTACCCGGTCGAAAAATATTAATTAAAGGTAACCATGACTATTGGTGGACTAGCCTAAAAAAAATGCAGGAGTATTTATCTCATAATGATTTTAGTAGCATCTCGATATTGCACAACAATAGTTTTCTCGTTGAAGGCGTAGCCATCTGCGGTACACGAAGTTGGCTTTTTGAGCGTGGAGAGCCCTTCGATCAAAAGGTAGCCCTACGCGAAGTGGGCAGGCTCGTTGCATCTCTTGAAAGTGCCGGTGAAAATGAAAAAATTGTTTTTTTACACTATCCCCCGATTTTTAGAAACGAATATAGCGGGTTAATTATCGATGCAATGAAAAAATACGACGTTAAAAATTGTTATTACGGACACCTGCATAGCCATACCATTAAACATGCCTTCAACGGAACTGAAGATGGAATTCTATACCGCCTTATATCAGCCGATGCTTTAAAATTTACGCCGCTAAAGATAAGGTAACACTTCTTATTTATCATTAGCAGGAAGCGCAGAATCGTAATATCGCAAGCTGTTACATATTGAGGCAAAGATAGGCCCCATTTCTTCGCCAAGGGCATCGCTTCCTTCCTGCATAACTGTTATTGTATATATGGGATTGTCGGCTGGATAATATCCTGTAAACCAAGCAACCGTTTCATCAACTTTTTCCTCGGAATCTAAGAGATATTCCGAGGAAATTTCTGTTTCTAAATATCTCCCGGTCTGAGCTGTTCCAGTTTTACCGGCCGCAACCCCAAAAATAGGAGCCGCAGAAGTGCTAGAACCGTCTGAAATTACCGTCTTTAACATTTCAGATATTTGGGTTACGGTGTCTTCCAGTATAACCTGTCTTACACTCGGAGAATAAAAGCTTTCGTCTATCTGGTCGGTTATCTGATTATAAACACCTTCAACAATGGTTGGTGAAATATACTCACCACCATTTGCAATAACATTCATCGCTGCACTAACCTGTATCGGTGTTGCCATCAGTAATCCTTGACCAAAGCTAAAACTTGACTTTTCGCCAAGGTTATTTAGTTCTTCTACAGAAGGTAAAACCCCTGTTTCACTAACCACAAACCCATCAGACATAACCGATGTTCCAAATCCTACACTTTTAGCTATCTCATATAGCTTATCAGATGAAAGTTCAATACCATTTGAAATAAAATATCCATTGCAGGAATGAGCCAATGCCGACTCAAGATCTACTTCACCATGTGCCTTTTCGTTATAACATTGATAGCTATGTCCGTTAACCTCAATGCTTCCATTGCACTGATAGGTGGCCTCAGGATCAACGCCCTCCTCAATTAGTGCTGTTGCAATAAATGGTTTTATTACAGAGCCAACATTATAAGCTGTTGCAGGACGATTAATAAACGCTCCATCGTCTGCTTCAATATTTTTTAATATATCGTTCGGATATAGCATTGGTGTACTTACAGCCGCTTTTATCCTTCCGGTTTGAACCTCCATAACAACAATAGCGCCTTTAGGTATTTGTTCTAATGCTATTCCCTCACATATACGCTGTATTGTTTTATCTATGGTAAGCACAATTCCTTCCCCTGTTCCATAGACATAGGAAATTTCAGGCTCTGAACTCAGCATAATAGAACCTAAAGCATCCCTTTCATAAACTATTTCCCTCTTTATTCCGCCTCTTTCCAGTAGGTCATCATATGCTTTTTCTATCCCTTGTGCACCTGAGGCACTGTTATCAAGATATCCAACTATGTTGGCGGCTATTTGTTCGTTAAGATATCTTTCGCTATCGTAAAACTCATACGGATTTTGTTCATTACCTTCATCAATTTCAATTAGATATGGCGTTGTTTGATTATAAAGCTCATATGCTTCAGCCTGACCCTCTTCGGTTAATCTTCTAAAATATTCCGAATATGCTTCCTCCCCGGTTACTGCAAAGGCATACATCTTAGAGGTTGTTGAGGTAAGTGGTTCTAAATTGCAATCGAATATATCTCCCCTTCCTTGTGACAAGGTTAGTACTGCCTCGGATTGCTGCTGTGCTAATCGACGAAGCTCAACATTCGAGGATATAAAAAAAGTAGAAACAAGTAATACAAAAAACGCTAGCATAAAGGCAATTATAATGGTAATTAATCTTCCCTCACTCATAGCTGCCCCTTAATATTTTCGATTGCATTTTTCTCTATTCGGCTTACCTGCGCCTGGGATATGCCTATCTCTCTTGATACCTCTATCTGGGTTTTACCTGAGAGAAAGCGCAATGACATAATCTTTTTTTCTCGCTCTTCAAGATTTTTCACTGCATCTTTAATTATTATTGAGGATATCCAACTGTCTTCATTGCTATTATCCTTTATCTGATCCATTATCAATAGCGCATCGCTGTCGCTTCCGGCAATTGGTTCATATAGTGAAACCGGATCCACCATCGCCTCAAGCGCTCGTTGAACCTGCAACTCCTCTACCCCCATTTCAAGTGCAATTTCTCCATTAGAGGGTTCATGATTCATTCTCTGAAGCATCCTCTCCTTTGTCATCAAGGCCTTATAAGCAATATCTTTAACCGATCTTGATACCCTTATGCTGTTATTATCCCGTAGATACCTTTTTATTTCACCCATTATCATCGGAACCGCATATGTTGAAAACCTAACATTGTGACCTATATCGAAGTTGTCGATTGCCTTAATAAGCCCGATGCAACCTATTTGAAACAAATCATCAGACTGCTCTCTACTATTTTGAAAGCGTTGAATTATGCTAAGCACCAATTTCAAGTTCCCTTGAACTAACTCATCTCTTGCCTGCATATCCCCTTTATGATACCTTTTTAAAAGTTCTATCTTTTCCTTTTCCTTTAACACTTTTAACTCGGATGTGTTTATTCCGCTTACCTCCACCCTATTAAATCGCATAACTACCCTCCAATTTCATAAGGGTAGTATTGTCCGCTTTTAAATAATGTATCCTTTTACATAAGAAAAAATGGGAACTTGGCGAGTTACACCAAAGGAGCTGAGTGTTTAAACAAACGAACACTATCAATGTTTTGATAGTGTTCGTTTGTTTTTTACTAATAACTGTATTTTTACTTAATATTTATTTCGATAAACTCAGCCTCACAAAACTAACTACTACGTATTATTTTTAGTTTGTAAACACTCGTTATCTACTCCACTTCGCTTAGCGCTATATCATACATTCTTGATGAAAATGTTATCATTGCATCGGTTAGCGGTTTATAATAGTTTCCAAAGGCATCCTGAAACCCTACATGTTGTTTGCCGGGCTGCGCTATAGACCATTGATCTACCCAACCGCACCAATCCCACCCAACATAGTTTGGCTGAGAAAAGAGATACTCAAACGCACGCTTAAATTCATCTGCTCGTGCCTCCTGGCTCTCACAGTGAGGTCCATATGGATTTTTAGATTGCTTGGTGGGGGCATTTATAGATGAATCTCCCATAAAAAACGGCTTGTCGGTAACGCTTTGCCAGCTTTTAAATAGTTCTATCTGATCATCTGCAAAGGCATAGTACTGATAAAACACAAGATCAAAATGCTTATCTGCAAGCTTCACAAACTCTAACGGTGTATCTATATTTCCATCCAGCTTATCGCCAAATATAAGATGGTTGCTATCGTATTTTTTTATTGCGGCTTTTTGAACAGCATATTTTTTATCCAAAATTTGCAGTAAAAACGCCATATTATCTGCCTGCTCCGCTTCGTCTGTCCAATCGATTCCTCGTCGCCAGTTTGCCTTTGCCAACAGCTCATCAAAGGAGGCAAATTCGGTGTAATACACCCGATTAAAGTCCTCAATGCTTGCATATCTTGTTTTCATGCACTCTACGTATGCTTTTTTGCCCTCTGCGTTTTCACCGAGATTACGTAAAACATTCGGATATGTTGGTGTGCCTCCACGTTCCTGCCCATGGATGGTGTTTAGGCGCGGTGCACACTCAAGGTCGGTGTAAAGCGGGCAATCCTCAAGCGAGTAGGCAAGTAGCATTTCATCCTCGGCAAGCGGTGCACATGTTTTCTTTGCAAATTCATCGCAATGAACCAGATAATCGGAAGAGAAAACATCCTTAAATTCCTCAGCATCCGGACTCATGTAATGGCAAAGATTTGTAAAATGTACGCTTTTAACGTATGGGTGAGGTGAAGGTTTTTGATAATAATCGGTAGGAGAATGGCAACCAAATGTGTTAAACCCTATGTGATTAAAATCATCCTCAACCTTTTGACAAAAACCTTTTAGGTATTCCGACTCGTTTGCCCTTTTCTCTAGAGGGATACTAAACCTACTTCCCCAAAAATCCATATTATAAGATGCTTTAAGGGCAAAAAGATCGAGATGATTTACTCCAAACGACAAGAATGCGTTACCCTCCGGCGTAACAATCCACCAACGGTTGCTGTACTCAAGCCTAAAAAATCCGGTAGCCTTAAACTTTAATTTATTATATCCTCCAAAGCGATCCTTAACTACCTGACCTTCATATTTTATCCCACTACTAAACATAGTAATTTCCTTTCATTTATTTTATCCCTTAACGGCACCCATGGTAAGACCCTTAATAAATGATTTTGACATTATTAAAAACAAAATTAACAACGGCAAAACACCAAGTGTTAACGCCGTAATCTTTGCGGCAAGGTCGTTTCTATACATAGAATTGAGATTTAGAATACCGATAGGAATTGTGTATGTTTCGTTCCTGTTTAAAACAATTAGCGGTATTAAGTAGGAGTTCCAGTTTGCAATAAAATTCATCAGCGCAAGCGATAAAAGTGCCGGTTTGATACAGGGAACCGCAATTCTAAACAAGATTAATAGTTCACCGGCACCGTCAATACGGCCACTTTCCATAAGCTCATTTGGAAACGCTGAGCTGATATAACTCCTTAACCAGTAAACACCAAATCCGGTTGCTGCCGCCGGAATAATAAGCGGTAACAGTGTATTCATCCACCCAAGAGCCTTCATCTCTATAACAAATGCAATCAACCCCATCTGGGTGGGTATCATCATGGTGATTAGAATAAAAGAAAATAGTATGTTACTACCTTTAAATTTGTATTTTGCAAAGGCGTATCCTGCTAGGCCACTCACCACAACCGATAAAAATGTAGCACTTATCGACACAATCAAGCTGTTTTTATAATAAAGATGAAAATCTATGGCAAAAACAGAACGCAAATTCTCAATAAGGTATCCGCCCGGTAAAAGCGGTAATCCTTTTGCTAAGCTTTCGGTATAGTGTGTCGACATCATTACCATAGAATAAAACGGAAAGATAAATATTAGTGCTAGTATAATTGCAAAGGTTGTAAAACATATTGTTTTAATAGTGCTTTTCTTTTTCATGATCTACCTTCCTTGGCGTTACGTTTTGTTATAAAAAAACCAAGCAGCGAGAAGGTGAGGATAAACAAAAATAATCCGTATGCTATTGCTGCACCTTTGCCATATTGCATCTGTGTACCGAAAGAGGTATCATACAGGTTCCAAACTGCTGTTAATAGGCTTCGTTGAGGTCCGCCAACTAACGCACCACCGCCGCTGGTAGATGTCCATCCTGAAAAAAGAGTGTTAGGCTCATCAAAGAACTGAAAACCCCAAATTATGCTCATAACTGTTAAAAATTCTGTTATCGGCCTAAGCAGCGGCATACTAATGCTCCAAAACTTTCTTAAAGCACTGGCTCCGTCTACCTCTGCCGCCTCATATAGTTCGGTGGGTATACCCAGCAATCCGGCACTAAAAAAGATCATATAGTATCCCATGTATTTCCATACATTCATAAGTATAACTACACTGCGGGCAAGCCATGGTTGACCAAGAAAATTAACACCTTCATCTATGATTCCGATTTCTATAAGCAAGTTATTTATAACACCTGAATTCCAGTCGAAAAGCAGACTAAAGATAATTCCTATTGCAACCGGTATTGTAAGGTATGGTGAAAATACAGATAAGCGAAAAAATGTTTTGCCCTTAAGAAGTTTACTGTTTATTAGTACGGCAAGACCAATTCCGCCGGCTATATTCAACGGAATGGTAAACACCATTAGGATAAGTGTGTTACCTATTGATTTTAAAAAGTACGGATCCTCGGTAAAGATATTTATATAGTTATCAAAACCTATATAAGTAGCCTCGCTGAACCCATCCCATTGGGTTAAACTGATAAAAAACGAGTATATCAGCGGATAAAGACCAAACGAAAGGTAGATAATAAAAAAGGGAAGAACAAAAATATACGGCCAGATGTTCTTCCCCCGTAGCCTTACTCTCTTTCCCATTGTTTCGACTACTCCTTTCTTTATTATTATTTTAGTATTGTTTCAAAATTAGTGTTAGATAAAAACTGCTGAATTACAACAAAATAAATACCTGCCGACAGTCGCCTTATCGGCAGGTATAGAAATTGCTTTTATACCTGTAGATCAGGTATCTTATTTTGCAGTTCGGTTGAGAACATCTCAAATGCAGCATCCGCTGTTAGTGAATCATCACTGTTGATAGCTTCTATAACCAATGTCCATGCATCATTTATAGCTACATCATAGATGGAAACCGGACGGGCAGCCTGCATAGTATCGAATGCATCTACGAAAAGGAGCTGTCCGATATCCTGATCGCCAAAGTGTGGATTTGTTAACGAGGCAAATGTTGGATCTTCGTAAGGTGCTTTAGCGGCATAGAAATATCCAAACTCCTCTTTTTGCCAAACCGAACCCTCATCTCCTGCTATCCAAGCTGCAAAGTTAAAGCCTTCAACCTTGTTCTCTGCATCTTTTGGAATCATATGTGCCGAACCACCCCATAAGAAACACCCTCCGGGAGGTTCCATCATCGCCCAAGAATCTAAACCTTCGGGATCGTTTGGAGCTATAACATATTGTGGACTCCAGGTGGCTGCCGGATAGAATATATGGTTTTCTTCAGCATACGAAGCACCATATGCGGGAGATGTTCCGCCTATATTATCCGATGTGTTGTTATCGCGAACCGATACAATTAAGTTGATAATGCTCTTTGCAGCGTCGGCATTGAGGGTATTATCGTTTACAATAGCCTCTGTTAAACGCGAGTATTCTATAGTCTGTATGTCGCTTAAGCTTGCAAACATATACGCCTCACCATCGGATTGTGACTGTACATCGTTTCCAAGAGAAATAATGTCATCCCAGCTTGTTAGCATTTCCTCCAGTTCATCCGGATCATCGGTTCCAAAGTACTCAAGGGCAAGATCTTTTTTATAAGCAAGACCGGCACCTGGAGCATCGATAGGCAGTGCAACAAGAGCACCGGATGAGTTGTAGCAGATAGGACCAAAGTGGTCAAGCACTATACTAAAATCAAAGTTGTAAGGGTCGGCGCTCATATCCTCCCATATATCAAGTTCCATCATGGTTCCGCGTTGATTTACCTCAGATAGAATAAGGTCAGGAAGCTCGAGGCCGGAGGTTACAGTTGTTTGTAATTTCTGAAAGGCTTCGGTTTGCTGAATCGTTACATATTCCAACGCAACTGTAGCACCGGTAGATTCTTTATATTTATCAAATGTTGGTACTATGCTGTCCGGATTCCAGCCCCAATACACTAGGGTTGTTTCATCGCCGGAGCCATCCTCTGTTGCCGGAGTTTCTGCTGTTGATGTGCTGTCTCCCATAGGCTCATCTTCTGCGGGTGCAGAGTTGCAAGATGCGAGCAGCGACACTGTTAAAACGCCCGATAGCATCAACGCAAACAATTTTTTTAGATTAAAATCAATCATAAGCTTCTCCTTTTAATAATACAAAACATTTATTTTGTCTGCGCTAATTATACTTAGATTATTCTATACAGTCAACGATACAAACTATAGATTTTGTATATTTTTTATGTGTTTGTTGTTTTTTTTATATACCGTTTGCCACTTTTCATTGATTTGACTTTACCGTTTTGCTATAATGATTATGTTCTATTTAACCGTTTTATTAAAGTTGTAGGATATAAACTATGAAGGTGTTTTTTTTAGATGATGAAAGTATTGTTGTTGATGAACTTATTAACCTATTAGACTGGCGGGCAAAAGGCTATGAAATCTCAGGCTTCGCATACAATGCCGTTGATGCATTAAGGAAATTTGAACAAACTTTACCTGACATACTTTTCTTAGATGTATCGTTGCCGGTAACAAACGGATTAGAGTTTGCACAGTTAATAAACAAGCGTTTTCCTTTCATTGTAATAATAATACTTAGTGCATACAAGAACTTTGATTATGCACAAAGCGCTATTGAAAGCAATGTGTTAACCTATTTAGTAAAGCATGAGTTAACGGTAGAATCAATGGAAAAAACCCTTGAAAAAGCTTTTTTGGAAAGCCAAAAGCGTCATCGTGATTCATATCTAATTCGTTCTAAAACCATGGCCGATATTCTTTCTGGAAACGGTATGATTAGCTGGAAAGATACAGAGCTTAGCGTTCATTTTTCTGATTACTCGTACCAGTTTTATATGATACTAATATGTTCTGCTAAAAAATTTAGCTTAGATAAAGGCTTTATTAAAGATTTTAACAAGTTCGAGGATGAAGCGAAAAATTTGTTTTCTTTCTCAGAATTTAAGTTATTGGATCTTTTTGTATATAATAATTATTATCTACTGCTTTTAAATAAATCAAATTCCAACGAGGCAAAAATCCATTCTGCATTGCATTCTGAACTTTCTCAAAACATTGCGAAGCTGTCAACTCGATACAACCATCCATTTTTTGCTCTTTTTTCCTATCAAAAATGTACTCAAAAAGATTTGCAAGGTAGATTTAATCAATTGCTAAAAAATGAAAACCGTTATATTTTCGGCAGTTTTTCAGAGGCAGTAGTTACAGTGGATAAATCGGTTAACCAAGACAGCTATAGTGCGGATTGCCAATCTTTAAAACAACTGCTGCGTCTGCTAGAGTTTTCGATTGCTGAGCGTGATGCCGATAAATTCATAAATATATGCACAGCTATGATAACTAAACTTATGCAGGACGGTGCTGACATGACGGCTATTTCACACGAGAGAATTTATTATGTAAACGATGTTATCTTGGAGCTCACCAGTTGCGTGCAAAGGCATGAACTAAAGCAGGATCAATATCAAAAGGTTAGCCCTATGATAAGATTTGTTTTAAACTGCGTGGAAAAAAACTACAGTACATCACTCAAGCTTTCGGTTATAGCAAAACAGCTCAACAGCAACCCTATGTATGTTGGTCAAAAGTTTATTAGTGAAATGGGTAAACCTTTCCATGATTACCTTACCGAGTATCGGGTGTTACGCGCTAAGGAAATATTAACAACAACCAACCTAAAAATGTTTGAGATTGCTCAGCGGGTTGGAATAAACAACAGTCAATATTTTAGCAAGGTATTTAAACAATATGCGGGGGTTGGACCTTTGGAATACCGACAGCAGAAATATAAGGCGGTTAGATAGTTATGAAAAAAGAGATAAAATATATTATAATGTTTAGGTTAACTGTAATCGTTTTCCTAGTTTTTATAACCTATGCAACACTTGTTATCATCTTTTTTGGCAGTATTGAAAGAAGTAATATTATTAACTATGGCTTAGATGGTTCCTATAAAAACCAGATAGTTTTAGAGACTGCTCTTACCGAAATGTTTAGATTTTCGGAATCGATTTCCTCTGATGATGATATACACAAATTTTTGTCTGTTGATGAGTCAGAATCACCTGCTCAACGTACAAAAGAGATTTATGACTTAATGAGCACATTAAAAGAAAGGTTAATATATTCTGATTATATTCATAGTTTTTGCATTGTATCTAACAACAATGAGGCGTATTGGAACATTTATCCATATGACACCTATTATTATGAGTTTATTTCTGATTATATACCAGCACAGCAAAATCAAAATGAGTATAGCGGGTTCACTAAGCCATTCTATTTTCCCGACACAGGGTTGATGTATCAGCCTGTAAATCTAATTGGATATGTTACCAATATTAATTATATCGAAGGCAGAACCGTTAAGACCCTAGGACAGATTATAGTTAATCTTGACCTAAGTGTTTTGTCAAATGATCTTGCAACCGACGATAGTATTTTTTCACAGATAGGAATTCTTTCATATGAAAATGAAATTATATATCTTTCTGCAGGCGATGTACAGGAATTTTCCGAGCTCAGCCTCAATCTAAAAGAATCTTTTAATACTACACAAAACGGCTATTTTTTTGTTAATAATATCGATTCATCGGGTTGGAAACTTGTTTCACGCTGGCAAGAAAATCAATCATCTTACCAAAGTGAAAGTACGTTACTATGGATATTAGCCGGTGTTGTTGTGGTTGTAATGGTGTTAATATTTAGCTTTGTTTTCCCGGTACTGCTAAACATCTCAAAGCAAATTACTGTGTTACAGAATGCCATTCAAAAGGTTAGCGATGGAAACCTTGATGTTGAAATATCACTACAAGGTAGCACGGAACTAACCGGAATATCAAATGGATTTAACCAGATGGTAGCTAACACCAAGCAATATATGCACAATTCACTAAAAAACCTGGAAGAAAAGCAAAAAGTGTCTTTTGAACTATTACTCGCAAGGATTAATCCTCATTTCATATACAACACCCTAAACTCAATCGTATATCTTGCAAAAAGAAACAAAACCAATGAAATTATAGATCTTACTGTTTCTTTTATAGCTCTTTTGCAGGATAGTGTTCAGTTTGACAACAACAGTCTATTTGATACCGTTGAGGTAGAAACAAAGGTTGTGGAACGGTATATCACTATACAGAAGATAAGGTATGCTAGCCAATTTGTTTACAGTAGCGATGTGCCTACAAGGTTAACCGGGCTGCTTATCCCCAAAAATATATTACAACCATTAATTGAGAATGCAATAATCCATGGTGCATGCACTACGGAGGATACCAAAAAAGTTATTCTTGATATAAAGGCCTTTGAAGATAATCTTATAATAAAAATTAGTGATACCGGAATTGGAATGTCGCAAGAAAAGATCGATAAAATTCTTAATACTACTCATCATCACAAGGTATCAGGTTCATCAAAAATGAGGCCTATCGGTATTAGTAACATTATGGATAAATTGCAACATATCTATGGAGATAATCACAGTTTTACTATTAACTCAACATTAGGTAAATTTACACAGGTTACAATTACAATTCCTATAAACAAGTAAATTTTACAATCACAACAGCACTATTGCAGTAACTAAAAAAAACATACCGCTAATATTAATTATCTTGAATTAATATTACTTAAAACATGAGGTACCTATGGGTTATTTTTCTTTAAACAAAAGTAAGAATGGATATTTTATTTGTGATACAAAGGGGGCTCCGTTTCTCTCGGTTGGATTAAATCACACCGATGAGACTAATCTTTTATTCTCCTATAATATTGATATCTGGAAAAACAGGTACGGTTCGCACAAAGCATGGTTGCAGAACGGCCTTGTTAGGGATCTTAACCTTTACGGCTTTAACACTATCGGTTGGACTCAAGATGTAATTGCCACGGTTATTGAACCACACATGGGCTGTATTCATTCAGAAGGTTTTTCTTTTGAGGACTATCAACAGTGCAACACCCCTTACTGCGTTAACCTCGAGATTGCAAACATTGAACACTGGAACACAACACCTGTGTTCCCCGATGTTTTTTCGGTACAATTCAAGGCTCGTTGCGAATACCTTTCACGTCATATTTGTGCACGCCACAGCGAAAGCGAAAATCTTGTTGGTTACTTTTTTAACGACATCCCCTCTTTCGGAAACCACACAACTGGTTTGACTTTCCCACAACTTGTTGGCCTTAATTCTGATAGTGACATATATGAAAGACTTTTGAGTGAAATAGTTGAGAAATATTACGACACCATTACACAAACCATCAAGGTATATGATAATAACCATCTGATTCTTGGCGATCGATTTAATGGGAACCATCCCGATAACCAGCTCGTTTACAAAATAGCATCAAAGTTTTGTGACATAATTTCAATCCAGTATTTTAATGGTGATGATCAAGCTTCCTACAGAAATCTACTTAATTTTTTTCGAGAGGTGCATTCATTAACCGGAAAGCCGCTGCTGTTGGCAGACATAGGCAGCAAATGCCCAACTGAGCTAAACCCTAGCAACAACTTTGGCCCTTCACATCTAAAAAACCAATCACAAAGGGCCGAGCATTATATTAAAAACATGGAATTATTACTTAAAGAAAATTATTTTGTTGGCTGGCATTGGTGCGCTTATATCGAAAACGAACACCGTGGTTGGGGAATAAAATCATACCTAGATGAACCATATATCGATTTTTTAAAACCGGTATCTGAGTTTAACAAAAGGGTTACTTTTGAGTATCGAGAAAGGCACAGTCACTAGCTGATACGCGATTTTAAATAAATAAAGCCGATACAGATGATAATAATCACCGGCATCAGCTCTATTTAGATAATCTGTTAGGCCTCTTCCCTTAACTCTTCATATCTGCGTCTACATTTTTCCTTATACAGTCTATTATTGCTATTACTTTTAAACCCTTCAGATAAGAGATTTAATGCCTGTTGCTTTTCGCCAACTCTAATATTAAGTTCTGCCATTATCATAAATATCTGCTGTTCCTCCTCCGGAGTTTCAAACAATCGTGTTTGTTTATAGATATAATTATAGCATTCAAGTGCATTTCGGCTGGCAATGGTAACCATTGTGCTATCTCCAACATCTTCATAAAGCCATACCAGGTTAAGCCATAATGTTGCCCTGATAATACTGTTCTCGCCTATACTTTCGCAACAAAATAGTGCATCATAGAATGCAATAAACACATCATCTATGCTACGTTGCTCGGTATAAACCATGTTAATTTTCTCTACACCAGCATCATTCAACCTGGTTAAAATATTTTTAGATTCAAATGTTCCTATGTTTGCAAAACCTTTTTCTGTATTAGCATACTTACATTTAGGGCAAACCATAACCGCATACCATAAGGGTTCAAAATCCATATATTGAACTCTAAGATCCAAATTAGTTTTAACCGTTCTTAATAATGAAAAAAGCACATTCTTCTCATTGAATCTTGTATTACAAACGGGACAGCTATGTTCATTAGTATGTAGAAATTTAGCATCGGTAACAATCTTTATTTTATCATTATAAATTCTATGCTCTGGGGGAATGTTAAAGGCTTTAATTGCCACTTCCAGCCGCTCCTGAGCCGACTGAGTTTGCGAAAATGTTATCTGTTGATTGCTATTGGGTGCGCTTATTTTTGCTTCTGCCTTACTTGGAGAAACCTCTACTTCTACCACTTTTTCATCTAGCGCTATTCCAAGAGCACTCTTAATGATTTTTAGTGCCTGATCGGGGCAAAGTTTTAGATAGTTTTTTTGATTAGATCTATTAACCTTGATGAAGCTTATATCTTCTGTCGCAATTGCACTACAACTATAGTTAGCATTCTGTAATACATCCTCAAAGCCTATAGTCGTGGGTGCGGTTATAACCTTGTTATTATCGGTTAATAGAATACTACCGCTTACAATTGCATAAAAGTCGGTCGCAGCTTCGCCCTCTCGAAATAAAATGGTTTTTTCACCCGCTTTTTCAATTTTATGTGTAACCGCCAGTGCTAAAAACTCATTATTATTCATAAAGTTACCTCCATTTTTGTTTTTTTATCTTTTATCTATTGTATTTATTCGCAAAATTTGGTATGCTATATTTATAAGGAATTACTTGGAGTAATCATTATGGCAGAAATGGAATTAAAACATAATATCCTTCTTGAAAGTGGCACAAATGAAATTGAGCTCATTGAGTTTAGAATCGGTAATAATGTTTTTGGAATTAACGTTGCTAAGGTAACTAAGATTATGAGAGCTGCACCGGTAAAGGCTATGCCTCATTCTCATCCGGCAATTGAAGGGGTTTACAAACCACGAGAAATTGTTCTAACGGTACTTAATCTACCGGCTTATCTTGGTCTTGCTGATATTAGCGATGCATCTAATGAGCGCGATTTATTTATAGTTACCAGCTTTAACAAACTTAATATAGCATTTAGAGTTCATGAAGTGGTTGGAATCGATAGAGTTTCCTGGAGTGCTATTCAAAAACCGGATAAGGCAATTTATGGACATCAAGACGGTGTTGCTACAGGATTGGTTGATTTTGAAGGAAGACTTATAACAATTCTGGACTTCGAAAAAATTGTTGCCGACATTGCCCCAAACACTTCGATTGTTGTTAGCGATATTGATACTCTTGGTGACAGAGAAATAACTAATTTGCCGATTGTGGTTGCAGAGGATTCAATATTACTTTCAAAAATTATTTCAGAATCTCTTAACAAGGCAGGGTTTACTAACATTACTAAGTTTGATAACGGCCAAAGCTGTTGGAATTACCTAGAGACACTTGTGGAGAGTCCTGATTTGCTTAGTGAGGTTGCTTGTGTTATTACCGATATTGAGATGCCGGCAATGGACGGTCATCGCTTAACCAAAAATATAAAGGATCATTCGATATTAAGCAAAATTCCTGTAATAATATTTTCTTCACTAATCACTGAAGAAATGTATCGAAAGGGTTTAGAGATTGGTGCTGATGAACAACTTTCTAAACCAGAAATTGCAGGACTGGTAACTGCAATAGATAGAGTTATTAAAAGGTAACAGTAAATAATACAATTCCGAGCTAACTATTTTGATTATTTCATAATAGCGGCTCGGAATTTATTTTATCTTTTATGCGGGGTAACAAGGTATTTAACATTACGTTGACGGCGAAGTTGACTATAGTTAACCGCAGTAGGTCTAACTACCTTTACTGCACGTTCATTCTCAGCATCTGCACGTCGATGATGATATACACTATTTGCTTCGTAATCCCTCGTTTGTTGGGGGGGATTAAAATATACTTCTTCTTGTGTCTCATACGTAGCTTCTTCTGATTGCCAACCCACAGGTGTTGTAGGCCTTTCTAACGGTTGCCAGTATGAAACTGTATGCTCAACACTAGGTTGTGGAATGGAAGCAGAAATCCAACCACCATTCACACCATATTCCTGTTTATTGGAATCTACTGAATGGCGATAATATCCCTCGCTCACAGCTGTCTGTTCTCTGCTTTTAGAGTTGAATGCAATCTCAACAGTATTGCTTATAGACTTAAGTTGCTTTTCCAGCGACCTAACCGTATCTCTTATCGATGCAATATCAGTTGAATCAACATCGGTACTGAGGCTAGGTTTTGGAGATTGCTTAACTGCTTCGGTCATTATTCTTGTTGCCGCGCGTTGTGCTGCGACTATAGTATCATCTGCACACTTAGATGACTCTTTTGCAGCAGAAAGTCTTTCTTCAAGAGAGGCTATCTGCTTTCTTAATGTAACAATTTCGGAAAGCGAGAGATTATGCTCCTGCTCCTGTGAAAATAATCTAGCATTAAGCTGCTCAATTTCAGCTATTTTTTCGTTAAGTTCTGTTTTTAACTTCTCAATATCCTTTGCATTTTGAATATGATTGCTTCGCTTTTCTTCCAGCTGATCTACAAGCACCCTTGTTTTATCTAAAAGTGCTTCGTTTTCATCCCTCAGATCTGAAAGTTTAGCTTCCATATCCACTAAAGAGCTATTAAGCTGGCTGTTACGAGCAGCATTGTTGCTCATTAGCTGATCTATAAATTCTAAAACTTCAGCACGAGCAAAACCAAAAAGGGATGTTCTAAAGCCCTTTTCGGTATTTATTAAGTCTAACGAATTATCTGTCTGCGCAAATACGTCCACTGTAACTCCCACCCAACTCTATAGCTTATAGTATAACACAATAATAGTGAAAAAACAACATGAAAATTATTCAAAATTTTAAAAAAATTAACTTATTATTAATCTTAATGCCTCAATTGCTACCCTAATTGAAGATTCGGTATCGTGAGCTTCTTCATCAATAATTCCAACATTTCGTCGCTCCTGATTCCAGACGCATGTGAAAACCGCAGAGGCTTTCACACCTAAGGTATGTGCTACAGCATACAGGGTTGCCGACTCCATCTCTGAGGCTAATGCCCCGCCGGCAATCCAAGCCTTCCATTTTGACTCCAACTCGTATGATACAGGCATTCTCTGCGGCGAGTGCTGCCCATAAAAGCTATCTTTACAATGAACTACCCCAACATGATGTTTTAGATTAAGAGCTTTGGCGGCATCCCTCAATGCAGTAGTTAACTCAAAATCTGAAACTGCCGGAAACTCAATCGGTAGATACTCCATTGAAGTTCCAGACATTCTTATCGCTGCATTTCCAATTATAATATCTCCTGGCAATACCGATTGTTGCATACCACCACAAGTTCCTACCCTGATAAAATTTTTAACACCAAGCATAGCTAACTCTTCAACTGCTATAGCTGCTGAAGGTCCTCCGATACCGGTAGATGTTACTATGATATTCTGTCCATTTAAGCTTCCAATATAGCTGTTATATTCTCTTTTTTGGCAAAGATGTCGTGGATTGTCTAAAAATGCTGCAATTTTTTCAACCCTGTCCGGATCTCCTGGTATTATCGCATATTTAGAATCGCCAATATCTTCTTTGCAAAGGTCTATATGATACATTCTATCGCTAGTCATATTTTATCTCCTAAAAAAGCGACAGAAACAATCTGTCGCTAATGAATATTGTTGGCATAGAATTCAGATGTAACAACTCTAACCAAATGTAAATTTAGACTTGTTATCTATATACTTATCGATTATTGAGAAGGTTAATTATATCATCAAAATAATCTTTATTCTCTTTTTCTTCATTCCTTTTTCTAAGTTCTTCATCTACCTGCTCTTGAGCTGCAGTTTTAACCTCTGCAACAACCTCTTCTTCCTGAGAAGGTATAATACTTTCTGTTCCGGAACTTGTAAATTCTAACGGAATATCAATTTTAGGTGTTTGAGAAACAGCCTGTGTTTGTAATGTCTCAAAAGCAATTGCATTTTCAAATCCGGTTGCAACTACTGTTATGCGCATTTCATCTGTAACCGACTCATCAAACGAGGCACCCCAGATAATATTTGCATCCGGATGTGTAGAATCGGTAATCTGCGAAGCTGCTAGCTCAACATCTTCTAATCCTATATCCGGTGAAGAGGTAATGTTAATAACAACACCTCTCGCGCCAGAGATAGATGTTTCCAGCAGAGGACTGGATATCGCAAGGTGTGCTGCCTCCTCGGCCTTATTTTTGCCGTTTGAACGACCAACACCCATATGTGCATATCCGGCATCCTTCATTATTGAACGAACGTCGGCAAAATCAAGATTAATAAATGCCGGTAGGTTAATAAGCTCGGCAATACTCTCAACACCTTGACGCAAAACATTGTCTGCTGATTCAAAGGCATTAAGAAGCGTTATCTTCTCGTTAGATATTAGCTTTAACCTTTCATTAGGTATAACAATAAGGGAATCTACCCTTTCAAGTAAACCCTTTATACCCTGTTCGGCAATCAACATTTTTCTTTTGCCTTCAAAGGCAAAAGGTTTTGTTACTATACCTACAGTAAGTACTCCAAGTTCCTTCGCTACCTCTGCAACAACCGGTGCTGCACCTGTTCCGGTGCCTCCTCCCATACCTGCAGTAATAAACGCCATCTGGGTTCCTTTAAGCGCAGCCGCTATCTCATCACGGCTTTCTTCGGCACTGCGCTGACCTATTTCTGGGTCGGCACCTGCTCCTCTGCCCTTGGTGAGCTTAGAGCCAATCTGAACCTTATGCGTGGCTTTAGAGTTATACAAAGCCTGCTGATCAGTATTCATTGCTACAAACTCAACGCCACGTAGACCGGACAAAATCATTCGGTTAACGGCATTACCGCCGCCGCCGCCAACTCCTATCACCTTAATATTGGTGATATTCATCAGCTCTTCATCGAGGTGAAAAGCCACTACAACTCCTCCTTAGAAATCCTAACAAATTATATCTCTATAAATGATATCAGATATTTACTGCTTTTTCAATACCTTTTTTAAAAAAAATTCAAAAAGTAACATATAAATATTTATAAACTATAACTAATGTTAAATTGCATTAAATACTGCAGTACCGGAAACGCTTGCATCTATTGTTCCTATTTCGCTCTCTTGGATGTTTTCAGTTAAGACTTTTGCAACCAATTCCATCTTATAATCCATTGAAAGATCGCTCCCTAGTTTCACCGTTATCCTTCCATCGTATATAAACTCCATATTGAGAGTATCAACAATATTTATCTCTACAACCTTCTCTAAAATTTCAGCGTTTGCAAGCTCTTGCAACAAGAGTGTTAACATATAGTCTCGCTCTTCATTTTTAGAGATAAGATGATTCCCTATCAGCAAGGCATCCGGATCATAACCTACAATATTGCAAAACATATCACCATCTTCGGCCATTCTTAGCACCGTTAAACTCTCGGATAGTATGTAAATATCTGTTCCGGTCTCAATCATATATTTTTCTTTTTCCGGCTCAACGCTAATCACTATTGTTGAAGGTAGCTTACGCGTTACCTCTACTGACTCTATATAAATAAACTTTTCCAATATTGACTTTTCAACTGCTACAGGATCAAAGAAAAAAATATTATCTTCTTTTTCTATGGGAACCATGTCTATAAGCTCGTTGTTGTTATAAATAGTGTCGCCCTCTACAACAACACCATCGACCCTAAAAATTAAAACAAAACTAGCAACGATTCCCACAATACTAAGAAGTGATATTAATAATATCATTAGCATCTTTCTTCTTGCACGACGCCTTCGCGATGATGTTTTAGTTAACTTGCCTCTCTTGGGCCTAACCG
The DNA here is from genome assembly GCA_964368625.1 of uncultured Oscillospiraceae bacterium. Classification (GTDB taxonomy): domain Bacteria; phylum Bacillota; class Clostridia; order Oscillospirales; family Ruminococcaceae; genus CAYJBH01. Next base: position 48,261 of record CAYJBH010000001.1, read on the forward strand.
GTTTTTTAACATCACCCGACCCTACCCTGTCGTCCTCTGGCTCGTTACGATTATGAAGATTACGAATTGCAAGTTCTGCTTCTCTTCCGGTTTTTCTATTTATTTTAAGTTTCCTTTTTTTGTCCATTAGAGTTCCTTTAGCAATACTTTATATTTGCACCAAGTAGCCTGTATGAATTAACTATATTTTGGTAGCCTCTTCGAATAAAATCTACTCCATCAATAACACTTTCGCCTTCTGCTCCAAGTGCGGCAACCAACAACGCAGCGCCACCTCTGAGGTCAACCGCCTTTACGTCAGCGGCATAGGTATCCTGAACCCCTTCAATCATTACACTGCTATTTAATCTGTTTGCTGTAGCTCCAAACTTGGAAAATTCATCAGCACAACGAAATCTATCACAAAATATTGTATCGTGTATAACAGTCTTACCCTTTGATTTTAACATAGCCGAAGCTAATAACGGAGCAGCATCTGTCGGAAAGCCGGGAAAAACCTGTGTCTCTATATATCCTACACCATTCAGTCGTTTTTCGCAACACATAAAAATGCTGTCACCCTTTACAGTAATGTTTGCGCCCGCGTTACTTAATAATTCGATTAACGGCTCTACATCTTTAGGGTTTGCTCGCTCCACCTCTATCTCCCCGCCCGTCGAGGCAGTAGCGCACAGATATGTAGCTGTTTCGATCCTGTCCGGAATGATGCTATACTGTGTTCCTGTAAGTGAAGAAACCCCATTAACCGTAATTACGCTGCTCCCTTCACCGGTTATGTCTGCACCGGCTGAGCGTAAAAAGCCTACTAAATCCTTAACCTCAGGTTCCTTCGCTGCATTGCGAATTACCGTAGTACCTTTTGCAGTTGAAGCCGCCATCAAGAGTGTTTCGGTTGCTCCAACGCTTGGAAAGCGTAACATAATATCTGCACCATACAGTCCATTTTCAGCGTAACACAGTAGTTTCTCGCCTACCTGCCTTACAACCACGCCCATACGAGTTAGTCCATCAAGGTGAAGATCGATTGGGCGCCCCCCAAGTTCGCATCCTCCGGGTTGATAGATAGCTGCAATACCTGTTGATGCTATTAGAGGAGCCAAAAAGAATATCGATGATCGCATCGAAGACATCAACTCTTTGCTTATGCTACTCTCTATTCGATGATTCTTCGATATTCTAAGTGTATCATCCTTAGAGACAATAGTTGCATTTAGCCGTTGCATTATCTCTACACAGCTGGATACATCGAGTAGCCAAGGAGTGTTTTTCAGTGAGCAGACCCCATCTACCATCAGCGTAGCCGCAAGAATTGGCAGTATGCTGTTCTTCGCACCCTGAACTTTCACCTTGCCACAAAGCGCTTTTCTTCCTTTTACCGCTATTTTTTCCAAAACCACACCTCTTTTTTGCATTTTAATCTATGCTATGCAATAAAAGCGATGTTTGTTACCATTGCTTAGAACAGCTTTTCAATATGACGATATATTTTAGGCAGTGCATCATGAACATAACAACCCTTAGCTGCAATACCCATCTCTTTTAACCTTTGTCTATTTTTTATTAATTCCTCAATGGAATCTGTTAGTGAATTTTCATTAAAATCCTTATCTAATATAAGTATAGCAGCCCCTTTTTCCACAAGGGACATAGCATTGTGATATTGATGATTCTCAGAAACATTAGGAGATGGAACAAGAATTGAAGCTCTTCCCGCTGCAGCTATTTCGCTTACCGTTATTGCTCCTGATCTTGAAATAACTATATCGGCTGCGGCTAGCATGGCAGGCATATCGTCGATATACTCTCTAATATGAATATTGCTATTTTTTGAAACCCCATATTCTTCTGAAAGTTTTTTAAACTCTGCCTTACCATATCTTCCGGTAGAGTGGTAATGTATATATTTTTTATTATCCTCGTTGTATAGCCTCATAAACCCAGCAACTGCTTGGTTTATCTTTGCAGCACCGAGTGATCCGCCGAATGATAGAATAACCAAATCGTCATTAGAAGCGGCTATCATTGCGCGACTCTTCGCCCTATCTTGAAGCAGTATTTCCTGCCTTACCGGGTTTCCGCTTACAATGGTTTTATACGGAACCTTTAATGCCTCGGTAGCATGCTCATTTACGGTAAATACCACATCGCACTTTTTTGCTAATAACCGATTAGTAACCCCCGGAAAACTGTTTGACTCATGAATTACAGTTTTAATGTTTAGCGACTGTGCCACCTTCATTATTGGCCCACAGATGTATCCACCGGTGCCTATAACAAGGTCCGGCTTAAAATCGTTAAGTATTCTATTTGCCGCAGGCATTGATAGCGCAAGACAATAGGCTGCATGAATATTACGCTTAATGTTTTGAAGGTTAACTTTTCGTTGAAATCCGTGAACCTCTAATGCTGTAAAGTCATACCCTGCATTTTTAACAAGGTTAAATTCCATACCATCGGTTCTACCAACAAAGAGTATCTTTGCTGTCGGACATTGCTCGACAATATATCCCGCTATTGCAATAGCAGGATTGATGTGGCCGGCTGTTCCTCCAGCGGCTATCATTATTCTTATATTTTCTTTCATGGCTAGCTCTTGGTTAATCTTGACTGACGTGACACTGAAAGAACTACCCCCATCTCGGCTAAAAGCATTAGCAAGGATGTTCCTCCAGAAGAAAAAAACGGAAGACTAATTCCGGTATTTGGAATGGTATTGGTTGTAACTGCAATATTAAGAAGTGCCTGACCTATAACCTGCGTCATAATTCCCACAACCAACAGAGCTCCGAATCGGTCTCTTGCATTTACTGCTATCATTATCCCCCTTACAAGCAGAAGCATAAACAGAAGCATAACTATAAACCCACCAACAAATCCAAGTTCTTCACATATAACTGAAAATATGAAGTCATTTTGTGGTTCCGGAAGATAAAGATGTTTTTGCCTCGAATTTCCAAGACCAAGACCAAAAAGCCCCCCAGATCCAATCGAAAGCATACTCTGAATAGTTTGATATGAATCCCCTTGTGGGTCGATAAATGGATCCTGCCACACCTCGATACGTTCCATAGCGTATGGAACCAGGTCTTCGATAAAAAGGACTGCTCCTAACACTCCAAGCAGGGCAACACCTCCGGCAGCGCCAAACCAAATCAGCCTAGTACCACCTACAAACATCAATACTCCACCTATCATAAAAATAATTAACGTTCCGGATAGATGAGGTTGTTGTAGCATTAGCGCCGCTACAAGCGCAAGAACGGTGGCATACGGAACAACTCCGTTTTTAAATGTTTTCATTAATGGCGGGTTTATCGACATCCAGTGTGCAAACAAAAGAATAATGGCAAACTTGGTTACTTCACTTGGTTGGAAGGTTAAAACATATGGAATTACAATCCAACGGCGAGCATTATTTATCGCAGGCATGAACAACACAATAACCAGCAAAATAAGACAAGCTATCATTACAGGAGAGGCAAACTTTTTTAGAATTCTATAATCAAACCGCGACACGATAAACATACCAATAACCCCAACAGCCGCAAATATTAGCTGGTCTGAGATATAGTAGTTGCTATCACCCATTCGATAATAACCAACGGCATAGCTTGCTGAATAGAGCATTATTAGTCCAAATATCAGCAACAACAATACCAACACCAAAAAAGGTAGGTCAATTTCGTTTATTTTTATTCTTTCCCGTGGTTTTTCAACCTTTTCCAAAATTCACCTCAGAATTAATATATTATTATATACAGTATTGCCGCAAGCGTTCCGGTTAACGCAATAAAACAAAAAAGAGCAACAATTTTTATTTCGGTAAGACCCAGCATCTCAAAATGATGGTGAATTGGAGACATACGAAATATCCTTCGTCCCTTACCATAGATACGCTTTGTTAACTTAAAATATCCCACCTGTAAAATAACTGAAGCAGCCTCTATCATATACAGTAAACCTATCAAAAATAATATTTCCGGCCTACCAATACAAAATGCCAGCGTGGCAACAGCTCCACCCAGAAACATACTTCCGGTATCACCCATAAAAACTTTTGCCGGGTAGAAATTCCAAAGCAAAAAGCCAACCATACCTCCTGCTACGGCAGCCGCAAATAATCCGGTGGCAAATTGATATACAAGTATAGAAATGGCAACATACCCCATCATAACTATAAATGTTACTGCCGGAGCAAGACCATCTATGCCATCAGTAAGGTTAACAGCATTAACTATTCCAATAATTAATAGAAAAGCAATAATGTAGAAAAAATAAGAAAGATCTACAACCCCAAAATATGGTATCATAATCGTTGTGCGAAGACTGTCGTTAATATGAAGCCCATATAAAAAGAAGGCTGTAACGGTAAACTGCATTATGATTTTAAGGCCTGCAACCAACCCTAAATTTCGCTTCATTGCAACCTTTATATAATCATCAATAAAGCCGATTAACCCAAATCCTACAGTGGCACCAAATGAGATGGCTACTGTTATAATATTCTTCATAGATAGTTCTAAAAACAAACTCTCAGCTCCATGAAAAATAGTAAATCCGGCCGCAACAAGCGATAATACGATTCCCAACACGAACATAAGGCCTCCCATGGTTGGTGTGCCTTGTTTCCCACTGTGCCATGTTGGACCTATCTCCTTGATAGTTTGACCATACTTCACTTTTCTTAAATAAGGAATAAAAAAGTAACCTGAAATTCCGGTAACCCCTAATGATATAACTGCAGTAAGTAGAAGTAGGTAACGCATCAACATTTAATATCCCCTTTGTTTATAAAACAGCTCCATTATCTCTTCAAGTTCCATTCCCCTACTGGCTTTAAAAAGAATTGCACTATTTTCTCTGTAAAATTCATTAAGGTAATCCATTGCAATTAATCTATCGTCGGAATAGCCCACATTTTCAATTTTCCCTTCGACCTCTTCAGCAATATATTTTGCCCAGTTACCATATGCAACCAGTGAATCAATCCCTTTTTCCGCCAGTGCTCGCCCCAATTCTCTATGGGCTTCTTCTGACATATTCCCAAGCTCTAGCATATCTCCTAACACAGCAATCTTGCAGGATGTATCCGGCATGTTTGCCAGGGTTTCTATTGCAGCCTTCATTGAGTCTGGGTTAGCATTATAACAATCTTCTATAACAACAAATTCACTTTGAGGAACAATACGTTGTCTCATGCCACAGCTTTGATATTTTTTTAGCGCCCCTATCGCAGTCTGGCCATTTAAGCTCAGCCCATAGGCTACCGAATATGCTGCTAGCGCATTATAAACATTATGTTTGCCTAGTGCCGGTATTCTTGCATTAAAAGTCTCTTTGCTAAGATTATTAACCACAGTAAACATTGTATCATATTCATCAGTAGTAATATCTGTAGCAATTATATCTGAATTCAGTGTGTCGATTCCAAAAGTTATAAGCTTAATATCCTTGCGCACTTCTATATCACAGAGCAGATCGTTATCCTTATTAACAACAAGCACTCCGCCTTCAACAATACCGTTTGCTATTTCAAGCTTTGCTTTAAGAATGTTTTCACGACTTTTTAGCTGTTCGATATGTGCAACACCCACATTAGTTATTATTGCCGCAACCGGTTTTACTGCATTTGTTAGCTTATCAATATCACCAACAGCAGTCATCCCCATCTCTAACACACCGTATTCGTAGCTTTCATTTAGCTTAAAAAGTGTTTGTGGCAATCCTATTTCGTTGTTTTTATTCCCTTCATTTTTTAAGGTTTTTCCAAATTCAGATATAACACAGTACAAAAATTCCTTTGTAGTGGTTTTACCAACACTACCGGTAACAGCTATTAGCTTTGGGTTATACAAAGCACGATAGTTTTTTCCAATAATTATCATTGCATCAAGACAATTATCAACAACAAGCTGCCTTTCAGGTAAAACATCGCTAACAAGTTTTTCAACCACCGCAATTACAGCACCTTTTTTTATTGCTTCGGCTACGAAATCGTGACCATCTACCCGTTCTCCCTTTATTGCAACAAAGATATTCCCTGTTTCTACTGCTCTGGAATCGATACAAACATCAGTAGCATATTCAGCGGCAACCTGGTCGGTTAACTTACCCATACCGGCAAGCAAATTACTAACACTAATTTTTTCCAACTGTTACCCCCTTTACATATTCCTCTATAATTTTATGTTCATCAAAAAAAAGCGTAACTCCATCAATAACCTGATAATCCTCATGACCTTTTCCACACAGAGCCAATACATCTCCCTTTCTTAGCAGCGAAAGTGCAAAATTAATTGCATACCTTCTATCTACAACAGCATGATACATTGAGCTAGATCTATCAAATTCCGGCGTAACAGAGGCTATAATCTCATCAGCATCTTCACTTCTAGGATTATCTGAAGTTATTATTGCTATATCGGAATACGCAATAACTGCGCGTGCCATTTCCGGTCTTTTTTTTGCGTCTCGCTCACCTGCACATCCAAACAAGACTATTAAACGCCCTTCTACAAAAGGCTTAACACTGCCTAAAAAGCTGTACAAACCATCAGGAGTGTGTGCATAATCACATATTATACTATACTCATCGGCAAAAAGCAACTCACTGCGCCCCTTAACACCTTTGCTATTTGAAAGTGATTTTATAGCCATTTCTGCTTGTATACCCAAAATATCTGCAGTAGCAGCTGCCGCAAGGGCATTATATACCGAAAACTCTCCCATCATTGGAACAAAACAGTGACGAGAGACTTGCTTTGTTAGATAATTAAAACCTGCTCCGATGGCCGACAATTCCAAACTCTCAGCAAGGAAATCGGCATTCGGATTTTTAATGGCATAACCATAAACTTCACCATTAAACTCTTGGGCTATTCTTTTTCCAAATTCATCGTCAAGATTTAGTACAGCTTTTTCAACGCTATTAAACAACGATCTTTTAGCTAAGAAATAATTCTCAATGTTACCATGATAATCAAGATGATCCTGTGTTAAGTTAGTAAAAACCCCTACCTGAAATTTAATTCCATAAAGCCTAAGTTGATCTAATGCCTGGCTACTCGCCTCCATTACCATATGGCTACACCCGGCTTTTACTGCTCTTGCTAAAAGTGCAAACAGCTCAAATGGATCAGGCGTTGTATATCTTGCAGGTATCTCAACCCCGGATACCTCATTTTTTATCGTCCCTATTAGGGCGGTATCATGGCCTGCTTTTTCTAGTATCTGCTTAATTAAACTGGTTACAGTTGTTTTTCCATTAGTACCTGTTACCGCTATCATTGTTAGTTTTTCGTTTGGAAAATCCCAGAACTTTCTGCAAAGCAAAGAATAAGCAATCCTTGTATCATTAACAATTATTTCGCAATCCAGCCCAAGGCTTTTTGAACAAACTACCGCAACAGCACCCTTATCAACCGCCTGCTTTGCAAATTTATGCCCATCGGTTTTTCCGCCAACAATACAAACAAATAGTGCACCCTCTCTTACCGAGCGCGTATCCTGGGTTATCGAGGTAACATTCATCTTATTAAGGCCGACAATATTATTGTCCGCTAAATCTAAACAAGTAAGCAGTTCAAAAAGTTTCAACACACACCCCTAATCAACCAATGAATGATCTTCCAATGTAACCGTTATCGGTGTTCCAAGCGGTACCTTTTCACCGGCAGCTATACTTTGCTCGGTCACCTCAACGCTAGAGCCTATTGCAGCACCGGTTCTCTTCATATTAAGCCCTGCTGCCTCGATTGTTCTTGATGCTGCAGATTCGGTAAATCCAACCACGTTCGGCACCGTAACAAGTTGCGGTTCTGTTGTATCAACTGAATTTAATATTATGGTTGAACCTCTTGCCAAAACTGTGCCTGACACCGGAAACTGGCTTATTACCGTCTCCCCATCGCCCTGAACCTCAGCAACAAAACCATACTTTTGAAGGGTTACCTGTGCATCCGTTAGCGACATTCCCTCAACGTTTTGAAGCACTATCTCAGCAATTTCCTGCTCTTCTTCTGTATACACCGGCTCAACTCCGAGATATGGCAATGTTTCCGCCATTACCAAACCCGCCACAGGAGCCGCCAATATTCCCCCATACCCATAAATTGACTTTGAACTATTCGGTTCATCTAATACGATTAGAACTGCTATTTGTGGATCATCAACAGGAGCAACCGCGCCAAAGGATGCAATACGCAACGATTCGCCACCATCAACGTCCAACTTCTGTGAAGTTCCACTTTTTCCGCCAATCTGATAACCCATAACATATGCGTTCTTACCGGGAGAGTTGTAGCCCTCTGCTCCGGCTACCGCTATCTCCATCATGTTTAGAATTTCAGTTGATACCTCCTCAGAGATAATTTGTCGTTTAGGCTCCGGGGCTAGCGTTTCTACGATATTACCCTGTGAGTCCAGAACCCTATCTACTATATAGGGTTGCACCAGTTTACCGCCATTAGCTATGGTAGATATCATAGTTATCATCTGTATTGGCGATACCTTAATGGATTGCCCAAAACTTGTACTAGCAAGTTCTGTCTCACCCATATTATCTTCTTCATGAAATATCGGTGTTGCTTCACCGGACATATCTACTCCGGTATACTCTGTCATCCCAAATGCCTCAGCATAGTTATAGAAGGTTTCTATCCCAAGCTGTTGCCCCATCTGGATGAATGCAGGGTTACATGAATTCACAAGAGATTGCGCAAAGGTTTGAGTAGTGCCGATATGTCCACCCGTGTCTGCACATTTCATGGTATGTCCACCTACCGTCATTGAACCTGCGCAGTAATAGGTATGTTCAAGTGTTGACACCCCGGAATCTAGTGCTGCTGCTGCTGTTAACAACTTAAATACCGAGCCGGGCTCATAAAGGTCTGAAACCGCCTTGTTTCTCCACTGTTCATTTTGTGCAGCACTAATAGCTGCTGCCTGCTCAGCAATTGGAAGTTCCGCAATTTCGGCAACAAGCTCTTCATCATGAATTGCAAATGGATCGTTTGGATCATAATCGTTTTTTGTTGCCATAGCAAGAATTGCACCGGTATTTACATCCATAACAATTCCAACGCCACGAGCCTCAACGTTATGTTCGATAACAGCATATTCTAGATTTTTTTCCAGATAGTGCTGAATCGTTTCATCAATAGTTAATACGAGGCTGTTTCCATCCTGAGCCTCATAAACCTCTTCGTAGTCATATGGAAGAGCTCCACCAACCGAGTTCTTAGCTGCAACCACCCTGCCCGAGATTCCGGTTAGCTCGGTATCATAATATGCCTCTATTCCTGCTAGCCCTTGATTATCTGTACCTGTAAACCCAAGAACGGTTGAAAGAAAATCACCATAAGGGTAGTAACGTTTACTATCTTCATGAAGGTATATTCCATAATAACTATTCTCGGTTGCAAACTCTCTAACCTCATCAGCAATAGGCTTATCAACCTTGCTTTTCACAAGTTCATAAGCACTGCCGGTGTTGTTTAGCTTTTCAAGCAGTTCATCTTCATCAACATCAAGAATTCTTGAAAGACCCTTTGCAACATCGTCACGTTGCTCCTCTTTTATGTTATTTGGAGCAACACTAATAGTCCATACAGTTGCACTGGTTGCAAGAACCTTCATATTTGTATCATATATGGTTCCTCTGTTGGGCGTAATTGTAACATCTCTAAGTTGCTGTTCCTCTGCCGCCTGTCTTAATTCTTCATGTCTAATTACCTGAAGATTTACAAGATTGTATGTAATTATTGATACCACTACAAGAACAAATACGCCCAAGAACATTAGGCGTAATTTCATAGAATTATCTGTACCCGGAGGTTGTTGTTGATTCATAAATACTATCCTCTCTTTATACCATAGTATTTAGTTAATGCTTGAAGTATTCCAAAATAGACATGAAGTTTTGTGACAGTGTGCTCTGCCAACCCACTAATAAGTCTTCATTTATAAGTAACTCGTTTTCACTATTAAGGTGAACATATTCTATCTTAGAACCATCGTTTTTCACTAAACCCAACTCTCGCACAGCGTATTCTTCTACATCGTTTAAGGATGTTCTTCTCTCCATATCAAAACTTTGATATGCATATTCACTTTCTAGAAGCAGCAGCTCTGCATCAAGCTTCTCAACCTCTCCAACCTGCTCGGTTAGCTGAGCATTGCTATACAACAAGGCCATTATAAGCATTGCAAAAAACAGCACAATCATGGTGTATTTAAACCGTCTCATCACCTTTGATTGAGCTTTTACAACAGAGAGCTTCTTATATCTACCACGCACCGCGCTCCCGGTCGAGGTGGTATAACCGAAGCTCTCCTCACCGTAATTTTTTTTGTTAATAACTTTAGTTGGCATTACTCGTTGCATTATATGGAATAAATCCTTTCTATAACTTTTCGATAACCCTAAGTTTTGCTGAGGCTGATCGCCTGTTTCCGGCTAACTCGTCCTCGCTCGGCAGAATAAACTTTACTGTTAATCTTGCTTTCGGTTTATTATTGCAAACACATTGGGGAAGATCTTTAGGGCAGGTACAACCCTCGCAAAGATGTTTAAAATAGTTTTTAACCATCCTATCCTCAATAGAATGAAAGGTAATAACACAAAATCTCCCGCCCACATTTAGCATACTAAATATACTTTCAAGCCCGCTCTCTAACGCACCAAGTTCATCATTAGCCGCTATTCTCAATGCTTGAAATGTTTTTTTCGCAGGGTTTTTATCTTTCCTTCTCACCTTTGGTGGCAATGCTGAGGTAACAATCTCTGCCAACCTTGTTGTGGTTGTTATCGCTTCATTTTCACGTTCTTTAACAATTTTAGTTGCTATAAACCCTGCATTCTTTTCATCGGCATACCTAAACAATATTCGCTGAAGCTCATCCTTAGATAGATTATTTACGAGTTCAGCTGCCGAAACCGCATCGTCGCCCATGCGCATATCAAGCTGTCCTTCCATCCTATAGGAAAAACCTCTTTCAGCAGTATTAAGTTGATGCGATGATACTCCTAGGTCAAGCAAGGCTCCATCAATTGATTTTATCCCCTCACATTTTAATATCTCAGCAGCATCTCGATAGTTAGCTTTATATACCTTTGCATTCAATCCTTTTAACCTATCCGTAGCTGCTGCTACCGCCTCATCATCCCTATCAAATGAATATAGCATACCCAAATCGTTCAGCCTCGTAGCGATTGCAAACGAATGTCCGCCGCCGCCGGCTGTTCCGTCGAGGTATCGACCATTCTTTTTGATCATCAGCTGTTCCAACACTTCGTTTAACAGCACAGGAACATGAGAAAACTCCATAACTTAAAATTCCGTTATAAATCTGTCTTCTGAAAAATTATCACTCGACGCCTCAAAGATACAAGCATCGCCTTCCTTAAGCATGTTTTCTAGTACATCTGCCAACAGTGTCGGTTCAAAATTTAGTTCCATAATAACGCCATCCTTTCATAATTTGTATATCTTTATTATATTAAAAATCTAATCCTTCCATGATTTCTTCAAGTTTTTCCGTATCTATGCTTTCACACATCTTCTCATAACTTGATTTACTCCATATCTCGGCATGGGTGCCTACCCCTAAAACAACTGTTTCTTTTTCTATGCCAGCATGTTCACGTAGTGTAGCGGGTATTAGAATCCTTCCTTGCTTATCGGTGGCTACCTCTTCTGCTTTAGCCATCAGAAATCTTCTAACTTCACGTGATTTCACCATAGGAAGCTCTGCCAGCATTTCGCTAATCTTGTCCCACTTGCCTGCCGGAAATGCAACTATACAGCCATCCAACCATCGAGTAATAACAAAGGTTTCACCCATTTCGGCTCGCATTTTAGCCGGAAAATTAAGTCTTCCTTTGTCATCAAGCTGATTGGTATATGTTCCGGTTAGCATCTCCCACTTTCACCCACTTTTCACCACTTTGAACATATTATAACTTAAAACACAGGAAAAATCAAGTGGTTTTTTATTTTTTATTTTTTCTGAATTATTGAATTATCGCACTAAAACTGTTATAATCTCCAATATCTTCGTTAAGATTTAATGCATCGTTTTTTTGTTAAGATAGTTTTTGAATTTTACCATGGTACTCATTTAACAATTCCATATAAAATTTTAGAAAGGACAAGGTTGTAGATAAGCATGTTACTAAGTTTCGGAATAATAATAATTTTAGGATTAGTGTTATCCCAGCTGCTTGAAAAGTTTAAACTCCCGGGACTTATTGGATTTTTGCTAATAGGGTTTCTACTAGGACCAGGTATGTTGAACGCTATCGATAGTTCATTATTGGCAATATCATCTGATTTACGCAGCATAGCTCTTATAATCATTTTATCCAGAGCCGGACTCTCCTTAAATATCTCTGAACTAAAAAAAGTTGGTAGACCGGCCATACTAATGTCCTTCCTTCCTGCCATGCTTGAAATATTAGCTATGGTATTTTTAGCTCCGATTTTATTTTCAGTTAGCATTACACAGGCAGTTATAATGGGGACGGTTGTAGCTGCTGTTTCTCCAGCAGTTATTATTCCTAAAATGCTTAAAATAATGCAGGAAGGTTACGGCACTAAAAAAAGCATCCCTCAAATGATTTTAGCCTCTGCTACCATCGACGATGTTTTTGTTATCGTTCTATTTACTATATTTGTTGAGGTTGGAAAGGGAGCTAACTTAAATGTATATGAGATTTTAACTCTTCCCATTTCTATTGTTTTAGGTTGCGTCTTAGGAATAATAATTGGATCGGGTTTGTTTAAGCTATTTGCAAGTTTTAACATAAGAAACAGCTTGAAGGTATTAATCATTCTTGCACTCGGACTAATACTTTACCCTCTTGAAAATCTTTTTGAAGCAGTACCCTTCTCAGCCCTAATATGCATAATGGCAATAGGGATGACATTAAAGCAACGATCATCGGATATAGCCGATAAGTTATCTTCAAAACTCGCTAAGATTTGGATATTCGCCGAACTTATGTTATTCGTTCTTGTTGGGGCTACCGTAGACCCATCCTATTTAGTTGGCTCATTTTTTAAAGTCTTACTCCTACTCATTGTTGTTTTATCATTTAGAGTAGCAGGGGTTTTACTATGCTTAATCAGAACCTCACTTAATAGAAAGGAGAGATTGTTCTGCGTTATAGGGTATTTACCAAAAGCAACCGTTCAGGCAGCAATCGGATCTATTCCTCTTGCTATGGGAATTAATGGTGGTGAACTGATATTAGCTGTGGCCGTAATGGCAATACTAATAACAGCACCTGTTGGTGCACTACTTATAGATTTATTCTATAAAAAATTATTGGTCGATACCAAATTGTAACCATTTCAGCTAGCCCTTATAAAGCAAGGTAAAAAAAGGGTTAAACGGAATTTTAGTGTTTGAAATTTATTCCCAAATATATTTCTTTGCAAATAACACTTTTATTTTTCTAATTTTATGCTATAATATATCTATCTGTAATTTTATAAGAGGTTAACTTCGGTTTGGAAAAGTATATAATAAACGGCGGTAAGCCGTTGGTCGGGGAGATATCTATAAGCGGAGCAAAGAACGCAGCGGTAGCCATACTACCGGCCACTATTCTTTGCAACGGTGTTTGTATTATTGAAAATTTGCCCAACATTAGCGACGTGGCAATTGCTGTGCATATTCTACATGATTTAGGCGCTAAGGTTCGCCCTCTCGACGAATCAACATTAGAGATAGATACATCCTGCATTCATTCTACAAGAGTAGCCGATGAGATGGGTAGACAGATGAGGGCATCCTACTACTTCATAGGAGCACTTCTTGGCAGATTTGGAAAGGCAAGTGTTTCAATGCCGGGTGGCTGTGATCTCGGCGCAAGACCTATCGATCAGCATCTAAAAGCATTCCAGTCATTTGGTGCAGATATTTCGGTAGAGCGTGGTATGATAAACGCCGAAAGCAATCATCTAAATGGCTCTCAGGTATTTTTTGATACAGTATCGGTTGGAGCAACCATTAATTCCATGCTTGCTGCCATTCTTTGTGATGGAACAACAATTCTTGAAAACGTTGCAAAGGAACCCCATATAGTTGATGTGGCTAACTTTTTAAATATGATGGGAGCCGACGTAAGAGGCGCCGGTACCGACGTTATAAAAATACATGGTGTTAAACAGCTCCATGGCTGTAGTTACACCTTAATACCGGATCAGATCGAGGCGGGCACCTTTATGGTAGCCGCTGCCGCTACCGGAGGCAATATTTTAGTTAAAGATGTAACACCTAAGCATCTTGAGCCGATAATAGCAAAACTGGAAATGTCAGGCGCTCATATTGAGGAATATGACGAGGCTGTAAGAGTAAGTCGTAGCAGCGACATTATTCCGGTTAACGTTAAAACGCAACCACACCCCGGCTTCCCAACCGACATGCAGCCTCTTATGGCGGTATTACTCTCAAAGGCAAAAGGAATATCTATAATCACAGAATCCATCTGGGACAATCGTTTTAGATATATAGATGAGCTTTCCAGAATGGGGGCAAACGTTCAGGTTGATGGTAGAGTAGCAGTGATTGAAGGCGTTCCGAACCTCAGCTGTGCACCTGTTAAGGCAACAGACCTACGTGCCGGTGCAGCCCTTGTTATTGCAGCTCTTTGTACCGAAGGAACTAGCGAGATTGACGATGTTGAGCATATAGAGCGTGGCTATGAACACTTCGTGGAAAAGCTTCAATCTTTAGGTGCCGACATTCACAGAAAAGAAATTGAAACTAAATCTGTGCCACAAGCATTATAAATAATAAACACTTTTGTCGTCGACGCCGCCATGGCTCGGCGACATATTTTAGCTAGAATAGGAAAATATACAAAAATGGCTCAATTCGCAACATTATACAGCAGCTCTTCAGGTAACAGTGCATACATAAAGAGCGGTAAAAATGCATTATTAATAGATTGTGGCAAGAACTGTAAAACCACCATTAATGCCTTATATTCTCATTCTATTGCAGTATCTGAAATAGACGGTATACTTATCACCCATGAGCATCGTGATCATATTTCCGGACTTACAGTATTACTAAAACACTATTCACTCCCTGTATTTGGCTCAGCAGAAACACTAGGTTACCTTGTTAAAGAAAACCTAGTACCAAAAAGTGCCAACCTTAACCCAATACCACACAGTACACCTATGAACATAGGCGATTTTGAGGTAACTGCATTTAAAGTTAGCCACGACAGCCTATGTGCATTTGGATATCAAGTTAAAACACCATGCCGCAAAAAAGTAGGCTATTTCACCGACAGTGGTTTCGTTCATCCGGATGTTTTAAACATGCTTACCGATTGTCATCTAGTAGCTATTGAATCAAACTATGATGAACATTTGTTACAAACAGGTCAATACCCAGTCTTCTTAAAAAAAAGAATATCCGGCAAAACCGGACATCTTTGCAATTCCGACTGTGCCGAAGCAGTTGCACAGTTAGTTAAAAGAGGTGTTAAAAACTTTGCCCTTTGTCATCTAAGCAAGGAAAATAACCATCCCACCAGAGTAAAATACGCTTTAGCGCACAGTTTCGCCGCACACGGAATTATACCGAACAATGAACTAACAATTAAAGTCGCCCCGAGCGAAACATCACTTTCTGTTATGGAGTTTTAATATGCAGGCAATTTCAATTTTATCGGTGGGCAAACTTTCACAAAAATACTGGAAAGATGCCTGTTTAGAATATTCTAAACGGCTTTGTGCCTACTGTCGATTTAAGGTAATTGAACTTAAAGAACGCGGTGAAGACGCCACTGCGCTTCGTCGCGAAGCCGAGGACTTCAAGGCCGCTTTGCCAAAAAAACCATATGTTATTGCTTTATGTGTTGAAGGCAAACAACTCAGCTCACAGCAGCTGGCAACCGTTATAAAAGATGCTGCAATGAATGGTAAAGAACTATGTTTCATTATAGGTTCATCACAAGGAATTGATGAAAACTTTAAAGCAGAATGCGATGAGCGAATCTCTCTTTCAGCAATGACATTTCCACACCAGCTGGCAAGAGTGGTTTTAACCGAGCAACTTTATCGATCTTTCAACATAATATCAGGCGGCAAATATCATAAATAGCTAAACATTATAATACTGTCTTTGTTCTATGTTCCTGTATTGAAGAGCCTCGGCAAGGTGTCGTGGCTCTATTATTTCGCATTCGTCTAGGTCAGCAATCGTTTTCGATACCTTTAGTAACCTTTCATGTGCACGGGCTGATAACGAAAGATTATCAAATGCTCGGTGCAATATTTTTTCGGCCTTTTCAGATAGCCTGCATACTTCTCTGAGATAAGATGCCTTAATCTGCGAATTGCAAATAGCACCCTGCATATTTCTATCCTGCTGACGCTTTCTTGCGCTAACAATTCGTTGTAATATTTCCTTTGAACTCTCACAAGGAATGTTTGTGGTTAGTTCATTATAGTCAACACTCGGAACATTTATATGTATGTCAATCCTATCGAGTAGCGGACCGGATATTTTACCAAGATACCTCTCAATATTACTTTGGCTACAACTGCAATTTTTCTTTGGGTGACCACTATATCCGCATGGGCAAGGATTCATTGCCGCCACTATCATAGCATCGCATGGGTAGGTAGAGCTGCCAGAAACTCTTGAAACGGTAACAACTCCATCCTCCATCGGCTGTCGTAATATTTCTATCGCTTCTCTTTTAAATTCCGGAAGTTCATCTAAAAAAAGAACTCCATTATGTGCAAGAGATATCTCTCCCGGTCGCGGCATGCTCCCTCCTCCCGATAAACCGGCTGCAGAAACCGAATGATGTGGGGCTCTAAACTGAGGAGTAGAGATAAAAGAGTTATCGTTTGGCAACATTCCCGCTATAGAGTAAATCTTAGTTACTTCTATTGCCTGTTGCATCGTTAGCGGCGGCAAAATTGTAGGAATTCTTTTGGCAAGCATACTTTTTCCTGTTCCCGGAGGTCCTGTCATTAAAATGTTATGCCCGCCTGCTACCGCAACTTCTATGGCACGCCTTGCATCGCTCTGCCCCTTAACATCAGAAAAATCAATATAGAAATTCTGACTTAACTCACCTTTTGGTGTCGGTTCATATATCTTTAACGGTTCGGCCGCAAAATGGTTAACTATCTGTTTCACGTTCTTGGCCGAATACACATTTACGCCCTTTATTACCGCCGCCTCCTCAGCATTATCTGGCGGAACAAACAAATCAGTTACCCCTTTCTCTGCCGCTGCGATAGCCATTGAGATAACCCCCCGAACCGGCCGCAAATCACCGTTAAGACTTAACTCTCCAACAAAAGCACAACTGGAGGTATCTCCCCTCATCTGTGCAGAGGCTGTAAGGAGGGAAATAAATATAGGTAAATCGTAGATTGGGCCAACTTTTTTAATATCTCCGGGAGCAAGATTAACCGTTATTCGGCTGGTTGGGTAAACAAACCCCAAATTTTTCAGAGCAGAGCGAACCCTATCCTTCGACTCCTTAACCGAGTTGTCCGGCAAACCCACTATATCAAACTGAGGCAGACCGCCCGAAATATCAGTTTCAACAGTAACAACATAACCATCTAAGGTGTTTACTCCAAGGCTATTTATTTTCGAGTACACTTTTATTCCCTCCGGTTTCTAAATATATAATACAGTATATTTTTTCATTATACAATACCTAAATTTTCACTAATTAAACATCAAAATAATTGTGCTAAAATTCCACTATTTTTTTTGTTTTATAAATAATTATGTTGCTGTTAAACAAAAAGATTAATAAATTTAGGCTATCTGTGTAAATTCTTTGTACAATCTGCTAAAATTCTTGACATATTTTAATTTATGGTTTATTATATTTATACAAGGAACACACGTTAAACTCTGATTTTATAGGTGATTCAATAATGACTATATCCGGTGAAATAAAAAAACAATACGATAGATGGATTGATACCAAACTAACGGATTTAGACTTAAGTGCGGAACTTCTTTCTATTCAAGGCGATTCAAACGAGATAACAGAGCGTTTTGCGAAGGATCTTGAGTTTGGCACAGCCGGCTTACGTGGCATAATAGGTGCCGGTATTAACAGAATGAATGTTTATACGGTAGCTAAAGCTACTCAGGGGCTAGCACAATTTATACTAAATAACAATCTTAACAAGACTGTTGCTATAGGGTATGACAGCAGAATTAAAAGCGAGTTGTTCGCTAAGACTACTGCATCAGTATTGGCGGCAAACGGAATTAAGGCCTATGTTTTCCCTCGCTTATGCCCCACCCCTATGGTTTCTTATGCCGTTCGTAAATTTAGTTGCGGCGCCGGCGTTATGATTACTGCAAGCCATAATCCGGGGAAATACAACGGTTATAAAGCCTACGGCAGTGATGGTTGCCAGATGACAGATAACAACGCTACCGAGGTTCTTAAAGAAATTAACTCTCTTGATATTTTCAATGATATAAAACTTATTGATTTTTCTGATGCAGTTGATAAAGGTTTAATAAAGTATATTGATGAAAATTTCTATCTCGATTACTATAAAAAGGTTGAGGAACAACAGTTAAACAAAATTAAATCTGTTAAACCTTTAAAGGTTGTTTACACGCCATTAAACGGTGCTGGCAACGAGCCGGTAAGAGACATATTAAAGAGAACTTCATCTGCCGAAGTTATTATAGTTGAAGAACAGGAAATGCCGGACGGACATTTCACTACCTGCCCTTACCCTAACCCGGAATCAAGGGAAGCATTACGACTTGGTATTGAAAAATGCATACAGACAAACGCAGATCTTTTACTGGCGACCGACCCCGATAGCGATAGGGTTGGTATAGCGGTTAAGGATGGTGATAATTATTTATTGCCCACTGGTAACGAGATAGCTCTATTATTACTCGACTATATCATTAACACAAGGTTGCGTCTTGGAACAATGCCCAAGAATCCTGTTTTTGTTAAATCGCTGGTTACTACCGATCTTGCTAAGGCTGTTGCATCTTCTGCAGGAGTTACTACGATTGATGTTCTTACCGGGTTTAAATACATCGGCGAACAGATATTGTTTCTTGAGCAAAAAGGTGAAGAAGAACGTTTCTTGTTCGGTTGTGAGGAAAGTTACGGATATCTTGCGGGTAGCTATGCGAGAGACAAGGATGCTGTAGTGGCATCGATGCTTTTAGTAGAGATGGCTTCATACTATCACGACAACGACAGCGCCATCAAGCAAGAGCTAGATAGAATTTATGAAACCTATGGTTACGAAATAAACATCATCGACAACTTTGAGTTTGAAGGCCTTTCCGGTCTCGATACAATGGCCAATATAATGCGTAACATAAGGCAGCTACCTCCACAGGAGATTGCCGGAAAAATTGTTACCACCTTCTTTGATTACCTTAGCGGCAGTACTAAAAATATTGATGGCACAACCACCGAGATCACCCTCCCTAAATCTAATGTATTACGTTTTGTTATGGATGATTGTAGCGTAATATTGAGACCTTCCGGTACAGAACCTAAGATTAAAATTTATTACAGCGCTACAGGAAAAACTAAGGACGATGCAAATAAAACCATCGAAAATCTTCAGTCTGTTATGAGAAATCTTTTAAATCTTTGAGAAAATCGAAAAAACTCTTGCATAGACAATTTTTTTATGCTATAATGTTTTAGCGACTATAGAAAATAAATAGTATATGTACCGGAAAAGGCATCTTACACTGTAATCTTTTAGCCTTTTGAGACAGATAATCTCTAACATTGTCAATTTTAAGGCAAAACCGGACAAAATTTCAAGAAAGGAATGGCTAAAAATGAGAGAAGGTATTCACCCAAACTACAACGAAGCACATGTTGTTTGTGCTTGTGGAGAGAAGTTTACTACCCGTTCCACCAAAAAGGAAATACACGTTGAAATTTGTTCAAAGTGTCACCCTTTTTATACCGGAAAACAAAAGCTTGTTGATACCGGCGGACGTGTAGACCGCTTTAAGAAGCGTTTCGGTCTTTAATATTAATATTAAATTTGTAAAAAAGAGCTGTTTTGCAGCTCTTTTTTAGCTTATACAATTTTTTTTGCTTTTTTTAAATAAATAAGAGGATAAAATCATTTTATGACGTATAATGTAGATGGACAATAAAACAGGAGTTATATGACAGCACGTGAATATCATGAAGAGCTTGAGCAGAAAACTCTATCTCCAAAAGCCTGCCTTGTTATAAACAGCAAGGGACGTAAACAGGCTGAGCCGCCCTGCCCTCTTCGAACCGACTTTTGCCGTGATCGCGATAGAATTATTCATTCAAAGGCTTTTCGTCGCCTTAAAACCAAAACACAGGTATTCCTTGCCCCTGAAGGAGATCATTTTAGAACTCGGTTAACTCATACATTAGAGGTCTCTCAAATTTCAAGAACCATTGCGAGAGCC
>CAYJBH010000001.1:68730-157494 GCA_964368625.1 uncultured Oscillospiraceae bacterium
AGCCCTGCGTCTTAACGAGGATTTAACCGAAGCCATCGCCATGGGGCACGACCTAGGACATACCCCTTTTGGGCATGCCGGTGAACGTGCATTGAGGGAGTTAAATCCAAATGGATTTGCACACTTTGAGCAGAGCGTTAGAGTTCTTTGTGTTCTCGAAAAGTTTCCTGGCGGACTAAATGTTACTGCTGAGGTAGAGGATGGTATACTTAATCATACCAAGGATGAATTTCCTAGTACTGCTGAAGGCAGAGTTGTTCGCTATTGCGATAGAATTGCTTATATAAACCATGATATCGAAGATTGTATTACCGCAGGCTTATTGTCTGAGGAGGATCTGCCTAAATCGATTAGAGATGTTTTAGGTTATAGCAAATCTCAACGCATAACCACGCTATTATCGGATTTGATGTTAAGTAGCGAAGACGAGATAGGGTATAGCAAAGATGTTCAACAAGCATTCGACGACCTTCATTCCTTTATGTTTGAAAACATTTATGTTGGTAGTGTTGCTAAGGTTGAGGAAAAAAAGGTTTTCCACTTTATATCAGAGCTTTATCGTTACTATCGAAAAAACCCCAACGTTATGCCTGAGATGTATCGCAAGATTTGTGAACTTGAGGGGGTTGATACAGCAGTAACAGACTATATTTCAGGAATGAGCGACAGCTTTGCTGCAACAGAGTTTGAAAACATTTATATTCCAAGACGATGGTCGATATTAAACAGCAGGTAATTAGAATTGATTGACAGAAGTTACATAGAGCAGATCATAGTTCAAAACGATATCGTCGACCTTATATCAGAGTATCTGCCTCTAAAAAGATCTGGTCGAGGTTATGTGGGAGTCTGTCCGTTCCACAATGAAAAAACGCCTTCTTTTTCCGTTAATTCTGAGCATAGCTACTTTCATTGTTTTGGTTGCGGCGCCGGTGGCAATGCCATAAACTTTATTATGAGATACAACAACATTGGATATGTTGAATCGGTAAAACTTCTTGCTGCAAGGGTTGGAATGAAGCTACCGGACGAGGACGACGAGCAATCTAAACGACGAAGTTTACTTATTAGAATAAATAAAGATGCAGCAAGATATTTTCATAGCAACCTTCTTGCTGAAGATGGTTCGATAGCTCGAGATTACCTTCATAATAGAGGCTTATCCCCTGCTATGATCACTCGTTTTGGCATAGGTTATGCTCATAACAGTTATAGCAAACTGCTATATCATATGACAAAATTAGGCTATAAGGAACAGGATTTAGATTCGGTAGGACTACTGCGAAGAGGAAGCAGAGGATATTTTGATTTTTTTAGAAACAGAATCATTTTTCCTATTATCGATTTGCAGGGAAATGTTATTGCCTTTGGAGGAAGGCTGATAAATGGTGACGGGCCTAAATATCTTAATACAAGTGATACACCGATATTTAACAAGGGACACCATCTTTTTGCTTTAAATCTTGCAAAAAAGGAATCGGAGCGTTGCTATCTCTTATGTGAGGGTTATATGGATGTAGCATCGTTACACGGAGCAGGGTTTAAAACAGCTGTGGCTACACTTGGAACCGCATTGACCTCAGAACAGGCAAAATTAATTTCGAACTATGCCGATAAAGTAGTTCTTTGTTATGACAGCGATGAGGCGGGACAACGTGCCACGGCAAAAGCAACAACAATATTTTCAAAACTTCCCACCGAAATATCGGTTCTTCAGATGGATAATGCCAAGGATCCGGACGAATATATAAAAAAATTTGGTAGCGAGAAGTTTGCAGGATTAATCAAAGGTAGCAGTACAACTGTTGAGTATGCTCTGTTAAATGCAAAAAAAGGAATTACGCTTAGCACCGACGAAGGTAGGGGTCGTTATATAAACAATGCCGTTAACATACTTGCCGATATGACTGCGACTGTAACCGAGCGAGAGATTTATGCCGGCAGAATTGAAAATGAAACCGGGGTTTCCAAAAGTGCTATTTTGGTTCAGCTTGACGGACTACTTAAATCTCGACGAAGAATTCAGCAAAAAAAAGATTACAAGGACAGTTTTAGCCCATATGCGACCGCAACTAATAAACGTTCATTATCTACAAAAGCATTACAGCTCGTTAACCGTGAACAGCAGTTTGTTGCTGCAATACTAATTAGCCCGGATCTCATTAAGCAGGTTTCAAATAGGTTGGATGGTTATACCTTTTGTGAACAAGCGCTCGCACAGGCATATTTCATCGCAAAAAAATATTACGACGATGGAAATCCTGTTGGTTTTGCAGTTGTTGCCGGAGAACTAGATGAAAATTTTTCAAGAGAGTTAACCGCTACAATGGCAAGATTTGGAGAGGTTGTTCCAAACGAGATAGACCTAAACATGTATTTAGAAAGTATGATTGAGCTTTCGGGAGCACAGGTTCTACAGGGCGAATTGCAGCTAGACCGACTAACCGATTTTATAGAAGAAAAAAAGAAAAGAATACACAACAAGGAGGAAACTCAATGACACCAGGCGACAAGAAATTAACGATTAACGATCTTGTTGAAAGTGGAAAGCGCACCGGCAAACTATCCACCAAGGATATTAGCGACCTACTCGAGGAAAACAACTACGACTGCGAACAGGTTGATAAGCTCTATGAACAGCTGGAAAGCAACAGGATTGAAATTGTTGACGAGGCAGAGGAAGAGGAAACGGTTGTTCCGTTAACCGAAGAATCACTTGATTTTTACGAAACTATTCTTTCTGCAGAGGGCGTTGCTATCGATGACCCTGTTAAGGTCTACCTAAAGGAGATAGGCCGGGTGCCGTTGCTGTCTACCGAGGAAGAGGTTGAGCTTGCAAAGCTTATACTGGAAAATGATGATAATGCCCGCAAAAGATTATCTGAGGCTAATCTTAGGCTTGTTGTTAGCATCGCTAAGCGTTACGTTGGTCGTGGAATGCAGTTCCTTGATCTAATCCAGGAGGGAAATCTAGGCCTAATTAAGGCGGTAGAAAAGTTCGACCATACTAAAGGCTTTAAATTCTCCACCTATGCAACATGGTGGATAAGACAGGCTATTACCAGAGCCATTGCCGACCAAGCAAGAACAATTCGTATTCCGGTACATATGGTAGAGACGATTAATAAGGTAAAAAAAGCCGGTAGCCTTCTTTTACATCAAAACGGCCATGAGCCAACCGCATATGAAATCTCCCAGGAGCTTTCCATGCCGGTAGAAAAGGTTCGTGAGATTATGCGTGTTGCACAGGAACCTGTTTCGCTTGAAACCCCTATAGGCGAAGAGGAAGACAGCCACCTCGGTGACTTCATCCCTGATGAGGATGCCCCAATTCCTGCCGATGCTGCCTCACACACACTTTTACAGGAACAGCTTGCCACTGTATTAAAATCCCTAACCTTGCGAGAGGAAAAGGTTCTTCGCCTTCGCTTTGGCCTTGGCGACGGCAGACCGAGAACCCTAGAAGAGGTTGGTAAGGAGTTTAACGTAACCCGTGAGCGTATTCGCCAGATTGAGGCAAAGGCTCTACGTAAACTTCGCCATCCGAGCAGAAGCAAAAAACTTAAAGACTTTTTAGAGTAAAGTTTAGCCCACTTTTCTTTTAATTTAAGGTGGACACCAAGTGACTAAAAGCATCTAACGCCTTGAAATGTCCAATGGCTTTTATAGGCCTTTTATCGGGGAGGCGATGCATCCTCGATCGGGGCTGTCGAACTTTTTCGATAGCCCCGATCCTAACTTTTTTTAATTTAGGGTAGCCGTTTTATTGTGTGTGACTTTTATGTGATTGGAAAATTATGGAAAGATTGATAAACTGTAAGGTATTAAAGGTTGTTTCGTTAATATTGGCATCACTTTTATTAATTTGCCTAATTGTTGTGATACTCTGGTTAAGAGGGGTGATTAAGTTTAACAACCCTAGCAGGGATGAATACCCTGTAGTTGGGGTTGATGTCTCGGCTTACCAAGGGGATATCGACTGGGAAACTCTTGCAGCTGAGGATATCCGCTTTGCCTTTATTAAGGCTACCGAAGGCAGCAGCTTTGTTGATGATAAGTTTGCATATAACCATGCCGAAGCGATTAAAACCGACCTTCGTGTTGGGGCTTACCATTTTTTTAGCTATGATAGCCCGGGCAGTACCCAGGCAGATAACTTTATAAAAAACGTGCCTATAACCGAAAACATGTTGCCACCGGTTATAGACATAGAATTTTACGGAGATAAAAAACAAAATCTCCCCAACAAAGAAACAACACAAAAAGAGATGGATGTTTTGGTAGAGTTACTTACCGAACACTATGGTATGCCTCCAATAATTTATGCTACAGAGCTTTCATACGAGCTATATATTGCAGATGCTTATCCCGAATGTGATATCTGGATTAGGAGTGTTTTTTATAAACCCACACTGCCTGACGGTAGAGACTGGGTTTTTTGGCAATATTCAGACAAGGGACGTTTAAACGGTTACGATGGCGTAGAAGAATTTATCGATCTAAATGTTTTCTATGGTGAAAGCAATGTTTTTGACGGTTATTATATAGATTAACTATCACGGCAAAATTATATTTTGTAAAACAACAGCCTAAAGATTTATGAGCGTGTTTTTCAACTCATCTACCGTTTCAACAATAACATCAGCTCCTGCATTTTGTAGCTCTTCATGGCTACCATAGCCATATAATACACCTATTGACTTAATTCCGTGAGTTTTTGATCCTATAACATCGTATTTTCTATCACCCACCATAACAACATCATCTATATCGATGATGTTGTTATTTTCTAATGCATATGCAATAACCTCACCCTTATCATTACGTGTACCGTCTAGTTCACTACCGGATACAAAGGTAAAATATTGGTTAATCTCAAAATATTCCAATATTTTTTTAGCAAATACGGCAGGTTTTGATGTTGCTAAAATAATAACCTTCCCCTTTAAATACAGTTCGGCTAATAACTCAGAGATACCTTCATATATTATATTTTCATATAGACCTTTATCGGCAAATCTATCACGATATTTATCTATTGCTCTTTGTGCATCTTCGTCATTAAATCCGTAATGCTCTTTAAATGTATCGATAAGTGGTGGACCGATAAATGAAGAAAGCTTATCCGGATCTTGCACCTCTATCCCCATATGGTTTAATGCATACAATATACAGCTTGTTATACCAACCTTTGGATCGGTTAAGGTACCGTCGAGGTCAAACAATATATACTTCATTGATGTCCGTCCCCTTTTATTCTACCGTAACACTTTTTGCAAGATTCTTTGGTTTATCTATATCACAACCTCTTAGCTTAGCAATATAGTATGATAGTATCTGTAGTGGAACAATACTTAGTAACGGAGTAAACTCCTTTGCGCAGTTTGGAATATAAAGCGTGTGTTCAACGGTAGACTCTATTCCTGTATTGTCTGATTGAGTAAGTCCTATCACCCTTGCTCCGCGAGTTTTAACCTCCTGAATATTTGACATCATCTTTTCATAAAGTGGCTGCTGTGTTGCAACAGCAACAACAAGTGTATCCTGTTCAATAAGAGCAATTGTTCCGTGTTTTAGTTCTCCTGCCGCAATGGCAAATGAGTTAATATATGATATTTCCTTTAGCTTTAGCGACCCTTCAAATGATACACTGCTATCTATTCCGCGGCCTATAAAGAAAACCTGATTTGTTTTATATATCTTTTTGGCTAGCTCTGCTATATTAGCTTCTTTGCTAATAATTTTTTGTATTTTACTTGGTATTTTGCTTAATTCATCTATGTATTCAAGGTTTTGCTCATCGGTTATTAAGCCTTTTAACCTCCCCATATAAATAGCAATAAGGTAAAGGCACATAAGCTGGGTAGTGTATGCTTTTGTTGATGCCACCGCAATTTCAGGTCCAGCCCAGGTATAGAAAACATCATCAGATTCCCTTGCAACTGAACTTCCAACTACATTAACGATGGATAGTATTCTCGCTCCTGCCTCCTTAGCACATCTCAATGCAGCTAGGGTATCTAAAGTCTCTCCCGATTGGCTTATAGCAATAAAAAGAGTTTTATCATCTAAAAATGGCTCGCGATAACGAAATTCGGAAGCTATATCTACCTCTACGGGTATCTTAGCAAACTTTTCTATTGCATACTTTCCTATCAAGCCTGCATGGTAGGCAGTACCGCATGCAACTATATATACCCGATCAAATCCATCTAACTCTTCCTTTGTTAGATTGATGCCGTCAAGTACTATCTCCTTACCATCAATTCTTCTTCTAAGAGTCTCCCCTATCCCTTTAGGTTGCTCATGCATTTCCTTTAACATAAAGTGGTCGTAGCCATCCTTTTCAGCCGAATCAGCATCCCAGGTCACATGAAAAACATCACGATATACTGGTTTTTTATCGGCATTATAGATATCTACTCCATCCTTAGTAATAACTACCGTCTCGTTATTTTCTATTAAGTAAATTTCACGAACATATCTTAATAATGCAGGTATATCTGATGCAACATAATTTGCATCATGTGATATACCTACAACCATCGGGCTATCCTTACGAACAGCAACAATTTTATCCGGTTCACTGTTAACAATAGCAGCAATAGCATATGCACCACGCATTTTTTCTACGGCTTTATAGATTGCCTGCAACAGGTCTCCTTCATAACAAACCGATAGTAAATGCGCTATAACCTCTGTATCGGTATCAGAAGAAAAGGTAACGTCGTATTGTTCAACCAACTCTTTTTTTAGCTCTTCATAATTTTCGATAATACCATTATGCACAACGGCAATTTGGCCATTGTTACTTATATGCGGATGTGCGTTAATATCGGAAGGCTCGCCATGTGTAGCCCATCTTGTATGCCCAATTCCACAGCCGGAATCAAAAGGCTCGTCACCTATAATCGCCTCTAGTTCTGCAATCCTGCCCTTACATTTTTTTACAGCAATTGTATTGTTAATATTTAATGCAATACCACTAGAATCGTAACCACGATATTCTAATTTTTTTAGTCCATCAAGAATTACTTTTTTTGCTCCGGTATCTCCAACATACCCAACTATTCCACACATAAAACTACTCTCCTTCAGAAAAAATTCTATCTGTTGCCTCCTCGGCAAATTGTTTTTGATAAAGTTCTGCGTAATAACCGCCCTTTTTTAACAACTCTTTATTACTTCCCTTCTCTACAATCTTTCCGTTTTTCACAACCAAAATAATGTCCGCCTTTCGAATAGTTGACAGACGATGTGCAATTAAAAACGATGTACGTGAACCTATTAAGGTTTCTATAGCCTCCTGTATCAACTCCTCTGTTTTGGTATCTATAGAAGAGGTTGCCTCATCGAGAACAAAAATAGCAGGGTTTGCAATAATTGCACGTGCAAATGATATAAGTTGCTTTTGACCCGTCGACAGATATCCTCCGCCTTCACCAACATCGCTATCATAGCCATTCTCCATCTTCATTATGGTATCATGTATTTTAACTGTTTTAGCAGCGTTAATTATTTCTTCATCGGTTGCATCTAAACGCCCATAACGTATATTCTCTTTAACTGATCCTGAAAAAAGATGTGGACTTTGTAAAACGTATCCTATGTTACTATGCAACCACAGCTGACTTCTTTCCCGATAGTCGACACCATCGATTAATATTTTTCCACCTGTAGGTTCATAAAATCTACAGGTAAGATTTACGAGGGTAGACTTTCCAGCACCGGTTTCTCCAACAATAGCAACCGTTGTTCCGGCCGGAATAGTAAGGTTAAAATCTTCTAGTACGTTTTCAATTCCGTCATGATACATAAAGGTAACGTTTTCATATTTGATATCACCTTTTATCTGCTCCCAATTTTCGCGTTTAGGGTTAAATGAATCCCCATATCGCTTAACAACTTCTTCTTTATCCTTAATCATTGGCTCTTTTGCCAAAAGTTCATTACAGCGCTCAACATTAACCTGAGCGGCAATAAAATGTGATAGTGTTCTTGCAAGCTGCTGTACCGGACTAGCAATTACCAACGCATAGTTAATAAAGATTGCAAGACCGTCAACACCCAGTTCATCAATAATAACAAGTTCACCACCATAGGTTATAACAAAACCAACAGCAACCGATGTAAGGGCGGCTACTATAGGGATATAAAGTGCTGTAAGCATTACTGCATGGACCGATGCGCCCCTCATCTCACTTGTGGTTTTCATAAACCTATTTAAATTTTTATGCTCAATAACCAAGGTTTTAGAAGTTTTAGCACCGGTAATGCCCTCATTATATTCCCTAGTTAGCTCTGCATTAACAAATCTTACCTTTCGATTCGCATACAGTATCCTGTGTTGAAAAAAGTATGTTATTATTGCTATAGGAGGCACAACCGAAACCACCAGCAACGCAAGACTAACGTTAATATTAAACATCATAACAACGTAGCCCACTATGCACGCTACCGACCATATTACATCTACAAAACTCCACGCAAATATCGTTCCGATACGCATTGTATCGCTCATAACCCTTGCAAGAATCGTACCTACAGGCGTGGTATTAAAATAATCAAACCCCAGTGTCTGAATATGTTTAAACATAGCACTCTTTAAGTCTCTAGAGATCTTCATCTCTACCTTTAGGGCTGTTTTGGCCATCTGAAAGGTGGTAAATGTTTGAACCGATATCAGTGCAACAAATATTGCTACAAGAAATATAATCCCATCGGTAGTTCCCGGAACGATGAACTGTGAAACAGCGTAGCCACTAAGTAGCGGCAGTGTAACATCTACCGCTGCTGCAAGCAACATAAGTAAGCAAAGCACCGCAATATAACTGCGATAGGGCTTTACAAACGGAAGTACAACCTTCCATGTTTTTATAGAGGATAGCCTGGTATCTACCCTATCTTCATATCTGTCGATACTTAGTCCTCCTCTTTCATTCGTTGACTTTCAAAAACTTTACGATAAATACCATCTTCTTCCACCAAGCTTTTGTGATTTCCCGATTGCACAATGTTACCCTTATCCATAACCAGAATTAGGTCTGCATTCATTACAGTTGCTATGCGATGGGTAATTATTATTGTTGTTCCTTTAACCCTCTCGTTTATTGCAGTTCTTATCTTTGCATCGGTTTCCATATCAACCGCCGAAAGGCTATCATCAAAAATCTTTATCGGTGTATCCTGCATTAACATTCTAGCTATCGCCACACGTTGCCGTTGGCCACCTGAAATAGTAACCCCACGCTCACCAATAAGTGTATCGTATCCATGCGCAAACCCTATAATAGAGCTGTCGATAACCGCTAGCTGAGAGTACATTCTTATCGAATCTAAATCCTCACTATGTGCGCCGTCTGATATGTTTTCTCTAAATGTTTTTGAGAACAAAAATGGCTCCTGAAGCACAATACCGATATTTTGACGAAGGTACTGCAAATCTATTTCATTTATATTTACGCCGCCAATTAATATTTCCCCACCACCCGGCTTTAACTCATAAAGTCTATCTAAAAGGTACATAAGGGTAGATTTACCGCTTCCTGTTGACCCTAATATACCAAGAGTTTTTCCACCCTGCAGCTTAAAGCTAATGTTGCTTACTGCAGTGGTGTGCTCGTTATATCCAAAATAAACATTCTTAAACTCTATAGCCTTAGTCATGTCGGTAGTTTTGGGATTTTCACATGATTTTTCGCGTTCGGTGTCGAGTATCTCAAAAATTCTCGTTGAACTTACAGCCGATTTACTAAGTTCGGATAAAATCCTTCCCAGCTGACGTATTGGCCAAACAAGCATTGCATTATAATAAACAAATGTAATAAAATCTCCCAGAGTGATTGTTCCATCTACCGCCAAAAACGTTCCAACTATAATAATTGTGGCTATCTGAACAAAACCTATAAAGTCTCCGGTACTCCAGTTTGCTCCCATTAAAGCGCCGAGACTTATCCAATGATCGGCAAACTCCTTATTTTTTTCTTCAAATTTCTCCAACTCATGGCTTTCCCGCCCAAATGCCCGCACCACATAAACTGCTGTCAAATTTTCCTGGGCCACAGAATTTAACTCACCCTCGGTTTCATCTGCACTTCTAAATTTATTTCCTATAAGTTTGTAGAACACAAAGGAATACAGCAGGGTTATAGGTATAAAAGAAAGAGCAATTAACGAAAGCATAACATTCATAGGAAACATTAGTGCAAGTGCTATAAATATTAAGAAAACTGTTCTTATTAGTGCCTGCAGATGCTCGTTAATAAAATTCTTAATCAGCTCAACATCCATGGTGCAGCGCTGAATAATGTCTCCGGTTTGGTGATCATTGTGCCAACGATACGGTAACAGCTGAATATGTTCAAACAAACGATTTCTCACTACTTCAAGTATTCCTTCCGAAGAACTTGCAAGAAAACGTCTCGACCCAAAATCGCATAATGCTGCTGCTACCGATAGAACAAATGATATAACCGCACACCATATTAAATTTTCTGCTAAAAATTCACGTCCACCATAGCTATTAATAAAATTAACAAATAAAGAAGGTAGTGCAAAAGGTTCGTCTCCAATAATAGAGTCCACCGTTATTCGCACTACCTGGGGAGTTAAATAGCTTAGTACAACCGAGAGCATTACAAACAAAAATGAAACTACCAATCCAAACCGGTAGCCTTTCGTCATAGGGTAAAAGCTAAGGATATTATGTTTTTTCATATAATGACTACCCTTTTTTGAATCGTTAAGATTGTTTTTACTCGATAAATAATGGGACAGTTTTACCCAGCTAATACATGGGAATTTCACCGTCGCCATTAATACATAAATAAATTATTAGACAAAATTACTTTATGCTATTTAGATGTTTCTTTATACATCTAAACGACTCTTCACAAAGATCATGCTCAATTTTACAGGCATCTGTTTTGGCATTTTCCTCATCAACTCCAAGCTCCATTAAAAACTCGGTTAAAATCTCATGTCTTTGCTTAACCTTGCTCGCAATCTCCATTCCAGATTCACTCAAGGTGATATAACCACTTTCATCCATGGAAATAAAACCGCTTTCGCGTAATTTTTTCATTGCAACGCTAACGCTTGGCTTTGTGTACCCAAGCTCGTTGACAATATCGATGGACCGAACCACTCCTATCCTATTTTTCAATACAAGTATAGCTTCAAGATAATCTTCGCTTGATTCATAAATGTTCAAAATAATCTCCACAAGGTTTATCAGCTAACATAATTGTAACATATTTGTTTTTACATGACAATCTATTTTATAAATAAATGTTAACAAGTATAATTCAATTATTTAATCTATTTTGTTTCCACAATACGGACAAAAGCACTTGTTGCCAAACGATTTAGCCTCACCAACTTTATCTACTTGTTCAAGCTCACTAATTAGCGATTTAAGATCATTGTCACGGTTTTCATCTTCCTGTAAGCCTTCTTCAAGTCTTTTTACCATTCTACTTATAGCCTTATCGCGCTCCTCATCCTCTTCAAGACCCTGCTCTATCTCGCCTACCATTCTTTTAATTTCCTTGTCACGCTGAGCATCTTCTTCCAACCCTTGCTCCAAACCGGTAACAATTTTCTTAAGCTCTTTTTCATGCCTTTCGTTATCAAGCTCAACATAACCTGCCGATATAATTCCTGTTGGCACAGCTATTAATCCAAGTCCCAAAAAAGCAATAAAGCTGCTAAACAATTTGCCAACAGTTGTTATTGGGACTATATCACCATATCCAACCGTAGTGAAGGTTGCAACCGACCACCAAAAGCCAGAAAAAGCATTAATAAATACATCCGGTTGTGCCTCGGATTCAATATTGTAAATAATTATCGATGTTATAATTGTAAGCAATATGATAACCGAAACCGATGAAGTTAACTGGCTTGCTTTTCTTTTCAAAACTATCTGCATCGAACTTAAGGCAGACGTATATCTATGAAGTTTGAATACACGCAAAAGCCTAATAATTCTAAATACGTCGGCAACTCTTTGATCAATATCCGGAATAAACGGCAGTGTAAACGGCATGATAGATAGTAGGTCAATTATAGCCATAAAGGAAAAGATATATTTTATTCTTGCCTTTATCTTGCCACATTCCGGGTAAAGAAGATCACTGGTCCAAAGCCTAAGAAGATATTCAACACCAAACACCAATACACAAACTATCTCAACGGAATAAGAAAAAACCACTAACCATTCTTCAGTAGTGTCAAAGGTGGAAATAACTATGGTAGCAACATTTAGAATAATTAGAATCATAACAAGTAGATCAAACATCCTGCTATATGTATCATCCTGTGTTGCCGGGCTAATTATCTCATATATTCTATGCTTAATTTTTTTCATATCCGCATCACCCACATAATTCGATTCTTTTCATTATTATATCATGTATGTTTATAATTTTCAACAACTTAGATATAATGTATGCGTTTATATCAGTTTTTTTATTAACACAATATCTTGTAAAGAACCCTAAATTCTGATATAATTACTATAAGTGTATTTACAGTTTATAGTGATGGGAGGTTTTGTTGAGTCGATTTAAGGATGGTGGGCTATCCGATTTAAATATGCATGAACTAGCAACAGAGCTCTTTCCTATATGTAGAAGTATAACCGGCGACGGGGTTCGAAAAACCCTTCACAGAATTAAGCAGGAGCTTCCTAAATTAAATATTATTGAAGTTCCATCAGGCACACAGGTATTCGACTGGACTGTTCCAAATGAATGGAGAATAAAATCAGCTTACATCGAGGATCTCGAAGGTAATCGGATAATAGATTTTGCTGATAACAATCTTCATGTTGTTGGATACTCTGCTCCGATCGACAAAATAGTTTCGTTAGAAGAGCTAAAAGAGATGGTTTACACCCTGCCAAAACAAGCTGACTTAGTCCCTTATGTAACAAGCTACTACAAGGAAAGAAGCGCCTTCTGCATGAGCCACAACATGTTGTTATCGTTAAAAAAACAGGAGTACCATGTTTTTATAGATAGCGAACTTTTTGAAGGAAATCTTAGCTATGGGGAACTTTTAATTAAGGGAAACTCAGCCGATGAGCTGTTTTTTTCCACCTATGTATGCCACCCTTCCATGGGAAACAACGAGCTATCAGGCGTTTGTATGACAACTGCGTTAGCAAAATGGCTTTCTGCTGCGAAGAATCACCACTTTTCATACAGAATTATTTTTATACCGGAAACAATAGGATCAATTACATATCTATCCCAAAACCTGTCATATATGAAAAAACATGTAAAGGCCGGATTTAACGTTTCCTGTGTTGGTGACGACAGAGTTTTTTCATATCTTGAATCACGCCACGGTAACACCCTTGCTGACCGAGTAGCTTTACATGTTTTAAGGAATAAACAACCCGAATTCATCAGCTATTCTTACCTAATGCGTGGTTCAGATGAACGTCAATACAATGCCCCCGGCGTAGACCTTCCTGTATGCTCTGTTATGCGCTCTAAATACAGCGAATATCCTGAGTATCACACATCTGCAGATAATCTTGATCTAATATCTGAAAGAGGGTTGCAGGGATCACTAGATATATATAAAGAAATGGTAATTCTACTTGAAAACAATGGTTATTATCTCACCAAATGTTTATGTGAGCCCCAACTGGGCAAAAGAGGTTTATACCCTACCGAAAGTTTCAAAGGGTCTGCAAACCATGTAAGAAATATGATGAACTTTATAGCATATGCAGACGGAAAAACCGACCTTATTAACATCGCCGAAAAGATAGGCATTTATGCAAACGATTTATTACAAATTGTGAAGAGTTTAATCGATAACGAACTAATGGATTTTAAGTATGACAATTAACATTGAAAATAGCACAAGTTTAAAAATAACTAAAATAATTGAAAACATATCTAAAAGAGACCTAAACGATGTGTTTATTTTCGACGATATCTCCGGTAAAACCATTACCGTTAAGCAGTTTTATCGCGACGTGTTAAGTGTTGAATCCCTTATGAATGAGCGTAGCTTAAATAAAACTTTAGTATTAATAATGAATAACTGTTATGAACTTATTGTTATTTATTTCGCCTGCCTTTTAACCGCAAGAGTAGCAAGTCCTATCGACCCTAAGCTTGGTAGGGAGAGAATTCTAGAAATTATTAAAGATGAAAGTGATTTTTCTTTTATCACAGATGAACATTGGCTGATAGATGAGCATGCTGAAAGCAACTACGCTCTATTGTTTCAAAAGCCTACTGCTATAGTTAACGAAACAAGTTTCATCTCTAAGCTGAGGCTGGTAAAATTTAATGATTTGTATCTACTAACCTACACATCCGGAACAAGTGGAAAATTTAAAGGCGTAAAAAACAGTGCTGCAAACCTGTTTTTATCTGCCGAAGCTTTTTGCTCGTTGCATGGTATAACCAATGGGAAGTGCTTTCTTCACAGCATGGTTATGACATATATGGCCGGCATACTAAACACTATATTCATGCCGTTTGTGTCTAATTCTTCTATCGTTATCTGCGAAAGATTTTCGGTTGATATAGCGGTAAAGTTTTGGAACATTATGAAAAAATATGATATTAATACGCTATGGCTTTCACCCACTATGCTAGCTTTAATCCTTAAGGTTAACAGAGGCGAAAATGGTATAGCATACTGTAAAGAAAACAATGTAGACTGGTATATCGGAACTGCGCCATTGGCAGAAAACCTAAAGCAGACATTTGAAGAAAAATACTCCGTTAAACTTTTTCAAAGTTATGGATTATCAGAAACATTATTTATTTCTTCTGTAACCAACAAAACGCACCAAAGCAATAAAAGTAGTGGCGTTGGGGAGCTTCTTGAGGGCGTTAATATTAAGTATGGTGATGCTAATGAACTTCTTCTTTCTGTTCCTTGGATGTTTTTAGGCTATTCTAACGAGCCTACCGAAGATTATTTTGATGGCAACCTATACAGGAGTGGAGATATTGGTAAAATTGAAGACGGCATATTATTTATTACAGAGCGAAAAAAAGATTTAATTATAAGAGGTGGAATTAATATCAGTGCCAAGGCTATTGAGGAGGTTGTTTTACAAAACAGCCATGTTAACGAGGCGCTTATAGTTTCTGTTAACGATGATTTAATGGGTGAGATTATCTGTTGCGCCGTTATTTTAAACGGTGATACTGAATTAAAATTGTTGCAAAAGGAGATTAAAAGAGCGGTGAAAAAACTTGGAAACGGGTATACCATTGATAGGTTGATAGCTGTAAACGAATTCACCTTAAACCTAAACGGAAAGATAGATAAACTTCGCATGAGGGAGCTGTTTTGATAATTAAATTTGATCATTTAGCGTATTCCTGTAACAGCACCGAATTAACGAAGGTTGAATCTACCTTTAAAGGTTATAAAATAGGTTTTCGTGACGAGGTTGTTAATTTGCCATTAAAAGAAAATTTGATGCATAGATATAATGATACACATATCCTTACTTTTCTTGAACCGTTATCACCCGAGGTGATTCCGATAGAAATCACCAGCTACAACACCGTTGCAGATAAACAAACACCCAGTATAGAGTATGATACAAAACATACAATAAAGATATACACCGAGAACATTAATAACACTACATCGTTGCTTAAGGCTGTTGGTTTTAAGAACAAGGATAATCATCTTGAGTATACATCGCTATTTGCTCCTAAAACCGTTTTAGTAAAATTAATTGAGACAAAACACAATATTAATTGGGCGCTCGACAATAGTGGTTTTAGCTGCTTAGCATTTATGAGCAATAACGCTTTAAAGGAGCAGGAAAGACTTTCAGAACAATTTGAATGCACCGAGGTTGATAAACTTGTTGTTAACGACAAGAATCTTAGCCTGTTTTTTGTAAAAGGAAGTAGCGGCGAACTTATTGAAATCTTTTCTGTTGATAGAAAGTGAGGAACAATAAACAAATGAAAATCATCGACTTAACTTTTGATCTGGCTGAAGGTATACCATGTTTTAACGCACACTGGCATGTTCCACTTACAATTGAACAGCTAGGCCACGTAGATGAGGTGGGGCGCAACACCAGCAAGATAACCATTGGTAGCCACTGCGGAACACATATTGATTCTCCACGGCATTTTTTTAATAACACTCCAACTGTAGAGCAACTTTCACTTGATTTATTATGCGGCGAAATCTCGGTTTTCGACATGAGAGGCATGGAAGAAAACGGGGAGGTTACAATTGATATTTTAAATAAGTTTAATCTTACCAAACGAGTTTTGTTTGCATTTGGCTGGTGCGAGAAGTGGAACACCGATAGTTATTACAAGAAGTATCCATTTTTCACGAAAGAGGCAACACAGTATCTTATCGATAACGGCGTTAAGCTCATATGTCTCGACACCCCTTCACCCGACGACAGTAGGGCAAAACTTTTAACCGAGGAGGATTCGATAATTCATAAACTATTTTTAGGTAACGATGTTGTATTGGTAGAATATCTTAACAACACCGATAAGATTAACTATAATAAAAAGCACAAAATATATGCGCTACCCATTAAGCTCTGTTGTGACGGAGCACCGGCAAGAGTAATTTTAGAAGAGGTTGATTAAATTATGGATACAAAGGCTTGGCTTATCGACTGGTTTGTTGAAAATACTTCTGTAGAACAGGAGGAGATGAATCAAAATGTTTCAAACAACTATTTTGATAAAGAATATATAGATTCTTATGATTTTATTTCATTGATTTCTGCAATTGAAGAAGAATATGGCCTTACATTTGATAACGATGACTTTTTAGATCGTGATTTCTCTACTATTAATGGATTGTCTGAAATCATTAACATTAAGCTACAAAAGTAACGCCTAAGGATTAAAAAAATGACATACACCAAACATGATATAAAGAATAGCCTCATTGCAGCTGGGCTAGGTAATGGCGATGATGTTTTTATACATAGCAACATCGGCTTTTTCGGAAAATGCGATGATGCCAAGAACTCTAAAGAGCTTGCAGAATGTTTTTATCATTCTATTTCTGATATTATTGGAACAAGAGGAACAATTGTTGTTCCTACGTTTACCTATTCTGGTTGTAAAAACGAGGATTTTGATGTAGATGTTACCCCTTGCAAAATGGGTATATTCTCAAACTATATTATGAAACTTCCCGATTCGTTACGCTCAAACGATTGTAATTTTTCAGTTTCTGCTATAGGCGGTTCAGCAAAATATTACACCGATAACATTCCGTTAAATCCTTATGGGGATGATTGTTTTTTTGAAAGGTTTTATAGTAAAAACGGCAAAATTTTATGCCTGAATTTTGACGCAGGAACTACGTTTGTTCATTATGTTGAAAGAAGATGCAACGTACCTTACCGCAAAGATAAACAATTCTTGAGCAGTGTTAAGGTGAACGGTTTATGGGAAGAGCGTATTAGTTATCATTTTGTTTATGACCTAAATAAGCCGGAAGACTCGGCCGAGTTTACACGTTTGCATCAAATTTGTATTGAAGCCGGAATCGCAAAAACAGCAACTCTAGCAAAGGGGTCAATTCTTATAGAAAGCAGTGTTGAACTCTATAATATTATCGAAGAAACTTTAAAAGTTCGCCCTCGTTTTTTGCTTAAGTCAGAAGATATTGCGCTGAAGCTAAGAAAGGAATAGGCATTATAATGACTAAAATTTTAGATACCACAATAAGGGATGGCAGCTATGCTGTTAACTTTAATTTTTCATGTACCGACGTAAAAAACATTTCAACAAGACTAGAAAATTTAGGGTTTGAATTCATTGA
The DNA here is from genome assembly GCA_964368625.1 of uncultured Oscillospiraceae bacterium. Taxonomy (GTDB): domain Bacteria; phylum Bacillota; class Clostridia; order Oscillospirales; family Ruminococcaceae; genus CAYJBH01. Next base: position 86,542 of record CAYJBH010000001.1, read on the forward strand.
AATAGGTCATGGTATGGGGTTGAACGCAAGCAGCGAAAAAAATGGGATTTCGCTGCACTCCGACGAGGAATATATGTTAGCGGCAAACAGCGTTTTAACAACATCAAAGTTTGGCAACTTTTGTATTCCGGGAATTGCAAAACTAGACCACCTTAAACAAGCGAGAGATTGTGGCGCGTCCTTTGTGCGCATTGGGATAAATGCTGATGAAATTCCTAAAACTGAACCATTTATCAGAGAGGCCAAGAAGCTTGGTTTTATAGTTATGACCAACTATATGAAATCCTACGCTTTAACACCTAGCGAGTTTGCACAAAGTGTTAAGCTCTCGGAAATGTATGGTGCAGATTATGTTTATATAGTTGACTCAGCCGGCAGTATGTTGCCGGAAACAATCAAGGAGTATCACGATTCTATACGTGAAAAATCTGATATTAAACTAGGCTTTCATGCTCATGACAATCTAGGTCTTGCTGTTTATAACAGCGTATACTGTGCAAAACTCGGCTTCGATATTATTGACACCTCTTTACAAGGCCTTGGCCGAAGCTCTGGAAACGCTTCTACCGAACTTACATCACTAGTTTTAATGAGGATGGGATTTGATCTACCGAATTTTGATGTACCCTCGCTATTACATGCAGGTTATGACACCCTTTCAGACGTAACAAGTAGGGATTTGAGATCACCGCTGGACATGGTTTGTGGGTTGGCAGAATTTCACACTAGCTATATGTCATATATTCATCGTTGTAGCGCTACATACAATGTTAATCCGTTATTGCTCATTATAGAATATACTAAAATTGATAAGCTAAACATGGATTATGATAAACTTTGTGAACTTGCAAACAACCTCCCTAAGAACACAATTAACCACAGCTATAACTTTTCGGCCTATATTGGAAATGAACAGGCTTTAAAATAAAACATCCATATTTTTAGTTAATTTTTTAGGTTATGATGGCAACCTTAGGTATTGTCATAAAATGAAAATTATGTTATAATAAACGATAAAGCAAAACATAGAGGTGAAACATGAAAAAATTTAAGAAGGTTGTTCTTGCATATTCCGGAGGACTGGATACTTCGGTAATTATTCCATGGCTTAAAGAGAATTATGATAACTGTGAGGTGATTGCGGTTTCCGGTGATGTTGGTCAGGGAACCGAACTTGAAGGCCTTGAAGAAAAGGCCCTAAAAACAGGCGCCTCTAAGTTATACATCGAAGACTTAAAGAAGGAGTTTGTTGAGGATTTTATTTTCCCAACTCTTAAGGCTGGCGCAAAATATGAGGAACGTTATCTCCTTGGAACAGCCTTTGCTCGCCCGATAATAGCAAAGAGGATTGTTGAGATAGCTCTTGAAGAAGGTGCCGATGCCATTGCGCACGGATGCACAGGCAAAGGCAACGATCAGGTTCGTTTCGAGCTTGCTATTAAAGCATTTGCACCCGAGATGGGAATTATTGCCCCCTGGAGAACCTGGGAATTTAAAAGCCGTGACGACGAGATCGACTATGCGGAAAAACACAACATACCACTAAAAATCAACCGCGAAACAAACTATTCTAAAGATAAGAACCTTTGGCATCTTTCTCACGAAGGTATGGACCTTGAAGATCCTGCAAACGAACCCATGATCGACAAGATTTTAGAGATGGGAGTTTCGCCTGAAAAGGCGCCTGATACTCCAACATATGTAACTGTTGCTTTTGAGCAGGGAATTCCTGTTTCGGTAGACGGCGTTCGTTTAGGTTCGGTTGAACTTATTGAAAAACTTAATAAGCTTGGTGGGGCAAACGGTATCGGCATTGAGGATATAGTTGAAAACCGTCTTGTAGGAATGAAGTCTCGAGGTGTTTATGAAACTCCGGGCGGTAGTATTCTCTATCGTGCACATGAGGCACTTGAAACCATCTGCCTTGACAAGGCCACTCAGCACTATAAGATGTTACTATCACACAAGTTTGCAGAGATAGTTTATGACGGCCAATGGTTTACTCCTCTGCGTGAAGCTCTTTCTGCCTTTGTTGACAAAACACAGGAAACTGTAACCGGAGAGGTTAAAATTAAGCTTTATAAAGGTAATATGATACTTGCCTCGGTAACTAGCCCCTACACCCTTTACGATGAAGAGGTTGCTACCTTTGGTGAAGAAGAGGTATACAATCAACAGGATAGCGAAGGATTTATAAATCTGTTTGGTTTACCGCTTCAGGTTAAGGCAAGGTTAGATGCAAAGCGTGCAGCAAAATAAAATTTATTTAACAGTTTTTATTACTTTAACAAGCTACTACCTTTAAACTTAATTCGTTTACAAGTTTTACATCTGGCTGTAAAACCAAGCTAAACGTTAGGAAAGGAATAATAATAAATGAAACTATGGGCAGGACGCACCGACGGAGATGTAGATAAAAGACTTAACGACTTTAACTCTTCCCTCCCCTTTGACTGCAGACTTTATTCTCAGGACATAGAGGGTTCGCTTGCACATGCAAAAATGCTTGCAGATTGCGGAATAATCAGTGCAGATGATTATTCCGCAATTCATAATGGTCTTAACCGGATACATTCTGATATTGAAGCAGGAGTTCTTTCCTTTGATTGCGACGCTGAAGATATTCACATGTTTATCGAGGCTGAGTTAACTGATCGAATAGGTGATGCAGGTAAAAGACTTCATACTGCAAGAAGCAGAAACGATCAGGTTGCTGTTGACTTAAGGCTGTATCTTCGCAAAGAGATATCTGATATAGAAAAGATGTTAATTGAGTTAGTTGAGGTTTTACACGGTTTAGCTCTTAAAAACATTGAAACAGTTATGCCTGGATACACTCATCTACAGCGTGCTCAACCTATAACGTTTGCACACCATCTTGGTGCATATTGTTATATGTTTTTAAGAGATGTTTCAAGGCTTAAAGATTGTAGTAAAAGGATGAATGAATGTCCTCTCGGCAGCGGTGCGCTTGCCTCTACCGGGTACGATATAGATAGACTTCAAACCGCAGAACTATTAGGGTTTGATAAGCCCTGTGGTAATAGTCTCGATGGTGTTTCTGATAGGGATTACTGTATTGAACTTGCAGCTGGCCTTTCTGTTATAATGGTTCATCTCTCGAGATTTTGTGAGGAGATTATTCTTTGGTGCTCACATGAATTTAAATTTATCGAACTTGACGACAGATTTTCTACCGGTTCTTCTATAATGCCGCAGAAAAAAAACCCTGACATAGCTGAACTTGTTCGCGGAAAGAGTGGACGAGTTGCAGGTGATTTAATGTCGCTAATAATGATGTTAAAAGGTACTCCGCTAGCATACAACAAAGATATGCAGGAGGATAAGGAAGCAATTTTTGATGCAGTAGACACGGTGATTTCTTCTCTTAGAGCCTTCACTCCGATGATAGAAACAATGAAGGTGTTGCCGGAAAACATGCGCATTGCATCGGCAAAGGGCTTTATTAATGCAACCGACTGCGCCGACTATCTTGTTGGCAAAGGAATGGCATTTCGTGATGCCTATAAAGTTGTTGGAGCTTTAGTGTCTCGATGTGTAAAAGAGGACAAAACACTTGAATCTCTTACAATTAACGAATACAAAGAAGCTAGTGAGATGTTTGAAGAAGATATATATAAAACTATTTCCCTTGAGCGATGTGTAGAGGTAAGAAAGGCGGTTGGTGGTCCTTCACCTTCTTCCGTTAAACGTTCGTTAGCAGAAATAAGTGATAAGCTTTTGGAGTATAAAAAATGACTAAGGTAGGAATAATCGGAGCATCCGGCTATGCAGGGGCAGAACTTGCAAGGCTATTATTCTCGCATGATAAAGTAGAGTTAGCTGCCATATCATCGGTAAGTTTTGAAGGTAAACCGTTATCGTCGGTTTATCCATCCTATTTTGGTCGCCTCGATGATTTACTGGTAGACGAGGATGCTGTTATTGAAAAATGTGATATTGTTTTTGCCTCTCTCCCCCATGGATTATGCGAAGAAATTGCAAAAAAATGTATCGACAAGGGTTGTAAATTCATAGATCTTGGTGCAGATTTCAGATTGAAAAATGAAGAAGATTTTAAAGAGTGGTATAACCTTCCTTTTAAATATTCCGACCTACATGCTGAGGCAGTTTACGGACTATCTGAGCTTTTTCCCAAGGAAATTGCAGCAGCAAGAATAGTTGCTAACCCAGGCTGTTATCCAACCAGTGTAGCACTAGGCTTGGCTCCGCTATTAATAAATAATCTTATAAAATCCGGCATTATTATTGATGCTAAAAGTGGAACTACCGGTGCAGGACGTGGTTTAACCGAAACAACACATTTTCCCGAGTGTAACGAAAATTTTGCTCCATATAAGGTTGCACAACACCGTCATACCCCGGAGATAGAACAAACTCTTTCGGTTATTTCCAAAAACGAAGTTAAGGTAACCTTTGTTCCACATCTTCTTCCCGTTAACCGTGGAATTCTTTCTACTATGTATGCCGACTTTCTGTCTGACACTGATGAACAGAAAGTTTATGAACTATACCGTAATTTTTATAAGGATTCTCCATTTGTTAGAATTCTCCCTCCCAATAGCACAGCCTGCATAAAGGCTGTTAGACTTTCTAATTACTGCGACATCTCTATTCATTATGACCGACGATGCGGCCGGATAATTATAGCCTCGGCCATAGATAATATGGTCAAGGGTGCCGCCGGCCAGGCAATTCAGAATATGAATATGATGCTGGGGATTGACGAGACTACAGGATTAAACATCATTCCTCCGGCCTTTTAGAATAGGAGTTGTGTATGAATATTAAAAAAATAGCAGGAGGAGTTTGTGCCGCTGATGGCTTTACCGCCTCCGGAGTTCATTGTGGGATAAGAAAAAATAAGTCTAAGTTGGATTTAGCGCTTATTTACAGTAAAGCTCGTTGTAGTGCTGCCTCGGTTTACACCTTAAACAAGGTAGTAGGAGCACCAATTATCGTAACCAAACAGAACATATCTGATGGGTATGCCCATGCAATTATATGTAACAGTGGCAACGCAAACACCTGTAACGCCGACGGAGTTGAAAAGGCTATAACTACCTGTAAAGAGATTAGTGATGCACTTGAGATTGATACCACCGATGTTATAGTTGCATCTACCGGCGTAATAGGGCAGCCGCTTGATGTTAATGCAATTATTTCAGGAATACCAAGCCTTGTTGAGGGGTTATCCACTAACGGAGATAACGCTGCCGAAGCTATTCTTACCACCGACCTTGTAAAAAAGGAGATTGCGGTGGAATTTATGTTATCGGGGAAAAATTGTAAGATTGGCGGCATTGCTAAAGGTAGCGGTATGATACATCCAAACATGGCAACCATGCTTTGCTTTTTAACCACAGATGTATCAATCTCTCCCGATATGCTGCAAAAAGCACTTGCCGATGTTGTAAACGATAGTTTTAATATGGTTAGTGTTGATGGTGATACCTCTACTAATGATATGGTTTCGGTGTTGGCAAATGCTGCGGCAAAAAATCCATGCATTGAAAGTGAAAGCGATGATTATAAGGTTTTCTATCAAGCCCTTCTTAAGGTTTGCACCCATCTATGCCGTATGGTGGCCGGTGATGGAGAAGGAGCAACAAAACTTCTTGAATGTAATGTAACCGGAGCACCTACCAAGCATGTAGCACGTTTAGTTTCCAAGTCGGTTATAACATCCAGCTTGTTTAAGGCGGCTATGTTTGGAGAAGATGCAAACTGGGGACGTATACTATGTGCTATCGGATATACCGATGCCGAGTTTAACATAGAAAATGTTGAAGTAGAGTTAAGAAGTGAACGCGGCGCCGTTAAGGTTTGCGAGAATGGGTCCGGAATAGAGTTTTCTGAAGAAAAGGCATCCGAAGTTCTGTCGTCTGATGAGATTCGTATAGAGATTTCACTGGGCAACGGAAAGGGGTTTGCCACTGCATGGGGCTGTGATCTTAGCTATGAATATGTTAAAATAAACGGCGATTACCGGTCTTAAAGGAGGATAACGTTGATGATTAATGACATGGAGCGGGCGCAAATTCTTATTGAAGCTCTTCCCTATATACAGCGTTATCGCGGTAAAACGGTTGTTATAAAGTATGGTGGTAACGCAATGACCTCCCCCGAGCTGAAAGCAGCTGTAATGGATGATATAATATTATTGTCCTTAATGGGCATTCGGATTGTTTTAGTTCACGGAGGCGGACCGGAAATATCAGAAACCCTAAAGCGAATGCAGCTTGAAAGCCGTTTTGTTGATGGACTTCGCTATACAGACAAGGAAACCGCTGAGGTTGTTCAGATGGTGCTTGCAGGCAAATTAAGCAAGGAGCTTGTTTATTTATTGCAACGTAGCGGCGGCAAGGCTCTGGGGCTTTGTGGTCTCGATGGTGGAATGTTAACGGCAAAAAAGCACGAGGGCAAAAATGATCTCGGCTTTGTTGGAGACATTACCGATGTAAATATTGCCCCTATATCCGATGCACTAGACTGTGGTTATATCCCGGTGGTTGCAACCGTTGCAGGCGACAGCGAAGGAAATGTTTACAATATTAACGCTGATACTGCTGCTTCTCGAATTGCTTCTGCATTAAAGGCTGAAAGCCTAATACTAATGACCGACATTAAGGGGTTGTTGGAGGATAAGGACGACGAGAATACTCTTATTCCGGTAGTTAGCGTAAGTGAAGTTCCGCATCTAATAAAACGTGGAATAATATCAGGTGGTATGATTCCTAAGGTTGATTGCTGTATCGAGGCAGTTCGACGAGGGGTTAATAGAACGTTTATACTTGATGGTCGTGAAAAACACGCTATACTTATTGAGATACTTTCCGACAAGGGAAGTGGAACTATGTTCAATTAACTCATTTTGGAGAATTACAAATGACTTTCGATAACATTATTGACTCTTATACCAATACGGTTACCGCAACCTATGCGAGATTTCCAATCTGCATTGTTTCGGGTAATGGTTCGGTTTGCACAGATATTCATGGAAAAGAATATATAGATTTTACTACAGGCATAGGGGTTAACAGTCTTGGTTTTTGCGATGAAGGTTGGTCAAACGCAGTTGCCAAACAGGCTGGATTATTAAACCATACATCAAATTTATACTATACCATTCCCGGTATGGAGCTTGCAAAGCAACTATGTGAACGCACAGGGTATAGTAATATATTTTATTCAAATTCAGGCGCTGAAGCAAATGAAGGCGCAATTAAGGCTGCCAGGAAGTACAGCTTTGATAAATACGGTGAGGGGCGAAATGAGATTATAACACTAGTAAACTCATTTCACGGTCGCACTGTAACCACCCTTGCAGCAACAGGACAGGATAGTTTTCACAACTACTTTTTCCCCTTTACCGAAGGTTTTTCTCACTGCCCTGCTGGAGATCTTAAAGCACTAGGTGCTTCTATAAATAACAAGACATGTGCTATTATGATTGAGTTAGTTCAGGGCGAAGGTGGAGTTATCAGCCTTGATAAACAATATGTCACTGAGCTAATGAAGTTATGTGATGAAAAAGATATCCTGTTAATAGCAGATGAGGTTCAGACAGGAATCGGACGAACTGGAAAATTATTGGCCTGTGAGCATTACGGAATACAGCCTGATATTACAACCCTAGCAAAAGGTCTCGGCGGTGGATTACCGATTGGTGGCATTCTTTTTAATAAAAAAACTTCTACAGTTCTCTCGGCCGGAACACATGGTTCAACCTTTGGTGGCAACCCAATTTCTGCCGCTGCTGCACTGTACACATTGAATCAAATAAACGATGATTTGCTTGCAGAAGTAACTGCAAAGGGTGAGCATATGAAAAAACGTCTGCTTGCAATGAAAAATGTTAATGCTGTTGATGGACTAGGCATGATGATAGGCATAAACGTTGCTCCTATTATCGCAGGAGATATAGTTAAGGCAGGAATAGAAAAGGGATTACTTCTGTTAACAGCAAAGGAAAAAGTTCGAATGTTACCACCACTTAATATACCAATAAAGACGCTCGATGAGGGGCTTGATATATTTGAAGGTCTGCTATTGCAGAGATAGAAAGGATAAAGATAATGGAACATTTATTAAAGTTAGGCGATCTTACCGGCGAGGAAATAGTTGAAATTTTGAACCTTGCCGACCAGTTAAAATATCAACAGAAGCATGGTTTACCACACCGCCATCTTGAAGGCAAAACGCTTGGTATGATATTTCAAAAATCCTCTACACGAACTAGAGTATCGTTTGAGGTTGGTATGTATCAACTTGGTGGAAGTGCTCTATTTTTATCCTCTAACGACCTTCAGATAGGAAGAGGTGAACCGGTTTGTGATACTGCTCGTGTACTTTCTCGTTATCTTAACGGAATAATGATAAGAACCTTTGAACAGAGTGAGGTTGAGCAACTTGCCGAATTTGGTAGTATTCCTATCATTAACGGTCTTACTGACTATTGCCACCCATGCCAAATACTTGCAGATTTAATGACAATAAGAGAGCACAAGGGGCATCTTGAAGGATTAAAAATGTGTTACATAGGTGATGGTAACAATATGGCTAATTCTCTCATAGTTGGCGGTTTAAAGGTAGGAATGTCGGTTAGTATTGCAACCCCATCCGGCTATGAACCTGCAGAAAATGTTATGGATTTTGCCAAGGATTACGATTGTTTCAACTATTCGCACAGCCCTATGGACGCTGCAAAGGATGCTGACGTTGTTATAACCGATGTTTGGGCCTCTATGGGACAAGAAGGCGAAGCAGAAAAGCGCAAAATAGCTTTTGAAGGTTATCAAATTAACGATAACTTAATGTCTGTCGCTAAACCTGACGCCATGGTGCTACACTGTCTACCGGCACACCGCGAAGAGGAGATAACCGCCGCTGTATTTGAAAAACACTCTGCCGAGATTTTTGATGAGGCTGAAAACCGTCTACATGCGCAGAAAGCAGTACTAGTAAAGCTTATGGGCAGTAAAACCGGAAAGGAATAATGCAAATGAAAGAAAAGTTTTTTATAACAACACCAATCTATTACCCATCAGATAAACTTCATATTGGGCATGCCTACTGCTCTGTTATGGCAGATGCCGTTGCTCGATATAATAGAATGTGTGGTAAGGATGTTATGTTCTTAACCGGTACCGACGAGCACGGTAAAAAAATTGAGGATAAGGCTAGTGAAAAAGGTGTTACGCCAAAAGCATATGTTGATGAAATAGTTGACGGTATTAAAGATCTTTGGGAGCTAATGAATGTAAGTTACGATCGGTTTATTCGTACTACAGATGACTACCACGAAGAATCTGTTCAAAAAATATTTAAAAAGCTCTTTGATAAAGGAGATATATACAAGGACAGATACGAAGGTCATTATTGCAAACCCTGTGAGAGCTTTTGGACCAAGACCCAGCTTATAGACGAAAAGTGTCCCGACTGTTCCGGCGATGTTACTCTTGAGAGTGAGGAAGCCTACTTTTTCCGTCAATCAAAGTACGCAGATATGCTATTAAAGCTATACGATGAAAATCCAAACTTCATCCAACCTGACAGTCGTCGAAATGAGATGACATCTTTTATCAAACAGGGACTTAACGATTTATGTGTTTCACGAACTTCGGTAAAATGGGGTGTTCCTGTTGATTTTGACCCTGGTCATACCGTATACGTTTGGATTGATGCATTAACAAACTATATTAATGCACTTGGATACGAAAACGAGAAATACAACGATTACGATAGATACTGGCCTGCTGATTTACACCTAGTAGGAAAAGAAATACTGCGTTTCCATGCAGTAATATGGCCATCCATTTTAATGGCTCTAGACCTTCCGCTACCTACCCAGGTTTACGGACACGGCTGGCTGTTATTCTCGGGCGGCAAGATGAGTAAATCTAAAGGAAATGTTATCGACCCTACCATATTGTGTGAAAGGTATTCGGTTGATGCAATTCGTTATTTCTTATTGCGAGAGGTTCCTTTTGGAAACGATGGTGAGTTTTCCAACGAGGCATTATTTGGAAGAATTAACCAAGATTTGGCAAACGATCTTGGAAACCTTCTTTCCCGAACAATCTCAATGCAGTTAAAATACTTCAACGGAACTCTACCCACCGACCAATTGGCCGGAGAAGAGGACAGTGAGCTGTTAGAAAAAACTGTAAATGTTGCTGCCAAGGTTGCACAAGAGATGGAACGTTATGATATGCCTATGGCCCTTTCTGCTATTTTTGAGGTGGTAGGTAGTGCAAACAGATACATTGATAAAACCGCTCCTTGGGCGCTAGCAAAAGATGAGGCTAATCGCGCTAGACTAGCAAGGGTTATGTATAACCTTGGTGAGGCTCTTCGCCATGTTGCTATACTTATAAGTCCATTTATGCCGGATGCTTCGGTTAAGATGCTTTCAGCCTTTGAATTAACTCCACAGGATAAATGTGGAAATTACGAAGGAATTAACGAGAGTTTACCGCCTAACTTTACTGTAAAACAGATCCCTGCCCTATTCCCAAGAATTGATATAGAAAAAGAGTTAGCGGCACTTGGAGATATGTTGCCTAATAAAGAACATTCAAAGGTTGAAAAACCAAAAAAGGTTGCTAAAACTGAAGAGAAATTTAGCGAGATAGGGTATGACGACTTTATGAACTGTTTGATTATCTGTGCTGAAATTAAAGCCTGTGAAAAGGTTAAAGGGGCCGATAAGCTGTTGAAACTTTCTCTATTTGACGGCGAACGCGATAGAACTGTAGTATCCGGTATTGCAGAATTCTATTCAGCAGATGATTTAGTTGGCAAAAAGATTGCACTCGTAGCAAACCTTAAACCTGCAAAGTTGCGTGGTGTTTTAAGTGAAGGGATGATACTTGCAGCGGATGATGGAGATAGTATTACGGTATTGTTTTTGCCGCAAACTCTTCCCTGTGGCAGCAGAATAAGATAGTTAATTGCGAGGCAGGATTTTTCTGTCTCGCTTTATTGTAAAAGGAGTAAAAAATGGCTAATATACAATTTTTAGATGGCGCGCTTGGCAGCATCCTTATGCAGACCGGTGGGGATATTGTTTCTGAGCTAAATATAACCGACGCAGATCGAGTGGTAACGCTTCATAAGGAATATATCGCGGCTGGTTCAGATATCATATGTAGCAATACTTTTAGTGCTAATCGTTATGCAAAGAGTAAGTTTGAGGTTTCTCTGCTGATTGAAAGTGGCGTTCGCCTTGCAAAAAAATCTGTTGAGGGTACAGCTATTAAAGTCGCATTTGATATCGGTCCACTGTCTGAGCTGCTCGAGCCCTATGGTGATTTAACAGAAGATGAATGTAAAGAACAGTATAAAGAAATAATTTCTTCCGGGGTAAAGGCAAATCCTGATTACATTTTTTTCGAGACATTTATGGATTTAGAAATGCTAGAGCTAGCCATTAAGCAGGCACTACCTTTTAATATCCCTATCATATGCTCCATGAGTTTTACCGAGGTTGGTAAAACAATCATGGGAAACTCGGTAGAACAGATGGTGCAAACTCTTATTGGATATCCTGTTGTTGCAATTGGTCTTAACTGCTCAATGGAGCCAAAAAACTCACTTTTTGTTGCGCAGGAGTTTAGGAAATATACAGACCTTCCATTAGTATTTAAGCCAAATGCCGGAAAACCTCAATTTTCACAAACCGGTATTACTTATGAAGATTCCGAGTTGTTTGCCTCAGAATTTAGCGGAGTTGAATTGCTTGATGATATACTAATTGGTGGCTGCTGCGGTAGCACACCGGAACACATTAAGCAGTTAAAAAAGAGGTTTTAGTAAATGCAAATAATAGCCACACCAACTAATGCTGGTGTGGCTATTATTTAGTTTCTTCTTTACTTTGAACACGCATTACCAAGCTGACTTGTTCTTGAGAGATAGATATAATATATTATACAAAAAATTATCTGAACAACGGTAGCAAGCGGTGTAGCAAGACCAATTAAAAATAGTGATGTTGGTGTTACTGTGCTAAACAAATAAACCATAGTTATTCTTATTGCAAGAGCTCCAAAAACCCCCTGTAACATTACAAACATAGTTTTACCATAGCCACTAAAGTAACCTGTTATATTAAACATTATCGAAACAAACACGGTATCTATAGAGTAGGCTTGAAGATATGGAATTGCTGTTTCTACTATTTCCGGGTCATTACTAAATAAATTAAGAAGTATCTCACCATGGAAAAAGGATAAATATCCGGTTATTATGCTTACCCCCATCGATAATGAAATGCTTACCCACAGCCCTTTTTTAGCACGAATATGTTGGCCGGCACCAACATTCTGGGCCGTAAAAACTGCTATTGATTGCATGAATGACAGAGGCACTAACATTATCAACCCGATTATCTTTTCAACTAGTCCTACCGAAGCTGAATAAACTACTCCAAATTTATTTATTATAACAGTTATTACTAAAAATGATAAGCTTACCAAAGCACTCTGCAACCCAATTGGTATTCCAAGCCTTAAAATTCTTTTAATGTATGCCAATTTAGGAATAAACATCTTTAAACTCGGCTGTAACAGGTTATTCTTAAAAGCAATAACTACCGATAGAATAACACTAATTGCCTGCGCCGAAGTGGTAGCTATTGCTGCACCGGCTGCACCCATATCAAATACTGCAACTAATAATAAATCTCCGATTATATTTATTATACAGGCTATAGCAACCGTTACCAGTGCAATTTTAGAGTTTCCAAGCCCTCTAAAAATACTACTTAAAATATTATAAAGAAATATCATGGGAATTCCAACCGAACAGTAAAAGATGTATTTACCTGTCTCTTCTACAGCCTCTATCGGCGCATTAAGTAGTTTAACTATTTCGGAATTAAATAGAATCAACACTAGTGAAATTATAGCAGAAATCGCTAAGAAAATTATAACTGAATTTCCTATTACTGAAACATTTTTATCTGTTTTTCCATTACCAATGTTGTGCCCTATCAATATAGTTGCACCTGTTGCAAGGCCGGCACAAAGAGATGTTAACATGTTTATAAGTTGGCTTCCGGTTGATACCGCCGATACCGCTTCAACCGTTGAAAAATTCCCTACGATTAACATATCTACCGTAGCATAGGTAATCTGTAGAATTAGGGCAAACGTAATCGGCACCGTGAACTCTATAAGTGATTTGAACACGCTACCGCTTAGTAGTTTTTGTTTATTCATTAAACCGGATATCCCTTTCAGCTATATGTATAAATAGTTACCGCACGGTCTCTTTGGCAAGGCCGAAGAAAGTGGGGATACTGCTTACTATTAGATTCTCATGGTCTTATACACTTGATACAAAATTCATGCTGTACTCTGTTTAGCAAGCACACATTTTTTGTAATATACTCAATAAATACACCTCTGTAAAATTGAAAAACTCAACCTTTACAGAAGCGTATTTTACAGGTAAATAATACCATACTATGAGTTAAATGTCAATATTACTACGCACGTTAGCTAGACGTATCTGCCTTTTTATCACTCCTTTTTTTTACTAGAGTAACCACAACGGTAAAAAGTATTAGCATAAAGATAGAAATCACTAGGCCGATTGGGTTATCCTGAATATTAGAAGCCGAATAGCCAAGATACACATAAACAACGCTTCCGGGCAGCATTCCAATAAATGTAGCTAGAGCATAGTGTTTATACTTTATATTCAATATTCCGGTAAGATAGTTAACTGCAGCAAAGGGGAAAAGAGGTATTAACCTTACATACATCATAAACACAAAACCGTTTTCTTTAGCCTTCTTAGTTGCACTTTCAATAAAACTTCCAGATTTCACATACCTTTCAATTACATCGCGCCCCAAAAGTTTTGATATGCCAAAAGAAAGATGACAGCCTAAGTTGCTTGCAATTACAGTAAACAATAAGCCGGGCCAGAATCCGAAGAGTGGACCTGATATTAATGTAAATGCGGATGCCGGCAAAGCAAAGGTAACAGAAATTGCATAAACTAAAATAAATATTAGTGGAGCAAGCGGATTTTCTCGAACACTTTCAAGCAATCCCAGCAAAAAGTCAACATCAAGGTAATCTCTAAATATTATAGCTAAACCTATCAGTACAATAGCTGCAATTATTAACTTTTTCACTCTAGGCTCCTTTTTTTGTATAGATATATATTTTTCTCATTCTTATTATGCCTGTAATAAACATTAGTAGATTAAAAACATTAAGTGTGATAAATATATAGCTTGGAAACAATATGATCAAGCTAAAAAATATGAACGATTCTGTTCTCTCGACCAATCCAACATCATAGTGCATACCTTTCTTACCATTATTTTTAAATAACGAACCTGCTAACATAAATGTTGAAAAATTGAACATAGCACCGGCAAAAAACAACAGATAGGTTAGGGCAAACTGTGGCATAAATATATAGCAACCAATAATTATTCCAGCCTCTACCAACCGGTCGAAAACAAGATCCATGTATGCCCCAAACTTTGAACTTTTTCCTGTTAACCTTGCTACGGTTCCGTCAAGAACATCGAGTAATCCAGATATCCAAAGCAAAATTAAAGAAACAAAGGTATTACCTATTGCTAAAAATGCAGCGGCAATCAAGCCAACAACCAATGCAGCAACGGTAATTGAGTTAGGATTTATCTTGGTTAACCCAGATCTTTTTGATAGCGTATCAAAACCATTTTGAAAGCTTTTCCTTGCATTAGTGTCAATCATCATTATCCTTATCTAGTTACTACCTTCTTCAATAAATTTCGTTGCCAATCCTTAGCTGTGCTAACATAATCTGCCATCGCTATCGATTTTAATATTTCTCCCTCAATAGGATATTGATATATTATCGCTAACAAGCTTGTTAGCTTCATTCTTTTGCTTATAAGCAAAGACAGGATAGGCAGCATTTCGGAGGAGTTCTCCCCTACTATTGTTGCACCTATAACCCTACTCTTAGAGTCAAGAATAATCTTAACAAAGCCTATTCTATCATCCTGCGCCTTAGCTCGATCATTTTCGCATATATCTTTTATATATACATTTGCGAGAAGCCCCTTTTCCTTTGCCATAGCCTCGGTTAGGCCAGCGTGTGAAACCTCCGGTGTTGTAAACGTTGACCAACACATATTATAATAGTTCTTTTTAAACATTGGCATAATCAACGCATTACGGATAACTAGTCCGGCTTCATAGCTGGCTGCATGGGTAAACATATAGCCCCCACAACAGTCTCCACATGCAAAGATACTTTTTTTATTTGTTCTCATATACTCATCAACAAATAAGAATCCTTTTGAATCGGTTATTACGCCTAAGTCTTGAAGGCCCATATTATCTGTATTTGGAGTTCTTCCGGTAGCAATTAATATTGCATCTGCATATATATTTCGTAATTCATCATCGCTCTTTAGCGAAAGCTTAACACCATCTCCATGCTGCTCAACCTTTAATATTCTATATCCCTCATAAAGCAAAATTCCATCTTTAGTTAATGTCTCCTTCATTAACTGGCCAACTTCCGGCTCATCCTTTGTAAATAGCCTACCAGACCTTGATACCATATGTACTTTACTACCAAGATGGGCAAATCCTTGACCAAGCTCCATTCCAATAACTCCACTACCTAAAACAATTAAATCTTTAGGCAATATTTTCATATCAAAAATATTTTCGTTAGTATAGTAAGATACATCGCTAAGGCCCTCTATATTAGGAATTGACGCTTTCGAACCAGTAGCAATAACTATTCGTTTAGCAGAAACAACTTCCCCCTCTACCTCTATTTCGTGTTCATTAACTATTTTTCCAAAACCCTTCTTTACTGTAACTCCAAGCGATTCAAAGCGTTCAATCGAGTCATGCGGAGCTATCTCTTCAATAACTTCTTTCACACGGTCCATTATCTTTGAAAGTGAAACTGTATAGTTAACCTCGTTAATACCGTAGTGGCGAGATTTTTTCATCTGATTTACTAGGTGGGCAGACTTTAAAAAAGTTTTACTGGGAACGCACCCATAGTTAAGACAATCTCCGCCCATTTTATTAGCTTCAATCAGCAACACTTTTGCACCGAGTCCGGCTGCACCTGATGCCACAACTAAACCACCACTGCCAGCTCCTATTATCGCAATATCAAAATCATATTTCATCAATCTGATCAATCCTCTTGTGTTTTGTGTGTTTTTTTTATCTATATAACACATAAATACTATATCAAATGATCTATTAAATGTCAATGATTTATTATTATTTAACTAAAATAACACAACACTTTGTGAGCTCTCACAAATGCTGTGTTATTTACATCTTTATTATTCTTTGCTTTTATGAACCTATCTACTCCTCAAAGCAAACCTTTAAAATATCAGCTAATCTATCCAATCTTTGCTGAAGGTATAACCAACCTATTAGGCATTCAACTCCGGTAGCAGCACGATACTCGGCAACCGTAGAATTTTTTGGAACCGAACCACTATCGGTATTTCTTCCGCGCTTTAAAACGGCTAGTTCTTCCTCGTTTAAAACAACTAGTAACTTTTCGTATGACTTTGCCTGACCTTTTGCACTTACATAATCGGTAGTCATTTTATGAAGTTCTGCAAGCCTTGCTACACCCTGCCCTACCAACCGCTCTCTAACATACAGTTCAAAAACTGCATCACCAACATAGGCAAGTAGGTTAGGCGAGCAGGATTTTACATCTGCATTGCCATACTCTTTAAACATAGCTAAGATAAATCCTTTCGTAACTCTTCAATTAACTATTCTACAAAGTCAAACGCCCACTCACCAATATAGACAGTATCGCCCTCACTTGCTCCCGCTTTACGCAATGCATCAATAATACCCATCTCGATCATAACATTACTAAAATGTTGAAGATTAGAATAATCGCTAACGTCACTGCCTAAGAGTAGTCTTTCAATATATGGTGCATCAACACTGTACTCATCACCAGAAATCTGTTTAACCTCAAAAGCTCTTAACGGTGTTGGTTCAGGTGGAATAAATTTGGGGATGTCAATAACAGGATTTTCAATTTCAGCTAGTTTGTGGAATGTAAAGTCGACCAATTCTTTAACACCCTGCCTTGTTGCTCCGCTTATAAAGAAAACAGGCATGTCATTTTCCTTTGCAAATTCTTCTAAGCGTTTCTTTTGTTCATCGGTTGCTATATCGGATTTACCACCAACAAGTAGCTGTGGACGCTCTGAGAGTCGCTCAGAAAACTTTAGTAGCTCAATATTTAACATATTATAGTCTTCGATAGGGTCACGTCCTTCTATAGAGGAGGTGTCAACGATATGCCATAATAATTTACATCGTTCTGTATGTCTTAAAAAATCATGTCCGAGGCCAATACCTTCTGATGCACCTTCTATAATTCCGGGGATATCTGCAACAACAAAACTAGCCTCCTCAGAAACCCTAACAACTCCAAGCGATGGGACAAGAGTAGTAAAGTGGTAGTTGGCAATTTTTGGTTTTGCCGCAGAAACTACCGAAAGTAGAGTTGATTTTCCAACGTTAGGAAATCCAAGTAGTCCTACATCGGCTATAAGCATAAGTTCCAATACAATATCGAAGGTTTCGCCGTCTCTTCCTGGTTTTGCAAAGTTAGGAACCTGACGAGTAGGGGTTGCAAAATGTTGATTACCAAGACCGCCCTTTCCGCCCTTAGCTATCAAAACCGGTTCATCACCAGAAATATCTGCAATAAGATGTCCGGTTGTTGCTTCTTTAATAAGCGTCCCTCTTGGAACACGAACTGTTGTATTTACCCCGCTTTTACCATACATGTTTTTTCCGGCACCGGGTTCACCGTTTTGTGCATGATAGCTTCTTTTATATCTAAAATCTAGCAAGCTTGAGAGATTGTCGTCTGCAACAAAATAGATGCTTCCTCCATGTCCGCCATCTCCCCCATCAGGTCCACCGGCCGCAACATACTTTTCGCGTCTAAATGAAACAGCTCCATCGCCGCCTTTCCCACCTTTAACGCTAATTTTCGCTATGTCAAAAAATTTTGTTTTCATTTTACTCCGTTATCCTTGCAATATTTGCAATAGATGTTTTTATTAAGTTGGTAAAGCTAGCTGAAACCATTTCAGCAGTACTATTAACATCGTCTGAAGATAGCTTTACATCAGATAAACCGCTAGCAGCATTAGTTATACAGGAAATTCCACAAACCTTCATGCCTGCATGATTAGCAGCTGTAGCCTCACATGCCGTACTCATCCCTACTGCATCTGCCCCAAACATCGTAAACATTCTAATTTCTGCCGGTGTTTCGTATGCCGGGCCATGGGTTTGCAGATATACACCTTCCTTTAAATCGATACTGCATTCCGTTGCAGCTTTTTTAATCGCTTGTTGCAGTTCAGGTTTATATACATCCGTCATATCGGGAAATCTGTCCCCCAATTGTTCGACATTTTCTCCTACCAATGCAGGGGGTGCAAAGGATGTTATATGATCTTTGATAAGCATAAAGTCACCAACGGCAAAGGACTTATTGATCCCGCCTGCAGCATTTGTTAAAAATAATACCTTAGCACCCATAAGCTTAAGCAGCCTTGTTGGAAGAATAACCTTATCCATTGAGTAGCCCTCATAATAATGCACCCGTCCCTGCATTATAGCGATTGGAGTGTCGTTAAGATAGGCGAACACGAATCTTCCTTTATGGCCAGGCGCCGTTGACACCGGAAACCCATCAATCTCATTATATGGTATAACCGCCTCAATTTTAAGATCATCGGCAAATCCGCCAAGACCACTTCCCAGTACCAAAGCTACCTTTGGTGTAAAAGGGATTCTATCTTCTATACTCTTATAGCTCTTAACTAGTGCACTATAAAACGACATAATTAAACCTCTTTATCCGTTACAATTTTTCTGCATTCCAGATAATAACGCTTATCTGCGCCATGGCCAAGAGAAAAGTACTTTTTAGGGAATACGCCTTTTTGTTCTATATATGGAATCAGCTCCGATTTATTCGGCGTAGGCATTAAAAAACCTATTGCATTATCAGCTGAAAGACTCCTTAACTCATCATCTCCATGGATATAGTCGATATGAGCATCTGTTTTGCTTTCAACAATTGTCTCACATATGGCATCTGCCGCCAAAACTGCTAATGGATATTTAGTCTCATCATAGTTAAGAATTACATCGTCCTCCGGCGTAATGATATTTAGTTCACCATTACCGCTGCCTAAAACACTGTTTGCTGCCTCTTTAACCTCTTCTATAGAAGCAGAGAACAGCACTCGGTGAATAGGAAGAACAGGTAATGCTTCACTATAGAGATTAATAATCTCTACAAGGCAGTATCTCGCAGGATGATTAGTAGCTTTCTCTCCTAAATCTGCTTTTATCTCTTCATATAAAGTCTTTGCAGCTGCAAGAGAGTGATTCCCATCACCTACATACAATTTTGTTATTTGTTTTTGAAGTTTTGAAAACGCAGACTCATCTGTTACAGCGTATCCCTTAATACTACCGCCACCTTGTTGTAGGTTTGTTGTGTAAAGTAGCTTAAGATCCAGATTAAAAAGAGGTTCGATAACACTATTCTCTGGGTTATCTAGCAACATTAAGATGTGTGGGCATTCAAGTGTAGATAGCCTTCTTGCCTCACATCTGGCAGGAATTCTGGAAACTATAGTGTTTTCGGTTGGAAGTATTGCTGCGGAATTACCATTAAACTCATAACACTCTAGAT
The DNA here is from genome assembly GCA_964368625.1 of uncultured Oscillospiraceae bacterium. Lineage (GTDB taxonomy): Bacteria > Bacillota > Clostridia > Oscillospirales > Ruminococcaceae > CAYJBH01. The sequence goes on from CAYJBH010000001.1 coordinate 106,321, forward strand.
CAACTGCTACTACGATTCCACGCCTTATCGAACCATCTGCTAGGGTACGTTCAACTGCAATTGCACCATCTATTTTCCGATTTAGTAATCGCTCTGAATATCTTCTTGTTAACTCTGAAAGGTTACGAAGGCGCTGCTTTTCCTGTTCTGAATTCAGGTATATTTCCGGCAGAATTATATGTGCTGTTGATGGGCGGTTTTCTGCCAAGCGCTCCACCTCATCCCAATATTCCGGATTACTGGTAAACTGATCGCATGCAACCACCGCATAGCTGTACAAGTCGGTGGCAATATCAGGAAGTAAAATTGTGCTTTTTTCAATTATTTTCATGTTTTATCCTATAGCTTAGCGCTTCTAACGATTCTCTGATATGTACATTTTCAACCTTTATTTCATTATTTAATGAGGCTATGTTAAAATGACTGAAATTCCAAAAATTATTAATTCCACACTCTATTAGTTTAGGTACTATCTGCTCAGCTGCAGATGTTGGAATACAAAGAACAGCAACAGTAGGAGAATATTCAGAACAATAATCAGATAACGTATTTATATCTCTACAGCTTAAATCCTCTATTGGCTGTCCTATTTTATTTATATCACTATCAAATATAGCGTTTAAGGAATAACCTTTTGCCACGTTTTTTAGATATCGTGCAATAGCGCTTCCAAGGCTTCCCGCTCCAACAAGTATGCAGCTAAGCGGTTCGTCAGCATAAATCTGCTGTTCTAATTCTCTCTTTAAGTCATCTACCGGATAGCCTATCCCCTGTCTTCCAAGTCCGCCAAGAAGGTTAAAATCTTGTCGCACCTGACTTGCCGTTGTTCCTAATAAATCGGCAAGTTCACGCGAAGAAACCTTACTTACACCACCTTTCTCTAACATGTTAACATATCTGAGATAACGTGGTAGTCTTCTTATAACAGGTATTGATACTTTATTCTTATCCATCTATCTTGCTTTTTACATACTCGGCAAATTCATGACAGCTACAACCGGTGTCGCGTCCTGTAATCTTAATTTTTGCTTCACTGAACATACACTCATCAAGTGCTTTTTCAAGACTTTTTGCCTTTTCTGCAAATCCTATGTGGGAAAGTAACATCACCGAGGCACGAAGCATGGAGCAAGGGTCAGCATAGTCTCCCCTACCTTCCGACATCATACGCGGTGCACTGCCGTGTATTGCCTCAAACATTGCATAGCGTTTACCGATGTTAGCACTACCGGCAGTACCTACGCCACCCTGGAATTCTGCTGCTTCATCGGTAAGAATATCACCATAAAGGTTGGGTAAAACGAACACCTGAAAATCACGGCGACGTTTTTCATCTACCAACTTTGCTGTCATTATATCAATATACCAGTCGTCGGTTAAAATATCCGGATAATCCTTTGCAACCTCATTACAGAGCTCTAGGAATCTTCCATCGGTTGTTTTAATAACATTTGCTTTAGTAACAATAGAAACTTTACCCTTGCCATTAGCCTTTGCGTAATCAAATGCAGCACGTGCAATTCTTTTTGTTCCCTCATCGGTGGTAACCGTAAAGTCTACAGATACTCCACCTTCAATCGCTACTCCTTTTGAGCCTAGTGCATACGCACCCTCTGTATTCTCGCGAAAAAATGTCCAATCAATGCCCTGCGACGGAACTTTTACCGGGCGAACATTGGCAAAAAGGTCTAACTCCTTGCGCATAGCAACATTTGCACTTTCAATATTAGGCATTCCATCTCCGGCTCTTGGAGTAGTTGTTGGGCCTTTTAATATTACGTTACAAGCCTTTAACTCCTTCAAAACGTCTTCCGGAATTGCAGCATTTTTTTCTATGCGGTTTTCGATGGTAAGCCCGTCGATATCAACAAACTTAACCTTGCCGGATTTAACCTCATCCGATAGCATAAATTCAAGAATTTCGGCAGATTTTTTAGTAATTACAGGGCCAATTCCATCTCCTCCGCAGACACCTATTATTATCTGGTTTAACTTAGAATAATCTATAAACTCAGCGTCAGCCATGTTAGAAACTCTAGTTTGCTGTTCAATTAATAATTCTTTAAACTTTTCAGTTGCTTGTTCAATGTTTATCATATTTCCTCCCTAATTTATACTCTTAATACGCCACCACGCATAATAATTTCACGGCCTCTTTCCGAAAGCGAGACAATAAGCTCAATGCTTTTTCCGCCAACCTCAGCAGTTACTACACCTGTTTCAATTCCGCTATGAAGAGAAACAAGATTAATTACCTCTCCCTCTTTAAGCAACTCATAATCATCTGAATTTTTAAAGGTAAGGGGTAGAATACCGTTATTGATAAGGTTAGCGGTATGGATTCTTGCAAAACTCTTACATATTACAGCTCTAACACCAAGGTAAAGTGGTACAAGCGCTGCATGTTCACGAGAAGATCCCTGTCCATAGTTTACTCCGCCAACTATAGCACTGCTACCGAGTTCTTTTGCGCGTTCGGCAAATAGTTCATCACATACCTTAAAACAATATCGCGAAAGATATGGAACGTTGGAACGGAAAGGTAATATCTCAGCACCTGCAGGCATAATATGGTCGGTTGTAATATCGTCTCCTACCTTTAAAGAAATAGGCAGTTCAAGGCTGTCCGGCATGGGCGGACATACCGGAAGAGGTTGAATATTCACACCCCTCAATATTTCCACCTTTGAACCATCGCTTGATGGTTTTATAAACATGTTGTCGTTTAGCTCATATCCTCCCTTAATTTCAATCATAGGAGCAAAACTACTTGGGGTTGCGCCGCAGATATAGCCTGCAACAGCACTAGCGGCTGCAGTCTCAGGACTTACAAGATATACCTGTGCATCCTTAGTTCCGCTGCGACCTAAGAAGTTACGATTAAATGTTCTAAGACTAACGCCACCACCTTGTGGGGCAAAGCCCATACCAATACACGGTCCGCAAGCGCATTCAAGCAACCTAGCTCCGGAGGCAAGAATTTTTTGTGCTGCTCCACACTCTATTAGCTTTTGCAGAATCATTCTACTTCCGGGTGATATGGATAAACTTACCTCTGCCGGCAGTGTTTTTCCATCCAATATTCTTGCAACTGCAAGAAGATCAGCAAGGCTTGAATTTGTACAGCTTCCTATACAAACCTGCTGTACCTTTATATCACCAAGCTGTGATACCGGTTTAACATTGTCGGGAGAATGAGGACAGGCAGCAAGCGGGACAAGTTCATCAAGATTAATATCTACAACCTTAGCGTATTCTGCATCCGGATCAGCACTAATTGGCTGATAATCATCACCTCTTCCCATAGAAATTAAAAACTCTTTTGTTTTTTCATCACTCGGGAATACCGAAGTTGTTGCTCCAAGTTCAGCACCCATATTGGTTATGGTTGCACGCTGTGGTACCGAAAGGTTCTTAATGCCCTCGCCGCCGTACTCAATTATATGAGATACCCCGCCCTTTACCGACAGTATCGACAGTAGCTTTAGTATAACATCCTTTGCGGCTACACCTTCTCTTAGGTTTCCGCTTAGGTTAACAAATATACTCTTAGGTGCTGGAATAAAGTATGCTTTGCCTGCCATAGCAAGCGCCACATCAAGCCCGCCAGCTCCAAAAGCAAGGCTTCCTACACCACCGGCTGTTGGGGTATGACTATCGCTTCCTATTAAAGTTTTTCCTGGCTTTGCAAACCTTTCAAGGTGAAGTTGATGGCAGATTCCGTTTCCTGCACGAGAATAAACTACACCGTATTTATTGGCTACAGTTCGAATATATTCATGATCGTCGGCGTTCTTAAAATCGCCCTGTAAAGTATTGTGGTCTACATAAGCTACCGAAAGCTCGGTTTTCACCCTTTCAATATTTAATGCTTCAAGTTGAAGGTAGGCCATTGTGCCTGTAGCATCCTGGGTTAATGTTTGATCTATTCTTATGCCTGTTTCATCGGCTGAAGAATTGTCCAAAATGTGTGATGATAATATTTTTTGTGCTAATGTCATGCCCATGTAATAAATGTCCTTTCCTCTTTGTGCCGTTTATATTCTGCTTATTTATTGCTATTTATTGCTATTTAATGCTTTTTTTGCAATTTCAAGAGTATCTATAGCGATCATTAGCTCCTCATTTGTCTCAACTACAAGTGTAGAAACCTTTGCACCCTCTGCTGTTATGTTGTTTGTACCTCTATTGTTATTCTTTTCCTTATCAATAGTTAAACCTAGGAAAGAAAGGCTGTTGGTAATCTCTTCACGGTGCAAATAATCATTCTCACCTATACCACCGGTAAATACCAATGCATCAATTCCGTTCATTGCAGCAGCATATGCTCCAATATATTTTATTATCTGGTAGTCTAGCATCTCAAGAGCAAGTTTAGCACGTTTATTACCATTGTCAGCGGCTTCACGAACATCGCGATTATCGGCTGAAACGCCACTAATTCCAAGCAAGCCCGAACGGCTGTTGAGTATGCTAATTACTTCAAATGCCGAGATGTTAAGTTTTTCTGATATAAACCCTATAATCGTTGGGTCTAGGTCTCCGCTTCTGGTACCCATTAAAAGACCTGGCAGAGGTGAGAATCCCATCGATGTATCAACACTTTGACCGCCATTAACGGCACAGATTGAACTACCGTTGCCTAGATGGCAGATTACAATTTTTAAATCTTCAATGTTTTTGTTTAACATCTGAGCCGCTTTTTGCGATACAAATCTATGAGATGAACCATGGAAACCGTAACGACGAACACCATAATGTTTGTAGTAATCAAACGGTACACCATACATATATGCTTTTTCAGGCATTGTTTGATGAAATGCTGTATCAAAAACAGCTACCTGAGGAATATTGTCTCCCATAACTTTAAGGGCTCCGCGAATACCCATAATCGCAGCTGGATTATGTAGTGGAGCAAAATCACTCACAAATTCGATTTCCTGTATTGCCTCTTCTGTTACCATGCTGGAAGCTGTAAACTCGGCACCGCCATGCACAACCCTATGGCCTACAGCAGCAATTTCGCCAACATCCTTAATTACGGCATAATCACCCTGAACAAGCAATTTAATTACGCTATCTAGCGCATCTGAATGATCTTTTAAGTTTTCGTTAAGGATACACTCTTTACCGTCTGGTACAGAATGTTTAATCCTAGATCCATCCTGACCAATTCTTTCACAAAGACCTTTAGCCATAACTTTTTCGTTGTCCATGTTTAACAGTTGATACTTTAATGAAGATGATCCGCAGTTAATTACCAAAATAACCATATTTTTTCCTTATCTGTTTTTTTTATACATTTATATTATTATAACAAAACGTTATGCATCTTGCAATACCTATATAATAAAAACAGTGTTAATATAATTAACTACAGGGCACCTATAAAAAAAGAGGTCGTTGCTTATTTATTGCATCAACCTCTTTTTTATTATTCTTACTAGTAATAATCTTATTTGTTTCGTTATTGAGCTAGGTCGGCATGAGCCTCTTTTAGCTTTGCCGGAATGCTTAATTTTTGCGGACATAGCTTCTCGCATTTACCACAGTCGATACATTTTGATGCATCGGTTCCTTTGTCTTCTAACATAATTCGATACAACCACTTCTGATCAGGTGCAACTTTATAATCGTTCCAACGTTGAAACACTAACGGTATGTTTACCTTTGCAGGACATGGCATACAATAGTTGCATCCGGTACACTCAATATTCACAAGTGATTCCCATGCCGCCCTTGCATTATCGTAAACAGCCTCATCCTCTTCAGTGAGTATATTACATTCTGCGGTGTTAAAGATATTTAGCGTATCCTCTAGCTGTTCCAAACTGGAAGTTCCCGATAAAACTATGGTGATTTCCGGTTGGTTATATAGCCATTTAAACGCCCTTTGGGAATTGGTTGTTGCCTTTTCAAATCCTTTAAATGCTTTTTCTACAACATCCGGCACATCGTTTACAAGCATACCTCCATGAAGTGGTTCCATCGCCACTACAGGTATACCTTTTGCCGAGGCAACCTTAAGCCCCTTAATTCCTGCCTGCTTGAATTTATCAAAATAATTGTACTGCATCATTATGAGTTCCCAGTCATAAGCAGCTACAACCTCCTCGAAATGAGGATTTTCTCCATGTATTGAAGCAGCAATATAGCTAATTTTTCCGGTTTTCTTAAGATTCTCCATAAAGCTAATAGCGTTGAACTTTTTCACCTTCTCCCAGTTTAATGGAAATAGGTTGTGTAAAAAATAAACATCAATATGCTCAACTTGAAGCCTGTCTATCTCCTCTAAATAGTATTTTTGCAAATCTTCTTCACAGGTAACATTCGACATTGGCAACTTGGTAGCAAGCATTACTTTATCACGATAACCATCCTTCAAAGCTTTGCCCACAACCACTTCACTGCCGGGATAAAAATAAGCAGTATCTATATAGTTAACCCCGCTATCTATTGCCTTGCGAATTAGTTCGATTGCTTTGGGTTCATCAATAGTACTGTTACCTTCTTCATCTTTAATTGATGGCAGCCTCATACATCCAAGGCCAAAACGAGACACTTTTTTTCCGTCATGTTTAAAATCTACATACTGCAAAACAATACCTCCATTTGAATTCTAATTAATAATATCATTAATTGAACTGTTAGTCAATAACAAAGAAGGTGTTTACTTTACTTACACAGAATCCAATAGATCTCTATATTCACCATGAGTAAATTCACATAGAACTTTTGGGCTTATAACTATCTGGCAACCTCTAACTCCGGCACTAACTGCTATCTCTTCATAGAGAAGTGCCGTTTCGTCGATATAGGTTGCAAAGTTCTTCTTCATTCCAATCGGTGAGCATCCTCCTCGAACATACCCTGATACGGCAAAAATGTCCTTTACTTGCAACATTTCTATTTTTTTGTTATGGCTCACTGCTGCCGATTTTTTTAGACTAAGGGCTCTGTTTACAGGTATGCAGAAAACCGTTACTCCGGATTTATCACCCTTTGTTACAAGCGTTTTAAAAACCTGTTCTGCAGGCATTGATATCTGTTGCGCAACCTTTTCACCTGAAAAATCGCTTTCGTCAACAACATATTCTTTAGTTATATAGCTAATTTTAGCACTGTCTAACAGGCGCATTGCATTTGTCTTTTTCATCCTAATATTTTTTCCTCTCTTAAAACTGATTTCGAATAATAATAATCTGTCGAAAAGGTTCGACTTTCTGCGAGTGAATGTTTGCACCCGCGTTCTCACAATTAGCTTTTATTCGAAGCTTGTTTATGATGAAATTATTTGTTGAGCTGTAAAATTTACCGTTCACATCACCGTTTTTCACTACTACATTTTATCAACACGCTTACCTAATTAGATTCTTTGTTGTTTGGCTTTAAAATAGTTTTTATTTATATTGCAGTTTTTTCATGGTTCATGGTATAATGTATTAAAATACTCCTTGATTAACTATAATGCGAAAGGACCCATGTTTTGCTGCTTAAAAGAATAAGATATGGTGTGACTTACCTGTTAGAACGGATACAGCGAAGGGGTACCGGTTATGAAATTGATATGTGCAACGGACCGTTACTCGGAAAAATAATTAAGTTTGCAATACCTCTGGCGCTATCAGGTGTATTTCAGCTTCTTTTTCATGCTACCGATATAATCGTAGTTGGCCAATATGCCGGCTCTACAGCACTTGCTGCTGTCGGAACAACGTCAACCATTACTAATCTTTTTATAACTATATTTATGGGGATATCTGTCGGTACAAACGTTATGTCTGCAAGACATTATGCCTCACGCAATGCACAGGGGCTTTTTAAGGTGGTACACACATCAATAGCCATTGGGATATTATTTGGGGTAATCTTGTTTGTTGTTGGAATGTTTACCACTACTCCTGTGCTTACCCTAACCAACACCCCTGTTGATGTTATTGATCAAGCGTCACTTTATATGAAGATAATTTTTGCGGGAATGCCTGCACAGCTACTTTATAACTTTGGATCTGCTGTTTTAAGGGCAACCGGCGATACCAGGCGCCCTCTTTACTATCTCTTTTTCGCGGGGATATTAAATGTAATAATCAACCTGTTCCTTGTAATTGTTGTAGGGCTTGGGGTGGCCGGTGTAGCAATTGCAACAATTTTTGCTCAATATGTTTCAGCCTTTTTAGTTTTAAACTGTCTTGTTAGAAGTGAAACAGTTTATAAGCTAACTATCAAGAAAATAAAGATAGATAAATCCACCCTTGTAGATATAATGAAAATTGGAATCCCTGCCGGAATTCAGGGAACTTTGTTTACATTTTCTAATGTTCTCATTCAATCTTCAATAAATTCTTTTGGATCAACTGTAGTGGCCGGTAGCACTGCTGCTGCAAACCTTGAAGGATTTGTATTTGTCTCTTTAAACGCTTTTCACCATACTGCCGTTACCTTTATTTCTCAAAATTTTGGTGGCAAAAAATATGAACGTCTATCTAGGATAGCAATATTATGTGTTAGTAGTGCAGTTACCGTTAGCTTAGTATTAGGTATAGGACTTTATCTACTCTCTACACCTCTACTCGGGATTTATAATAACGACCCTGAGGTAATTGCAGTTGGAGCAAATCGAATGCTATTTATCTGTGTTCCGTATTTCATCTGCGGAATTATGGATGTAATGATCGGTGTTCTTCGTGGTATGGGGTACTCCATCTTAACATTAGTCACCTCGGTTATAGGAGTATGTGGGGTAAGAATGGTATGGATATTTACTGTTTTTGAAAGTACCCAAAGCCTTGACATTCTGTTTTTATCCTATCCGGTAACCTGGTCTGTTACCACACTGGTGGTGCTTACTCAGTACTTTGTTGTTAAGAAACAGTTAAATAATAAAATCAATAACTCTTCTAGTATTATTTGCTAAGGCAATGCTATCTATTTTTGCTGCTTAACCCTGCTAGCTTTTTCCGTTCTACTCTTTGTGCATGCATTGCATATAGAGTCGGAACAACTACCATTGTTAGCACTGTGGAGAACAAGAGACCAAACAACAAAACTGAGGCCATAGGGGCCGTCATTGGATCACCTGAAATAATTAATGGCACAAGTCCGATACAGGTGGTTGTGCTAGATAGAAGTATCGGCCTAAATCGAAGCTTAACCGCACTCTTACAACTTTCTTCTACTCCTATACCTTCCTTGATTTTCGCATCCATAACCTCTATTAATAATATGCTATTATTAACCACTATTCCAAAAAGGCTAACAAGGCCAAGCAATGCCATAGCCTGTATATCCATCTTAAAAATCCAAAGTCCAAACCCGCACCCTATAAAACTTAACGGAATACTTGCAAGCACAATAAGGGGTTTAGATAAATTTTTAAACTGGAATATTAATATTAGATAAATTAGCATAACAGCAAGGCCTGCACTGGTTATAAGAGCTAGCATAAGATCGAGCATATTATTAACCTCGCCCTTACCGGTTATAGTTATGCCCTCTAAATCCATATTGGCTAGATAATTCTCGTTTAGCTCGTTTTCAATTGATAGCGAGCTATAACCCGGCAAAACATCACTCAATACGTCGGAGTAATATTCTGAGTTATAACGTGTAATTATCGGGACAGATTCCCTTGATTCTACACTTGCAATATCCTCAAGTGCCACCACTGCCGGAGAAATACTGCTTATTATTTGTATGTCTTCAAGATCTTGTTGATCTGTTATGTCGCTTTGCAATATTATATCTATATCGCCTTCGTTTGAACGGTAGCTACCTACGGTGGCATTTAACAAAATTGTGTTCACCTGTCTTATTACATCAAACTTAATAAGGCCGTTTTCCTCTACCCTCTCGTCGTCTATTTCAACAAAATATGACGACTGAGTATCTCTTGTTGTTCGCTGCACTCTTTCAGTTCCATCTATTTCTTCAAGAGCCTCTACCATTTGCTGGGCAACCTCGTCTATCTTCTCAATATCATCACCCGATACAACAAAGGCAATCTTAGCATCTGATGGCATAGAATATTCAAGACAGCGAACCGTTATTTCAGCCTTCTCAATCGACTCATCAAGCCTCTGTTGTAGATATCTCGCAGCCGCTTCTACTCCTCCTAGATTTTCCATTTCCTCGCTGTTTAGCTGTAACATATATTGTCCAATGTTGGGTGCAGAGGCTAATGATGGTACAGTTAAAAAGAAACTTGGCAGATCACTACCGACCGCATAGGTATAATTTTCAACTACCTTTTCATTATCTAAAACCTCATCCATCTGCCTTGCTATCTCCTGAGAGGCTTCAAAATAGACTTCATCCGCCTCAAAATTAACATATACCACCGGTTTATCGGCAACAGGAAAGAATTGCATACCAAGTTGCAATGCCAAAACAGCCGCAACAGCCAGTGTTAAAAATGCAGATATAACCGTAATAATTTTGTGCTTTAGCCCAAAGTTTAACATGCCTTGAAAAATAATACTAACGATATTTTTTCTCTTCTTTCTATTTAACGGTTCCGGTTTGAAGAACCAATAAGCAAACACAGGTATAACTATCATGGCAACAAAATAACTTGCTACCAGTGCGGTAATAACTACAGTTGGAATTGCGCCGGCAACCTGCCCTACTACGCCCGGAATAAAATAGATTATAGAAAAAGTTACTATAGTGGTAAGCGTGCTGGTTAGCACGGGAATAGCCGTCTCCCCCACTGCATCGGTTATTGCTTTAACCTTTTCCTTACCAAGATTAAGATGGTGTTGTATCGCTTCGCTTATTACTATAGCGTTATCCACCAGTATTCCAAGGGATACAATAAGGCCGGCAATAGTTATAAAATGAAATTCCATCTTCATTAGATTCATAGCAATAAATGTTGTGAGAATACTAATTGGAAGTGCAATGGAAACTATAATTCCGTTTCGCAGATGAACCCCTATCATAACTACAAGCACTATCAATAGAATACTTTGCAAAAGGTTACTTATAAAATCGTTAATGGAATTTTCGATATCTGTGGGTGCATACATAACCTCGTGGAAAACAACATCCTTAGGTACTAAGCTTTTAGAATTGTCTATAGCAACGCGCAGATCGTTACCAACCAAAACTGCATTAGCGCCTTCCTCAATTCTGCCTGTTAGTAGAATAGCATTATCGCCATCTTGTGAAAAATAAAACTCTGAGGCATCCTCAACAAAAACATCAGCAACATCTTCTAGATAAACCGCTTCAAAGGTTTGTTCATTGCTACCGATAATAATGTTTTCGATATCCTCTAAATCTTCAAAAACACGAGGTGTTCCTACATCAATATTACCCTGCTGTGTTTCCATAGTTCCTGAAGGAATGTTAATGTTGTATGCCTGCAAAATCTGTAAAATAGCATCGGTTGTTATGCCGTGTTCCTTCATTTCATTAGGGTCGGTTTCTACAACCACCTGCTTTTGAGATACTCCATCTATAACAATTTGCTCGATACCTTCTACCTTATCAAGTTTATCCTTAACAACGGCTGCATATTCAGCAAGCTCCTCTGCTGAATAATTTTCTCCAGAAAGGCTAATTATAAATTGATTATCATTAACAAGATCGGTATCAACTATGCTCTCCTCGGCAAGTGGCGGTAGCTTCTTTTGTGCTTCCTCAACGGTCTGCCTAAGATCATCTTCAACTTCATCCATAGAGAATTCCATATCGTACATTATCACGATAACACTTGCGTTGTTAACACTCTGCCCGGTAAAATAATCAACCCCAGAAAGAGTTTCTATATACTCCTCCATTACACTGGTAACCTGTTCATCAACCTCCTGTGCCGAGGCCCCGGGGTATATTGTAGTAACTGTTGCAGCAGCAACGGCTGTATTTGGATTCTCTTGTTTTGGTATGAAATAATAGCTGTATAGCCCCATCACTACTATTATCACACAAAGTATCAAAACAGATAGTCTGTTTTTTAATACTGTAGGGATTAATTTTTTCATTTACTTCTCCTTCGCTAGTATTTTATTATGATTCTGGTTTTCTACCTACATACCAAAACTAACGGCATTTATTTTCACTAGTATTTTAAAAATGGTTCTGTAATTTTATTTTGTAATAATAACATAAATTAATTCAAAATTATATATATTTCAACTTAATTTTACCACTATAATTGTTCAAAGTCAATAAATCCGACTGGTTATAAGGGTTAATTTTTTGTGAAAAACATTACATAGCTGAATGTAAATTGATTACAAAAGTGTCTCATTTGATACAAAACCGCTTGACAATTAATTAACACTGTGCTAATATTGGGCAAGCTTAAAACAGTTTTTGGTATCACTTAATGGTGATAAAGGAGTTCATGGATACAAATAGGATAATAAAAATTATCAACGAATCCACCTTATTAAACGGTTGTGAAGCCCTTGCTAAGTTAGCCTTTGTTCGAGAGTATAAAAAAGGCAGCTATGTATATGATATTATTGATGGAATCGGTTATGTTGGATTGATTGCCGCAGGAGAGGTGACCGTTCTTTTAGTATCAAACGATGGTGGTGAAACGCATATAAGCACGCTAACCTCAGGCGGTTGTTTTGGGGTGAGTAACTTATTATATGAGCTACCATTGGAAACCACCTTGCGATGCAGAGGTAATGTTGAGATTATTTATATTCCAAAATCAGATATTGTTGCTATAATGAAAAACAATCCTGACCTTGCTATGAGGTATGCTGCCCATTGCAACGGCAAGATTACCTTTTTACTAAAGCGAATCGAAGCATTCACAGTGAATACAGGTATAAGAAAGCTTGCCAAATATCTATTACAACATAAAGGAGACTCTTCTGTTGTTCATCTAAATACAACACGAAATAGGTTTGCCTCATATCTTGGAATGAGCAGGGCAGCACTTTATCGTGAGTTTGCAATATTAGAGAGTAAAGGCGTAATAGAGATAAGCGGAAAAAACATTTTAATTAGGGATGAGCAACAACTCAACGACATCCTTAACGATAAGAACTAATTTGAAAGGATTATTATGAAAAGATTTATTACAATTTTAATGATTGTGTTATCATTTGCAGTGCTAGCAGGCTGTTCTGAAGCTGAGCAGGTTCCAGAATCAATAGCAACTGATGCAACCTCTAACACAGAGGTTGCTTCTGAGGCTAGCTCTGAGGTTTCTGAATCAACAGAGCCTCAGCCTACAAGTAGCGAACCAGTTGATGTTAGGGCTCTTGCGTTAAAGGGTGCTACTGCAATGGGAATGGTTGAGTTTATGAATTCGGCCGAGAGTGGAAATTTAACCGACAACAACTACAGTTTTCAGATAATAACCGACACCAGCGAGATTGCCCCAATGCTGGTTAAAGAGGAAATAGACATCGCTGCAGTGCCGGCTAACCTTGCATCGGTATTATATAACAATACCGATGGTGATGTTCAGGTTATTGCAATAAATACACTGGGTGTTCTATATATAGTTGAAAACGGTAACAGCATAACATCTCTTGATGATTTAAGAGGTAAAACTATTTATGCGACCGGCAATAACGCCGTTCCTGAGTATACGCTTCGTTATATTCTCTCTGCAGGAGGTATTAACCCAGATAGCGATGTTACCATTGAATGGAAATCTGAACCGGCAGAGGTTCTTTCTTCAATTGCTGCAACTCCGGGAGCCATCGCAATGCTTCCTGAACCTTTTGTTACCACTGCAATGAATTCCACCGAAGGCTTCAATGTAGTTTTAGATTTAACCGATGAGTGGAACAAGCTACAAGATGGTGAAGAAATTCCTTCTACATCTATTACAGGTGTAGTTATTGCTAGAACTGCATTTATCGAAGAAAACCCTGAAGCTGTAGAAGCATTCCTCTCTCATTATGAAAATTCAGTTAATTTTGTTAACGAAAATGTTGAGGAAGGCGCAAAGCTTATTGGACAATACGAAATTGTTTCTGAGGAAGTAGCATTAACTGCCATACCAAAATGCAATATTTCGTTTATTGCAGGATCTGAAATGTATGACCTTTTAAGTGGCTACCTAAATGTATTATTTGAACAGAACCCTACTTCAATAGGAGAAACCTTGCCGGGCGACGACTTCTATTATGGTAAATAATATCGAAGAAAAGATAAAACTATGGGCGATAGCTGTTGCACTTTTAGTGTGGCAGCTTGTTGCCATGTTAATAAACGAACCAATTCTAATAGTGTCACCTATAAGGGTGGTGCTAACCTTATTTGAGCTAGTGCAGACTACGGCCTTTTGGAGTGCTATTGGGGTTAGCTCGCTTAGAATAATTGGTGGATTCTTGGCAGGGCTGATTTGTGCTGTAGCACTAGCCATACCTGCATCTAGATTCGCAGTGGTAAGAGAGTTGCTATCCCCGTTTATGATTACAGTAAGATCTATCCCTGTTGCCTCATTTGTTATTTTAGCCCTTATCTGGTTTTCATCTAAACAGCTCGCAGTTTTAATTAGTTTCTTAATGGTTTTACCTATTATCTACACCAATGTTTTGGAGGGCATACGTAGAATAGACACGAACTTATTGGAGATGGCAACAATTTATAGAATAACACCATTAAGGAAATTACGCTATATCTATTTTTTTCAGGTATACCCATTTTTGATATCGGCGGTTAAAATTTCGCTTGGTCTTAGCTGGAAATCAGGGGTAGCCGCCGAGGTTATTGGAACGCCGGATAATTCAATTGGCGAAAATTTATTTTCCGCAAAGATTTTTTTAGACACCTCATCATTACTTGCATGGACAGTTGTTATAGTTATTATCTCAACTCTTTTTGAAAAACTGTTCTTGGTAGCATTACGTAAGCTAAATCGATTATTAGAAAAAGGATAACTACCATGAAAATAAAGATTGATAAACTCTTCAAGTCTTATGGAGAAAAAAGAGTTCTTGAGAATTTTAGCGCGGAATTTCCTTTTAATAAAATGAGCAGCATAATGGCACCATCAGGATGGGGTAAAACCACACTATTTAGAATTATGTTGGGACTTGAAGAAGCTGATAGCGGAAAAATTTATGGGATTGATGGTAAGAAAATAGTTTCCATTTTTCAGGAGGATAGACTTTGTGAAAATCTTTCTGCCATTGTTAACCTATCCATTACCACTAATAGACCGAGAGAAGAAATAATATCATCCTTAAAGCATATCGGACTAGACGGATCAATCGATTGCCCTGTTTCGACCTTGTCAGGGGGCATGAAACGCCGCGTAGCAATTCTTCGAGCTATACTCTCAAATGCTGATATTGTTTTAATGGATGAACCCTTTAAAGGCCTTGATGATAATACAAGGCAACTTGCTATTTCATTAACAAAAAAGTATACAGCTAATAAAACCGTTATTATAGTAACGCATCTTGAAGAAGATATAACTGATCTTGGCTGTGAAAACAACCTAATAATGCAAACCATTTAACCCTTACAACACGCTTAATTGTTGTTCCTATTTTATGCAGCAGAATTTCTATACTAACTATTATTAAATTACTATTTGCTGCCTTTGGTTTAAAATAATGATATATTAGACCGTAATGTCGCTGTAATTACATCCTTAAGTTAGAGCTAAAATCTAACTTAAGGATGTTGTTTGTACCGATATATTACGGACCTTTTTATTTGTGAATAGATATCAATAACACCACTATGTTAATTAATTGTAACACTCTATTATTTTGAGTTTTGAGATTCAAGCTCAGTTGAATAAACCACATATCCGTTTTTAGTATTGTTTTTACATTCATACATGGCTATATCTGCCTTTTGATATAATGAATTAAAGCTAACACCATGTGATGGCGCTATGGCAATTCCTAAACTACAGGAAATCTCCACCTCTGTACCATCTTTGCGATACACCTTATTTAACGCATCACAAACCGCCTTTGCTTTTTCAAGAATGCGAGCCTTACCAACAGCGCCAACTAAAAAAACAATAAATTCATCTCCACCAACACGACCAATAATATCATGGTTTCTAAATCTTTTGGCTATTTCAGCGGTTACCCCCTTTAAAACTTCATCTCCGTATGCATGGCCAAAGTTATCATTTATTCCCTTAAAATTGTCAAGATCTATCATGAAAAGTGCACCGTATTTATCAACCTTTATCTGTTTATTGATATGCGCTTCGGTAGCAATTTTATTAAGAACTCCTACCAACGGGTCGATTTCCGCTTGTTGCATTAAGTCAATTTCTTTAGTTTTGGCTTCGTGTATATCATCTAGGGTAGCAATAATTGCAATTACATCCCCTGTTTCTACATCCTTTTTCATGCTGATTAATGATCGAATCCACCTGTACTCGCCTTCATCTAGTATTACCCTGAATTCAGAGGTGATTTCGGTATTTCCGATATGATATTGAGATATAATATTTTCTATAGACTCATGACGGCATACAGCATCATAATCTTCTTCATACACCCATTTCGCAAACAGTGCTCGAGTGTATTTCGAATAGCTCATCTGTGGAATCGGTTGCTGCTCTCCTCGCTCTAAAAACCTTATTATCAAATCCTTTGAGCAGTTAATTTCAAGCATAAACAACGATCTACTCTTAATAACACTTTTATATATTGCATCCTGCTCCAGCGTTTCTCTACGCTCTTTTAACATATCAAAACCTACAAGAGCAAAAACACCAACATAGGTGGATGCTAGTGTTGTAACTGCTGCAACTATCTGGTGTATGGGCAACCATTCATACTCAATATCATGTATATATACATTCCCGTTAACAATCATGTAAAGATTAGACAATAGCAGCAACGCAAAATAGAGTATCAGATGATCTGTCCTCTCACCTATGAGTTTTAAATATTTTCTTGGTAATAATTTTAACATAATAAATGTTATTACAGTTGTTAAAATCGAGGTTAGTATTAGTATTAACCAAAAGCTGGTATTATTTCTGGATAAATCTATAATATCCTTTCCGCTAATAATAGAAATAATTGATGTTATCATGGCACGGGAAAACATAATATGAAGATTGAAAACAAAAACGCAACATAATCTTGTCATCACCGATATTTTTCGGTAAAAACTCATTACAGTAATTGCATAAACTACCAGCATAATGGTGTAACCCAGCGACGACATGCTTCCAAAAAAAACTAGCATAACGGTGCCAACTAAGCTTGTTGTTACTGCAAAAAAACCTATCTTGTACTTTGAGTTTTTAACAGAAAAAATTCTTTCAACCAACTCTATATAAAGAAGGTTTGTAAAGAAAAAAAATATATTAAATAATATAATAAGTATTTCTACTTTCATAATCATCCTTGTAAATTTGTTTCATATATCATTATACTTATGTTTGTAAAAAATGTCAATTATATAAGCCGCAATAGCAAATAACATACAAAACAGCTCAATTATAACCCTTTACTATCCGCTTGACAAATTTTCATTAATATGCTATTTTATACTAAGTTAGCGATTGCTAACCTAGTATAAAACCAGCTATGGCTATCGGTGATAAAAGCTTTACTCTGTTTAACTTTTTCAGCGAAACAAAAAGGTGAGCTTAATTGATATAAGCAACTGCTAATCGTTACCTTATTGATAAGCAATAAAGTCTTATATTTTATAGTTGCGATAATACACCTATACTCTTAAAAGGCATTAACAAGAATCATTTTAATTCATTCGAATATAGCCATTTATGTAATACCATAAACGATTATGCAATAAATAGTGCTTATGTGTTTATATTATTAAAATAAAAAGGTAGTACCATTTTATATGAAGAAAAACAGCGATAACCACTCTTCAACTAAAGAGAACATGAATAAACTGCAACAAGAAAAGCAGACGGTAAAGCTGATGATATCGCTCTATTGTAAGAAGGTGCATCACTATGCCTCGCTTTGTGTCGAGTGCAACGAGCTGTTAAACTATGCCAATAACCGTGCAGAAAAATGTCCTTTCAAGGAAACAAAATCATTTTGTTCAAACTGTAAGGTTCATTGCTACAAACCTGAAATGAGGAGCAAAATTAAAAATGTTATGCGATATTCGGGACCTATCATGATTTTTTATCACCCAATAATTGCAATTAAACACATATTACATACAATAGGGAAAAAAAGATGAAAATAAAAAAGGTGATTTTTATAACTATCGGCTGTATTGGATTGGCTATGGGCGCTATAGGCGCAGTACTACCATTACTCCCAGCTTTTCCGTTTTTACTATTAGCAGCGATATGTTTTGGCAAAAGCAGTGAAAAACTTGATAATTGGTTTAAAGGTACTAAACTATATAAAAATAATCTTGAGAGCTATGTAAAAGGTCAGGGCATGACTCAGAAAACTAAAATCAAGATAATAATTATGGTTACAATATTAATGAGTATTGGTTTTATTATGATGTCTAATGTGCCTGTAGGGCAAATTACACTATTTTTTGTATGGGTATTTCATATAGTTTATTTCAGCTTTTTTGTAAAAACAATAAAATAGAGGGCTAATTTAATGGAATCTTATCTTTCATTTTGTAAAAATCATCCGATTATCACAGCTAAAATATGTGGCAGCGATTTTAAATACCGCCACTATATAAACGAGAACTCTTCTGAAACACTAGTGCTGCTGGTTGGTGGCATTGGATTGTCGGATTTAATTTATTCTCATTTCGAAAAGCTAGCCAAGGTTTTTTCGGTTATTACCTTTGATTTCCCAGAAAGCTACCCTACAAACGAACTGCTTACCGAGGCAATAAGCGAGCTATTAAAAGCCAAAAATATTAAGGCATGGTTTGTGGGGCAATCTCTTGGAGGATTTATTGCGCAGATTATGGCGCAAAAACACCCTGAGGTAACACAGGGATTAATTCTATCAAACACCGGATGCCTATCTGAAGATATGAGCAAAGCCGCTTTCGATTCACTTCTTGATATGCTGAAAAAAACAGAAAAAGGCAAAAAAATGTTAAAGATGGCTCCTATCGGCATGTTCAAAAAAACTATAACAAAGACTATATTAAAAAAATATGCGTCAGAATATAACGAGCAGGAAAAACTAATTTTAAAAGAGTTATGCACCATAATGGAACAGATAATAACTAAATCATATGAAATGCATATGCTAAACCTGCTGATAGATATGATAAATCACAAGGGGATGAAAAAAGCTGAATTTAATTATCTTAATGATAAGGTGTTATTAATACTTTCGGATGATGATAAAACATTTAACGATGATGTTAAGCAGGCTTTGGTAGACATAATGCCTGCACCGACCCTTGTAACTGACCTAGAGGGCGGGCATCTTTCATTAATGGTGAATTGTGATAGATATATCGAGATAGTAGCAAATTTTATAAATGAAAAAGCATTATAATATACTGTTGCAAATTAAAAGATTTGAACCAAGTTAATTAATTTAGGTTTGAATCTTTTTTTATTGTCTAAATTCATTTGCAATATTCTTTAACGGATATTACTACCTGAGTCATAAAAATTTATTAATATAATATTGACATATTTAAACACATATGATAACATAGTTACTAAAGATAACTGTGTTATTAAAACAACATGTTAAGTATTAACTTATATGGTGATAATTTGAGTTACTCATCTGATTTAACAAGAGATAGAATACTAGCCTGTGCAAAAGAAGAATTTTTGCTTAAAGGCTATAACCATGCTAATATTCGTGAAATAGCAAAGAATGCTAAGGTTACTACCGGGGCAATGTACAATCATTTCAGCAACAAAGAAATGTTGTTTAACACATTAGTTGCTGATGTTGCAGCAGAGTTGCTATCTCTTTTTAAAGAGGCACATTGCGAAACAAGCCCTACTTTTCAGCTTGAAAGTTATGATTCTAACAAGTCTATGATAGATGCAAGCGACTTAGTTTTTGAGTATATGTATAATCACCTAGATGAGGTTAAGTTAATATTTTTTCATAGTGTAGGCTCAGGCTTTGAAAATTATATCGACAAGCTTATTGAGATTGAGGAAGAGTCTTCATTAAAAATGTTAAAAGGTCAAAACTTTGAATTTAGCCGCATCAATCTGTTTTTTGTTCATGTAATGGCTACTTCCGGAATCAATAACATGTTAGAAGCAATAAGCCATAATTTATCAAAAAGAGAAGCCTTTGAATATATGGATAAAGTCCATCGGTTTTACTACGCAGGGGTGAAAGAAATATTGGGTTTGTAGCCCTATATTTTTTGTTAATAAGTTAGTGAAAACTAACTTTAATATTTAGAAAGGAAATGTTTTAATGGAAAATGCTAAAGTAAAGCAACAACCACTTTTAAAAAAGCTGTTTAAATTTGCCGGAGGATTTAAATATCTTACAATTCTTGGCATGGTACTCTCGGGAGTTAGCGCACTTCTTACATTACTGCCGATTATTTTTATCTGGCTGGGGGTAAGTGAGATTATTGAACTATACCCTGAGTTTGTTTTAACTGATAGCGTGCGTCGGTATGCTATACTTGCTGTAATCTTCGCTTTGGCCGCAATGGCAGTGTATACTGCTGCACTCCTTTGTACCCATGTGGCTTCATTTAGAATTGCCCGAAACATGCGCCACGCCTCAATTTCACATATGATGAAGCTTCCACTCGGTTTTTTTAACAATACCGGTAGCGGCAAACTTCGTCGAGTTATTAACGACAGTGCTGCTGCTACCGAAGCATATTTATCTCACCAGCTTCCGGATATGGTTGGAGCATTTGTAACTCCTGTTTGTGTTTTGGCAATTCTTGCTATTTTTGATTGGAGACTAGGCTTAATAAGTCTTATATCTATAGTTTTAGGTTTTATTGCCATGTCTGTAACCATGGGCGGCAACCGCGCTGAAAGGGTTAAACAATATCAAACAGCGCTTGAAGACATGAATAACGAAGCAACAGAGTATGTTAGAGGCATACCTGTGGTAAAAACATTTAATCAAAGTATATTCTCTTTCAAAAGATTTCATGACACAATATTAAGCTATCGTAATTATGTTATAGATTTCACCTATAGCGCTCGTAAACCAATGGTGTTGTTTCAAACATTTCTTGCTAGCACCCCTATATTTCTTATTTTGGGTTCAATATTAATGATTGGTGGAGAGGCCGATCCAAAGCAGTTCTTTTTAAACTTTTTCTTTTACCTGCTTTTTTCTCCTACCTGCTCTATGATGTTAATGAAAATTATGTGGGTCAGCCAGGTTACCTTAATGGCTAGTGATGCAGTTTTAAGGGTTGAAGAACTATTAAATGAAAAGCCGATTGCTAGCCCCACCGCACCAAAAACCCCAACTAACTTTGATATTTCAATGGAAAATATCTCCTTTAAATACCCTCTTTGCGAAACCCAAACACTTTTTGGAATTAACCTTAATATTAAGCAGGGTTCTACCGTTGCCTTGGTGGGCCCATCCGGTGGCGGTAAATCCACATTAGCTACTCTTATTCCTCGTTTTTGGGATGTAGATAGTGGCTCGGTTAAAATTGGGGGTATCGATGTAAAAAATATATCTGAAAGTGATTTAATGAAAAGTATATCATTTGTTTTTCAAAGCACAAACCTTTATAAATCTAGTATCCTTGAAAATCTTAAAGAAGGGAATCCAGATGCTACACCACAGCAGATAGAAAAGGCTTTATCTGCAGCACGTTGCGACGACATTATAGCCAAGTTACCTAATGGTCTCGACACCATTTACGGCACAAAAGGTGTTTATCTCTCCGGTGGTGAGGCTCAACGAATTGCGCTAGCACGAGCCATTTTAAAGGATGCTCCGATAGTATTGCTTGATGAGGCTACAGCCTTTACAGACCCCGAAAATGAGCATGAAATTCAGCTGGCATTCAACAAACTTACCAAGGGAAAAACAGTTTTAATGATTGCCCACCGTCTATCTACAGTTCAAAATGCTGACTGTATTTTCCTGGTAGATGAAGGACAAGTTAAGGAGAGCGGCACTCATGAAGAACTAATCAAAATGAACGGTATATACAAGGAGATGTGGAATGAATATAACCGTGCATTTATCTGGAATGAAAGTGAGGTGACAGCATAATGAAAAATTATCTAAAAAAATTGTTTGCACTGTCTGATGGGGGCGCAAAGGATTTGCTTAATGCAAGTGCTTTAACCGTTCTCATCAATATTATGATTATGGCAATAAGTTCAATTTCATTTTATTTTATCCGCGATACTTTATTGCCGGTTTTAGAAGGTGAACCACCAGTATACACCGTTCTTACCTATGTTGGCTTCTCCATTATGTTTTTTATTCTCCTACTCTTGGCATATTATTTCCAGTATAACTCAAGCTATGTAGGAGCATACGATGAAAGCGCAAACATGAGGGTATCTCTTGCCGAGTCTTTACGTAAACTACCTCTTTCCTTCTTTGGAAAAAAAGACCTTTCTGATTTAACCACAACTATCCTCAGTGATGTTACATCAATGGAGACAGCTTTCTCTCATTTCATACCCAGCTTTTTAGGTTCTATTATCTCAACTTTGGTAGTTGGGCTGGGGTTATTTGCTTTTGATGTAAGGCTAGCATTAGCACTAACATGGGTAATTCCGCTATCCTTTCTCCTTTGTTTTTTATCAAAGAAATTACAGGATTTATATGTTATCAAGACTAAGAACATTATGCTATCCTGCCTTAACAAAATCCAGGAGTGTATCGAAAATGTTAAGGATATTAAAGCCAACAACCGTACGCAAAAGCACCTAAATGAGGTGGATAGTCGTTTAGCAGTTTATGAAAAAACATTAGTTAAAGCCGAGTTCATAGCCGGCTTGTTCGTAACACTTTCCCAGATGATTTTAAAGCTTGGAATTGCAACAACTATGCTTGTTGGCGTATCTCTACTTGCCGGTGGTGAAATATCATTGCTTACCTTTCTTGCATTTTTGATGGTTGCTTCCAGAATATACGATCCTCTCGCAGGCGCTCTAATTAACCTAGTGGCTATCTTTATGTCACTCAAAAGTGTTGAAAGAATGAAGGAGTTTCAAAGCACAAAAATTCAAAAGGGCGATGACGAGTTAACCCCAAAAGGTTACGACATAAACTTTAACAACGTTAATTTTGCATATGATACAAGCGAAACGGTTTTAAATGGTGTCTCCTTTACTGCAAAGCAGGGTGAAATCACCGCACTTGTAGGTCCTTCGGGGGGCGGAAAATCAACTGCAATGAAGCTTGCTGCACGATTTTGGGATGTTAACAGCGGCAACATTACAATTGGCGGACAGGATGTTTGTAGTGTTGATCCTGAGATGCTACTTAAGGATATATCTATAGTATTCCAGGATGTTACATTATTTAACAATACTGTTATGGAAAACATTCGAATTGGGAGAAAAGGTGCTAGCGACGAGGATGTTATTACCGCCGCTAAGGAGGCTAGGTGCCACGAGTTTATAGAGCGACTACCAGAAGGCTACAACACCCTAATTGGTGAAAACGGCTCTAATCTTTCTGGTGGTGAAAGACAGAGACTTTCCATAGCAAGAGCATTATTAAAGGATGCTCCGATAGTATTGCTAGACGAAGCTACATCATCGTTAGATATTAAAAGTGAAAGTGCAGTACAGCAAGCAATATCAAGGTTAATCAAGCAAAAAACAGTTATCGTTATAGCGCATCGTATGCGCACCATAGCAGGGGCAAATAAAATTGTTATGCTTAAGGACGGCAAGGTGTCAGCAATGGGAACTCATGGTGAATTAATTAAAGCTTCACCGCAATACTCACGTATGATATCACTGCAAAACGACAGCATGAACTGGGTGCTTTCGTAAAGGTACATGGGGTTTATAAAAAATTCTTGTTGATTAATTTTGTCGGCTAATATAGCATATCAATACTATAAGTTCTGCGGTAAGAACTAATAATCTTTTAATAATGCGTCACACGAAAGAAGTATAGGCAATATCCCCTATACTTCTTTTCATAACTCCGGCAGATTTAAGGCATCTATATATCTGCTACCTTGAAATTCATATTTGATATTATCGAATAGATTGTTCAACAAATGATATTTTTTTAATTTTTATGATCTATTTAACTGTATAGTATTGGAACTGTTTATTGGTGAATCTGCCAATTAATTTACACAAATAAGCCAGGTTGCACCTAGCCAAAGCCTATAGGTTATATAGTTTATTGCTTTTATCTAAAATCCATTTGCTATCAAGCTAACTCCTAAGGTTATAAAACTACACCTATAAAAAGTAACAGCCTTACTATTTAGTTGGTTACGTTATTTTCAACCAGTGTAACCTTTACATAGCACCTATAGTAAAATAATTTTTAACAACATATTGCTCTTCTTTAATTTTTCATTATGCCGTGGTTTATGTGGGCTTCTGCCGGTTTCTTACTTCCTTTTCCAAAAAGCATGAAAAATACAGCTTTGTAATAAAAAATGCATCTGCAAACATACCAATTTTAAATGGTAAACTTAGAATTATTTCGCCTTTAATTTTTAAAAATAACTCGTTATCTCCATCAATCTTAATAATTTTGCTCTCCTTGTAGAGCGCTATTTTTAAATAAACTGCTCACAGCTATCACCAACCCTGCTACCGCAGAATTGCTTTAGTTATATACATTAAAATTATGCAGCTCACATATCAACAAGTATAGTGAGCTGTATTTTTCTATCGATGTTTCATTCCTGTAAATATGCACATTACCATGCAAAAAAGGGCTAAATATCCCCAAACTTTATGCTGTCTCATCCTCTTTCTCCAACTTCTTATTCTTATCTTTCAGCACCGGCCTTGTAGAAAGACCGGTTAGAGCAATAGTTGATGCATTGTGTAGTAAAGCTGAGTTATTGGCTGAAATAACTCCAAATATTCCAAGACCAATAAGTGCTGCATTAAATAAAACAATAAAACTATACTGTCGTTCTATTTTCTTCATCATTTCTATGCCGATTTTTCTTGCAATAATAATTTTGGTTAAATCTTCACTCATTAGAGTTACATCTGCAACCTCTCGTGCTATGTCGGAAGAACCGTTAAGTGTTAACGATACATCTGAACAAGAAAGGGCAGGTGTATCATTTATACCGTCTCCCACCATAAGAACAGTTTTCCCTTGTTCTTTAAGCGTTTCAATAATTTTTGCCTTTCCATCGGGTAGCACATGCGAGTAAAACCCATCAAGCCCTATTAGCTGTGATACATATTGGGCACTGCTCTCTCCATCACCGGTAATCATTATTATTTCTTTTATACCTTCAGCTCGAAGAAGGTCGACAGTGTGTTTTGCATCATCCCTAGGAGGGTCGTTTACACAGATAATTCCAACAAGCTCGTTATCTATGGCAAGATAAACAGCACTGTCACCACCAATGGCAGACAGTATGCTCTCCTCCTTTTCAGCTGGAAATAAAACCCCTTCGTCCTCTACAACAAAATGTCGGCTTCCAATTATGGCACTCCGCCCATTATATGTGCTAACAAGACCGTGGGCAACAACATATTCAACCTTACCGTGATCTTCTGGGTGATGTAGACCCTGAAGCTTCGCTTGTGAAACGATAGCAGCAGCAACACTGTGTGGAAAATGTTCCTCTAGGCATGCTGCGATTCTTAAGATAACATCCTTGGTGTAACGCTCATTAACAGGTATGATTTTTGAAACCTTTGGTACTGCATTTGTTAGGGTACCGGTTTTATCAAAAACAACAGTATCTACAAGAGATAGTTTTTCAAGAAATTTACCACCCTTAACAAGCACTCCTTCACCCACACCTTCTTTTAATGCAGAGATAACCGTAATAGGTGTGGTTAGTTTTATAGCACAGGAGAAATCAACCATAAGCACCGATAAAGCTCTAGATATGTTCTGAGTTAATATAAGGGTTGCTACAAACAGGCTGAAACTCATCGGTACAATTTCATCTGCAAGCCGTTCTGCATTACCCTGGATTTGAGCTTTTTCCTTCTCTCCGGTATCAATTAAGTCAATTATCTTTGCTATTCTTGAATCATTTTTGAGGCTCAACACCTCGATATCTATTTCACCATCCTCTAAAACTGTGCCTGCAAAAACTGTGCCTGTAACTGATTTGTGAACAGCGATAGCTTCTCCTGTCATGGTAGCCTCGTTAATAACTGCATCTCCACAAACAATATTACCATCAACAGGAATCACACTGCCTTTACGAACACGAATTATGTCGTTAATCTTAACATCGTTAAGTGCTACAGAAACTTCAACACCACCCCTTACAAGCCATACAGTGTCTACCTTTAGGGCCAAGCTTTGTGCTAATGCATGTTTAGCTCTCATGTTTGAATAATCCATCAATATATCTGACAAATTTAACAAAAACATAGTTGAAGAAGCAGTTGAGTAATTTTCACAGCAAAGCGAGGTTAGAATAGCAGTCGCATCCAAAACCTCAACATTTATCTGTTTTTTCAACAGTGAGTTTAACCCCAGTCTCAAAAACTTAAATGCACGATACCAAACATAAAACCTGTGAATTACACTTGGCATAAAAAGATAACGTAGAAGATGCTTTGTGCAGTGCCACAAAACCTTTCTTTTAAAGTTTTGCTCAATTAAATCAGTCTGCTGTCCTTCGTTTGGCAAAGCAGCTTTAATATCTGAAAGCTTTAGGTTTGAAAGAAAATTTAAAACGTCTTCTTTTGCACCGTTATCGTTAAATTCTATCAGAACTGAGCCATTAAGATAATTAGCCTTTACATCATTCACACCATGTAAAGAAAGGAGCAGTTCGGCTATTCCATAGCACTGCTCCTTGTCTAATACATATTTTCCAAATCTTACCCTAACGCGGTCTAAACGGTCACATACAATAAAATATTTCATATGCTACCCTATTAAACTTCGGGACTCTCACAGTCGGCCTTTGCGACAGCTTTCGCCTCGTTGCAGATATCGTCTGCCTCCTCACGGATATTAGTAATTTCTTCTATAATATTGTCTTTCGCAATTATTCCGTTTGCCAATCCCTTAACTGCCAATTCACGAGCAGACTTTGTTCTTAAAAAAGAAATTAGCGCTGCACCCGCTACTGCACCTACTGCAAATATTATTTTGTGCTCTTTTCTGATATTGTTAAACATAAACCACCTACAAATTTAATTTGGTATTATATTATAACACTTTAAAAGCACAATGTCTACCCCAAAACGACAATGTTCTCTCGATATTGCGTTGGAGTAAAATTAAATGCTCTTTTAAAATCTTCAGAGAACTTGCTAGCGTTAATATATCCAAGACGGTATGAAATTTCGCTAACATTTAGTCCTGTAATCCTTAATAGTGTCTCGCCTTTTTTTAATTTAACTTTTTTAATATACCGTTTTGGCGGAGCCCCTAAGTATCTATTGTATAAATTTCTCAGATGGGTCTCAGAAACGAAAAGAGATTTTGCAATCTCTTTTTCGCTCATTGTCCCTGCTAAAAGTAATAGTCTTGACTCTAAAAGAATATTTTTGTTAATATCATCAAGCATACTACTAAATTATACTAATTTTTCGCCAAGTGCAATACAAGCTGCTTCAGCGTCGGCATCCGGCGTTTCGTTACAAATGTAACTCTCTACAACAACACTACCAGCCTCTTCTTCCCAGTTTCTCATCCATTCGCCATCTCCCCAACCATAAGAACCAAAAAGCACAACCTTCTTATCTGAAATGCTATCCTTTATAGAGTCCCACATTGGTTGAAATTCTGCTTCCTCCAACACCTCGGCGCCCATAGAGGAACAACCTAATGCTAAACCGTCATAATCAGCAAGCTTATCGGCAGAAAATTCTGATGCTGTAAATAAATCTACTTCAGCTCCTTTAGCCTTTGCACCTTCAACAACCTTGCCGGCCATAATCTCGGTATTACCGGTTCCACTCCAATAAACAACAGCGATTTTACTCATAATAATCATTCTCCTTCATTAAATACTATAATTATCCGACCACCGTTAGTCGGGCAATATCAAATTCTTGTGACAACTTCTTTTGATAAACCTCGGTACATTTTTTATATCTGGCAAAAGTTTTCTCTGCCTTTTCAGTATCTGTGTAAACCTTCCAGCATCCTACCGCTAAGTAATTTTTCCCCTTATTTTCTATAAATGCTAGAATATCAGGGAGCGGATAACTTAAAAACACCCCAATTTCATGAGGAAATTCTTTGTTATCAAGGTGTTCACCCAGTAAATCAAGGCAGGCCTCTAACGAAAAATCGCTATACCCATATAATGCTAAAAAGTTTTGAACCTTCACGTCCTTCAAGATACTTTCAACGCGATTTTTACGATAAACATATATAAGTGCCCTACCACCGGCACATCTTAGAACAACAAGATAAACACCCTTGCAATTAAGCAAGCCGTTAAAGAATCCCATAGTATTATTTAGCTCATTATAGTCGTTATAATTACAGCTAAACAAGTTTCCTATTTTTAACCCTGCCAACGTAGGTGAACAGTGTTTTATAATTAACTCTGTCGACATATCGCCCCTGACTTAAGAAACGTGTGTACTTAAAATTTCTTTCAAGGATGCCATCGAGCTAGAATGCGACCTTACTATAACTGCTTTATCTTGATCTACCGATGTTAAAGCCATGTGGATCATCTTATGTGATACCGTGTTAGTAAATAGAATTATCATGTCTGGGCTACCTATTTTATTTTTGATTCCCTGTGGGGTCGTAAATACCTTTGCCTTACAGTCATAATCCTTACATAGATCTTTATAACGACGTTCCATACGCTCGTTACCACCAATAATTGCAATACTCATCTTTCTTCCCCTTCCGGTTAGGCTTGTGTGCAACTTTAGTTGCTCAACCGCTTTGCGTTAGTCTAAGCTAACCTCCTGTTAAAAAAATATCAAAACGAAGCGTTAGTTAGTTACATCTAACTTACGTTAAGTATATTATATGTTATCTGTTTTGTCAATAGTTATCAATATATTTTTTTAGCCAATCTAAATGTTCTAACAAAATCAATTATTTTTTTCTTCGAGAAACTCGGATAACTTGTTATTATTATAAAGATGTTCTACATCTCTTAAAACATCGGTATAATAACGTCTTAGTTCGGCTAAGGTTATATTAAAATTAAGATTCTTGTCGTTAATGAAAGCTTCATTATATTTTGCATAGTTTTTCTCTCTTTGTTGCATCACGGCTTCATCGCTGTCCTGAACAAACACCGATGTAATTCTTTTTATATCTGCTGAGTTATTACCGCTGAACTTAGCGTTTTTGTAAAACTTTAGCCACATTGCCCAATCTTCATGAGCGTCTAACTTCTCCTCTAAACCGCCACACCTTAAAAACAGCTCCCGCTTAAACATTCCAGTTTGAATGGGAATTCTGCTTTTTTGGCACATCGTAAAAATGTCTATCCTATCAAAAACCATGGGTTCAAGCCTTATAAGTTCATCATTACTGTTATCATAAAAAGCCGCAACAGCACTCCCCAAAATCACCTCTGCTTTGGGATATTTAATTGTCTGTGAAAGCATACATTCTACGTGTTCAGGATATAGGTAATCATCATCATCAAGAAAAAAACACCATTCTCCTGTAGCTGCAGCAAGTCCTAAGTTACCGTTTCTACTCCGCCCTTTTTTAACTCCATCGCATAAATATTTTATATTCAGATGTGAAAACTTGCTAAAAACAACATCTCTTGACATCTCTATTCCATCTTCACAAACTAATATCTCTATGTTTTTATATGTTTGATTTTCAAGTGATTTTAGTGCACGAACAATAAATTTAGAACGGTTGAAGGTTCGAACAACAACGCTTACCTTAATATCGTTATCTAGCATAACTTGTTCATGCGAGAGTCTCACTAACGAAAAAACCTTATCAAGATTGCTGATACTGTTTTTAAACACTTCATGCTGTATAAACCTAAAGCAAAAAGCTCCCGGAATATATTTTAGCTGCTTAACAAAACCCTTAAGCAGCATTTTTCTCACATTATCAAAATGAACAGGGTTTTTAACTGAACTGAAAAAAACTTTGTATCCATTAATTATTTCCTTAATACTACTATATTTATATTTTAGTAATAACAGTCCACAAACCGAATCTATATATTTCTTGCTCATGGAGCTGTCTTCACCGGCAATATTAACATTGCAATCAGGCATATAAACAATTTTATATCCTTTTCCTGTTATTCTAAAACATATGTCGGCATCACATAATTTTCCAGTGAATTTTTTATCAAATCCACCACAGGAAGCAAAAACATTACGCCTAGCTACAACCGCTCTAAAATCAGCTATCTCTGTCTGCAATGTAACAGGATTAAAATACTGACCGGTTTCATATGGTAACATACGGCATTCAAAAGCTGCTATATCTTTATCATACATATTAATATTCTTCTCTAAACAGTTAAAAAAGTCAGGATATACTTCAATGCTGTCCGAAAAGAAAATTATATACTCGTCGCTTCCGATTGCTGCACCAATATTTTTACGCACACCGTAATCTTCACCGCTCTCTACTATATTAACACCGGCAAAATCTAAATTTATTCTATCAACATTAGTCGGTATTGCTCCGTCTTTACACACCAGTGCAAGGTTTATGTCTGTTGCTCTGCCGGTACTAATTAAAGAGTTGATTAAAGCATCAATTTCCTCGGTTCTATCAACTGTAACCACAATATCAAATGTCACAACGGCTCCTTTTTAGGATGTTTTTTCAAACTAAGCATACCACAACGTAAAAAAAATGACAATATATTTTAAACTATAACTAAAAAATAAGCTAACCTTTGCGGGTACCGGATTGTTTGCCGGTGGCTGGTATATGTCAAAACATCTTTATTTTTATCTTCAAGATGATTTACGCTTGACACGATTTTATTTTTATATTATAATATATTTCACAGAACAGGGGTGCCTTTGGCTGAGATGCATTTTATGCGAACCCTTAAACCTGATCCGGATAATGCCGGCGTAGGAAGTTTAAAATTTGCTTTTACGACTGCGTTATTATCCGCAGTCGTTTTTTTATGGAGGTAAACATGAACACTAGAACTAAAACACTTGTAGAGTCCGCAGTATTGGTCGCTATCGCTAGCGTTTTAAGCATATTTCCTAAATTTGAAGGCTTATGGGCAAACGGTGGGAGTGTCACTATTTGTAGTATGTTGCCAATAATAATTATCAGTTATAAGCATGGCATAAAATGGGGGCTATTATCAGGTTTTGTTTTTAGCTTGATACAGCTTATTACAGGTGGATTTTACTCTGCCGGCACATCAGCTTTTATGGTAATATTATCTCTGTTGTTAGATTACCTACTGCCGTACACAGTAATCGGCTTGGGTGGTATTTTTAAAAATAGAATTAAAAAAACGGCTATGGCCATGGCGGTTGGAACTGTCTTCGTGATGTTCTTGCGTTATATCAGCCACCTTCTAAGTGGTAATTTTTTATGGAAAAGCATCGAGTATGCTCAATCACAAGTTGATACCATGGGTGGAATGGGTGAATGGGCACTAGGAATTTTTAGCGGCGATTCACTATATATGTTTTATAATATAGTTTATAACGGTTCATACATGCTTCCCGAATTGATTATTACTACAATTGGTGCACTATTAATAGGTAAAGTTTTAGAAAAACAAATAACAATCTAACCGTTGCTTTTTACAGCTTTGTATTGTATAATTAATTTATTATAATTATTATATGAGGTTAAAATGCTTAAAACAAAAGACATTACAACGCTTGGACTTTTCCTTGCCCTCGGAATTATTCTTCCATATGTTACAGGCCATGCCTTCGGCATACCGGGAACCGTATTATTACCTATGCATATACCTGTAATATTAATCGGCTTTTTATACGGACCTGTAATTGGGGTTATACTCGGCGTTACAATACCAACGCTTTCGTTTATGCTAACCGGAATGCCTGGTGCAATTATGTTACCCATCATGTTGGTTGAGCTTGGTTTATATGGATTTAGCTGTGGATTACTTAGCAACAAGTTCAAGTTTAACAACTATATCAGCTTGTTAGGAGGCATGATTATAGGTCGTTTGGGTTATCTGGTTACGCTTTACTTCCTAACAGATATCTTGGGAATGGAGTCTTTTACAAAGGCTGCTTCTGTGCTAACAGCAGTTATAACAGGATTGCCGGGCATTGCTATACAGATTATTTTTATTCCTATACTAGTAAAAGTATTAAAAGGGGTTGTGCGTGCCGAACAATCTGTATGATTTAATTAAAAACAACTCTGCAACCTTTATTATTGCAGATAACGATATTGTTATTTATCAGGATAGTGGCATTGGGGTAAAACCGATAATGCGGGTAATTAGAGAAAACCCCGCATTGCTAAAAAAAGCTGTAGTGATTGATAAGGTAATTGGTAAAGCAGCTGCTTTGTTGCTAGCTAAATTTGAAGTTCGTGCTGTTCACGGATTGCTTATGAGCCAAACTGCAATCAAGGTATTAGAAAAACACAAAATTGATTATCACTATGTTGAGCTAGTTGAAACCATCAAAAATCGCACCGGTGACGCACTATGTCCTTTGGAAGATTGTGTAAAGGACACCGATGACCCTGAGGTAGGATTTTTGTGCATTCAGGATAGAATAACCCTTCTTATGAAAGGATGAGTAATTTCTATTGAGAAAGTTAATTCTATATATTGCTATGAGTTTAGATGGCTACATTGCTGATTCAAACGGCAGTGTTGATTGGCTTGTAGGTGATGGTAGCGAGCCTGAATCGATGGGAAGCTACCATGATTTTTATAGCAGTATTGACACCGTTGTATTGGGTTATAAAACCTATCAACAGATAGTTACCGAGCTATCACCTAACAACTGGGTATATGCTGATAAGCAAAGTTATGTTATCACACATAATAGCATAGAAAATACCGATAACATTATTTTCACCGATAGCGATTTAACTAAGTTGTTAGCAGATATAAGAAAAAATGATGGTGGTAATATCTGGCTGTGTGGCGGTGCCAGCCTTGTAACCATGGCATTGCAACAAGGTTTAATAGACGAATATAACATAACAATTATTCCAACCATTCTTGGAGCTGGAACAAATCTTTTTGATAATATATCCTTGCAAAAATTAAAACTCATATCTACCATGCAGTATAATGGAATAGTAGATTTAAAATATACCAATAGATATCATTGAGCTGAGATGAAATATATAAAACAGTTAGCTATTATTATGCTTATAACCTTTATTGCCGAGCTAATAAAGGTTTTTTTACCGTTGCCAATTCCTTCCGGAATATATGGATTAATATTACTTTTCTGTCTGCTTTGTTTTAAAATAGTAAAGCTGGAAAAGATTGAAGATACTGCTAATTTTTTTATTGCAATAATGGGCATAATGTTTATTCCCGCCGGCGTTGGAATAATCAACAACACCGAAAATCTATTGCCCATGCTTGCGGCAATAGTGCTTTCAACCGTAGTTGTAACTGCCTTGGTTATGGGCATAAGCGGTAAAATTACAGATATAATTTTAAAAAGGCAGGGAAAATGACACAAACACTTACCTCCTCAATTTTTTTTGGGTTTACGTTAACCTTAGCTACTTATATGATAGGATTATGGATAAAAAAGAGGTTAAAGAAGGAAATCTTTAACCCTTTGTTAATTTCTATAGTACTAATAATCATTATCTTGTTGGTTTTGGATATTGATTACGATACATATAATAATTCTGCAAAATATATTAGTTTCTTTCTTACTCCTACTACCATATGCCTTGCAGTACCGCTATATCGACAGCTATCTATTCTCAAGAATAATTCTTTTGCAATTTTAATCGGAGTAGTATCTGCCGTTGCAACAAACTGTATATCAATATTTATCCTTTCAAAAATATACTCACTTTCTGCCACCGAGTATCACACGCTACTTCCCAAATCAATTACAACTGCCATAGGCTTGCCACTTAGCGAAGAGCTTGGCGGACTGGTAGATATTACCGTTGCTGTTATAATTTTAACCGGAATATTCGGCAACCTAATAGCAACCTCAATTTTAAAGCTGTTCGCTATAAACCACCCCATCGCAAAAGGAGTAGCCATAGGTAGCTCCAGTCATGCAATAGGAACGGTAAAGGCAATGGAGATTGGAGAGATTGAGGGTGCAATGAGCAGCCTATCTATAGTTGTAAGTGGTATAATAACGGTTGTAGCTGTTCAGTTTTTTTCATGGATTTATTAATTGGCTTATCGTATTACAGATAATTAATCAGCTTCACAGCTGTAAGTCAATTCCACAAGATCAATCACTTTAAAATATTATTTCTGAATAAATATAAGTGTAAATACTTATTAAAAAGTTTCTGCTTTAACCGTAAGGAAAAGTTTATACAACAATCCTTAAACCGCATAAGATCAGCTTAAAACTTGAAACATGAAATATATTAACCCCTGTATTAATTCTCATTCCCAAAAGTTGACATATCATATTCTTCCTCCACATTTTAACTTATGTATTTACAAAAATACAATATTATGGTAATATTATATAAATAAGCATAAAAAAACTATACGAGGTAACCAAAGTTTGACCAAATACATACTTAAAAGACTGTTGTTGTTAATACCAACACTTTTGGCAATTATTTTTATTGTATTTGCCATCATGAGTCTCACCCCAAACACACCGGGTGCGGTCATTCTTGGTATGCGTGCAACGCCGGAGGCTGTGCAGGAACTTAATGAGGAGCTTGGTTATAACCGCCCCTTTATTATCCGATATTTCGACTATGTTTTTAATTTGTTTCAGGGTGACCTAGGCGTTTCATACATTAGTAATCGTAGTGTAGCCGAGGAAATTTTCCGCACCCTACCCGCTACTATTAACCTTGCCGTTGTTTCAATTATCCTTGCAGTTGCTATTGGTGTTCCTCTAGGTATTATTGCAGCTGTTAAACAATATAGTGCTTTTGATGTTATCGGCACCTCTATTTCAATGTTTATGGCTGCAATGCCAAGTTTTTGGTTTGGTATGATGGCTATACTCATATTTAGCCTTACGCTAGGGATATTCCCTTCACACGGATTAGAATCTTTAAGGCATTATGTTTTACCCTCTTTCACCCTTGCTATTCCTGTTGCAGCCTCGATACTTAGATTAACACGAACCACTATGCTGGAAACAATTCGACAGGATTATATTCGCACCGCTCGTTCTAAGGGACAAACGGAAAGAAAGATAATATTCAAACACGCCCTTAAAAATGCTATGTTGCCGGTTTTAACCTATGCCGGAATTAACTTTGGTTGGCTTCTCGGTGGAGCTATAGTTATAGAGCAGGTTTTTTCTATAAACGGAGTAGGCAAGCTTATTGTAGAGGCTATTAAGATGAAGGATGTTCCACAGGTAACCGGTTGTGCGGTAGTTTTAGCCTTTTTCTTTATGCTGGTAATGTTGGTTGTAGATATACTATATGCCATGATTGACCCTAGAATAAAAAGCCGCTACCAACGAGGATAAGAGAGGATATTAAGCGTGAGCAACGATAATTTTTCCATCAAACAAATTTCAAAACGATCTCAAAGCAAAGAGGTCTTTAAACGTTTGAAAAAAAATAAAATAGCCATGGTAGGCCTTGGTATCTTTGCAGTTATAATTTTTTGCACCATATTTGCAGGGATAATTGTTCCTTATGATAAAGCTATAGAGCAAAACATGGATTCTACATATCTCGGCGTATCGATTGAGCATCCATTCGGAACCGACCTTTATGGGCGCGACATATTTGCGAGAGTTATCCATGGCACACGAACTTCGCTGTTGATGGGTATAGGTGCTGTGATCGTTGGCATGGCTGTCGGTGGATTATTAGGTTCTATAACAGGCTATTTTGGCGGATTAATAGATTCAATAATAACGCGAATTTTAGACATAGTAATGTGTATACCTTTTATGCTTCTTGCACTTGCTCTGGTAGCTGCATTTGGGTCCGGACTCGGCAACGTTCTTTTGGCACTGATGTTAGCTATGGTTCCTCAGTATACGAGAATTGTTCGCTCCACAATTTTAAATGTTGTTGGTATGGACTATATCGAGGCTGCTAAAGCCTGTGGAACTCCACACCATGTTATTATACTCAAGCATGTACTTCCAAATGCTATAGGGCCTATTATTGTTCAGGCAACTATGTCGGTTGGAAGCTTGATAATATCCGCAGCTTCCATGAGCTTTTTGGGAATGGGAATACAGCCCCCTACTCCGGAATGGGGAGCAATGCTTTCGGAGGGTAAAGATTACATGCTTACCAGTCCCGAGATGGTAATTTTCCCCGGCATGGCTATTGTTTTAACTTCCCTCTCGGTAAACCTTCTGGGTGATGGACTTAGAGACGCTTTAGACCCTCGATTAAAGGATTAATTTAATGAACGATACTTTGCTAGAAATAAAAGATCTGTTTGTGGAATACAGGACAGACAGCTCCACCGTTTATGCCGTTAACGGAATAAACCTACAGCTATCTAAGAGGGAAACCCTTGGGCTTGTAGGTGAAACTGGTGCCGGCAAGACTACTACTGCACTCAGCATAATGCGTCTTTTGCCGGAACGTACCGGTAAAATCATAGGCGGCGAGATACTTCTCAACAACGAGGATCTGCTGAATAACAGCCCTGTTGAAATGCGCAATGTTCGTGGCGAGAGAATATCTATGATTTTTCAAGACCCTATGACCTCGTTAAACCCCGTTTTAACGGTCGGCGATCAGATAGACGAATGTCTTGAGATACACCAACCACAAAAGACTAAGGTCGAACGCTCTGAACGTGTTGACGAAATACTCGAACTTGTTGGTATACAGCCTATACGTAAAAATGAATTCCCACACCAATTTTCCGGTGGTATGAAACAACGTGTAGGAATAGCCATTGCGCTCGCATGTGAGCCGGAACTGTTGTTAGCAGATGAGCCTACAACTGCGCTTGATGTTACTATTCAGGCACAGGTTCTTCGTTTAATGAGAGAATTAAAAGATAAGCTTGGCACCTCCATGATATTAATAACTCACGACCTCGGAGTTGTTGCTCAAAACTGCGATAAGGTTGCAATAATGTATGCAGGAGAGATAATAGAAAGTGGTAGTGTTGAGCAGATTTTTACCGGCGACAAACACCATCCTTATACCGTTGGACTTTTTGGATCAATTCCGGATTTAACCTCAAAATGTGAACGTCTTAACCCCATTGAGGGCTTAATGCCTAACCCAACTGATCTTCCTGCTGGGTGTAAATTCCATGAACGTTGCTCCAGCTGCATGGATATCTGCCGCAGCCAAACACCTCCCGTATACAAAAACGGACAGCATGTAATAACCTGCCACCTGTTTGAAAGTGAGGTTGGAGATGAATAGTAGTGTATCTACACCTTTACTAGAGGTAAAGGATTTAAGAAAGTTCTTTAAAATCGGCAATAGCGGTATGTTGCATGCTGTTGACGGAATTAATCTTACCATAAATCCGAAGGAAACTATAGGAATTGTTGGTGAATCCGGCTGTGGTAAATCTACGCTTGGCAGGGTAATAACCGGTTTATTGCCTGCTACATCCGGACAGGTGCTGTTGAACGGTGAAGATATATTTTCTTATAACCACAAGCAACGTTTCGAGATGCGAAAGAAGATACAGATAATTTTCCAAGATCCTTTTTCCAGCCTTAACCCCAGAATGGCTGTTTTTGATCTTATAGCTGAGCCACTGATAACACATAAAGTATATAGAACCAAGCAAGAGTTAACGGAACGTGTTTTACATTTAATGGATATGGTAGGTCTTGCTACTAGATATATTAATATTTACCCCCATGAGATGGATGGAGGAAGAAGGCAAAGAGTAGGTCTTGCTCGTGCGCTTGCTCTAGATCCACAGTTTATTGTGTGTGATGAGCCGGTATCGGCGCTTGACGTTTCTATACAGGCACAGATTCTTAACCTATTAATGGATTTACAGGATGAACTTGGTCTCACCTACATGTTTATCACGCATGATCTATCGGTTGTAAAGCATATTTCAAAGAATATTGCTGTTATGTATCTAGGTCAATGTGTTGAATTTGCAGATTCAGAACAGTTGTTTAAAAACCCTCTACATCCATACACAAGAGCTTTACTCGATGCTATACCTGTACCGAAGTTAACGGTAGATAAAAAGATAGATATAATTAAAGGCGAGGTCTCTAACCCCATAGATCCCAGCCCCGGTTGCCGATTTGCTGGTCGGTGTAGCTATTCAAAACCTGAATGTTCTCAGCAGGACATACCCCTTCATGATCAAGGAAATGGGCATAGCGTTGCTTGTTTGCTTTATTGTTAGATAAATTACAGGAGGAATTTCATGAAAAAAATTAGCTTATTACTAGCACTAGTTCTGACCTTATCATTTTTGGTCACAGGCTGTGCAACAGACGGCGATTCAGCCGATTCAAAAACTATGGTAGTCGGTATGGCCGATGTTGCCGGAAGTTTTAACCCCTACAGCACCGCATACGGCGATAACACTCTTTGCCAGCTACAGGTTTATGATGCACTTGTTATTAAGAATGAAAATAGCGAGATAGCTCCACACATCGCAGAGAGCTGGGAAATCTCCGATGATAATCTTGTATACACCTTTAAGCTACGTGATGACGTAACCTTTAGCGACGGTAGCAGCCTTACTGCAGAAGATGCCGCCTATAATATTTTGTTTGCCAAAGAGCAACCAATCTCTACATGGGCTATGGGAAATGTTGCCGACGCAGTAGCAGTAGATGATTACACATTAGAGGTTACTCTAAGCACTGTAGACATGAGCTTTTTTGAAAAGCTTGCATGGTTGCTAATCATACCTAAAGCTGCTCATGAAGCAGATCCTGAAGGATTTGGCATGACAACCGAGGCTACTATGGGTAGCGGTGCTTACATTGTAGAAGAGTGGGTTCCCGGTGAGTCTGCAAAGTTAACTGCAAACCCTAACTACTTTCTTGGTGAAGCAAACATAATGGATCTAGATCTTAAATCTATATCTGATGCAAATGCCGCTGTAATTTCATTACAAACCGGCGAATTGGATATCTATATAAAAGATATTCCCAGCATATCAATTCCTACCCTAGAGGCAGAGGAGGGAGTTACAGTTTCAACCTTCCCATCCTATGTATTTATGGATGTACTTCTTAACTGTGACACCGGTATCTTTAGCGACGAAAATGTTCGTCTTGCTGTTGCTCATGGTGTTGACAGAGAAAAAATGCTTCAGGTTGGAACCGAGGGTCAGGGTATAATAGTTGATTATCCGGGCGGACCAGACTATACTGCTAATCCAAATATTGAAGGCGTTTTCCCTGAATTCAACCAGGAATTAGCAACCCAGATGATAGAAGAAGCCGGTCTTACTGGTTATGAATTAATAATTAAAACGCAGGATGTTGATCCATGGCCAAAGCTAGCCACTGCGCTACAGTACGACATGAACGCTATTGGATTTAATGCTCAGATTGAAATACTTGATTCTACCGGCTATGGCCAGGAAATATGGCAGAATTACAATTATGAAATGGCTATTTCACGTTATTGGTCCGGAACAAAGGAAATGGCAGAGTTGATGGCTCTTGTTAAAGGTGGAGATTCCATGAATTTTTCACTTTACAACAACGATGAAGTAACTCCGCTTATTGAACAGGCTGCTAGTATTCAAGATATTGAAACGCGTGAAGATCTTTACACCCAAGCTATCAACATATTCAGTGAAGAGGTTCCGCTAATCCCATTATACTATTCTTATGGTACAAGAGCCTACAGTAGCGAGATCACCTGTACAGATGGTAACCAACAGTATGATAGAATGTACCATTACAGCTGGGTTTAATAAAATATGAGTGATAATAATTTACCGTTAGCAACCATGACGATGGATAATGGAGCAAAGATTATATTTGAGCTATATCCTGAACATGCACCTCTTGCATGTGAGAGCTTTATTCGATTGGCAAACCAGGGAAAATATGATAATAGGCCAATTGAAAGAATCGTTCCGGATTTCGTTATACAGCCAAGCTACAACTACTTTGATGATCCTGAAATGAACTTTGATATAGATGGTGAGTTTAGTGCTGCTGGCTATACAAATGGGCTTTCTAACGATAAATTTAGTGTAGCGCTTGCCGGTGACGGTAAGAAGATATCCTCCGGTAGCGAATTTTTCTTTAC
Source organism: uncultured Oscillospiraceae bacterium (assembly GCA_964368625.1). Lineage (GTDB taxonomy): Bacteria > Bacillota > Clostridia > Oscillospirales > Ruminococcaceae > CAYJBH01. The sequence continues at coordinate 146,568 of CAYJBH010000001.1, forward strand.
ACTAAAATACGATCCTCGCTTAGACGGACGTTTTACAACATTTGGCAAGGTAATCTCCGGATGGGATGAGATAGAGCGTCTTGCAAACCTACCACTTATAAGTGTGCCTTGCGATGTACCGGATGTGATAATAAATAAACCTTCAGTAGAACAGGTAATAAAGAGTATCAGGGTAGAAGGTGTTAAGAATTAACTAACAATATATCTCAAATACTCTCTAAAAAAACAGAAACACGGTGACTATAGAAAATAGTCGCCGTGTTTCTGTTTTATATATACCATTTGGAGCTTACATAATTTAGCAGTTTTAAAAGTGAGAATCACGGCGCATATTGGCATGTTTTAGTTTACTGTACATCATTTTCCATAGTTCCTAATATTCCTCTTGCTATTGCAGCACCGTCGTTGACATTATGGGTGGTTGATTGCGGCACCATTCGGCTAATTGTAGTTTGCTATACCATAAACTTTTATTTCGGCTATGTTATTACTATTACATTACATTTGAAAGATAACCCCTAAAAGCCATAAAATGTCTTATTAGAACTTGTAAAAAGGATAAACTTCATTAGACAGCTACCGTATCACATGATGAAAAGGACCTTGCAAACACGTAGAATAAGCAACAACTTCTTGATGAAGAAGCCGTGTACGGTATTCTAATTGATGAATCTGGCTTTTGAGCTAATTTTCTATTTCTTTAGTTCGCTTTGTAACTTTTCAATCGCCTTTTTTTCTATTCGACTAACATATGAGCGTGAAATACCTAAAATATTGCACACCTCCTGTTGTGACATTGGGTGTCTATTTCCTAAACCATAGCGTAACCTAATAATCTCTTGTTCTCTTTTGTCGAGACTGCTAACAATACTTTGATATAGTCCTTTAACCTCTTCTCGCTGTTCAACAATTTCGCTAAGTTGAAAATCATCTGCGGCAACATCTTCTCGGGTTAGACCTCCTCCATCGTTATCATTTTCTAGAATATCGCCTAGATAGACAGTGTTCTGAGTTTTCTTTGCCGCTCTCAGGCTCATTAACAGTTCATTTTCTATGCACCTAGCAGCATAGCTTGAGAACCTTCCTTTATCTGTTTTAAATGTGTTTACAGCCTTTATTAGGCCTATAGTTCCAATTGATATAAAATCATCCTGCTCATGAGGCGTTTTATAATATTTTTTTGCTATGTGTGCTACAAGCCTTAAGTTATGGCTAATTAGTTTATCTCTTGCTTCGCTGCTCCCATTTTGCAACTCTTCTAAAACTTCGCGCTCCTCCTTTGTTCCTAACGGCTTTGGAAAGCTACTGCTTTCAAAGTATAAAAACAGGTGTAATATATTACTTATACATTCCGTAAAAATCTGTAAAAACATAACTCCTCCAAAAAAATCAACCATAACAATTATATGTTATGGTTGATTTTTTAATTACGTAATTACTGTTAAATAAGCTTAAACCTTTCTCTCTGCTCGGCAGTCGGGGTTACGTATGCAGTCTCATATACTTCATATATTACCATTCCAAGAGGAAGATCAGATGTTTTCTTCAAATTTTTAACCATGGTATAATCAACAGCTACCTTGTTTGACTTTGACTGGCTAGAATAGTGAACTGCCAGTGCTGCCGCATCGTTAAGCGTGCTATCAGGAATATCCAGCCCTTCACTCATAACCACAACATGAGAGCCGGGTGCGTTTTTAACATGAAACCAATAGTCTTTTCCTCTTGCCGTTTTAACCGATAGTTTCTCATTTTGCATGTTGTTACGACCTACTAAAATTAAAAATCCATCACAGCTAGTGAACCTTAAAAAATCGGCAGGCTTTTGTTTTTTATTTCGCTGTTTATAATTTTTTAGGTAACCTGCCTCTTTGAGCTCCTTTCTTATCTCTAATAGCTCGATCTCCGAAGTGGCACGTTCGGTTTCATATTGAACCGTTTTTAGATACTCTATCTCAAGCTCACCATCCTTAATTAATCCGGTAAGCATCTTTACAGCGGTTAATTTTTTCTTGTAATCAGTATAATATTTCTGGCTGTTTGCCGAGGGGGTTAATCTTGGGTCAAGCTTTATCTTAACCTGTTTACCGCTATAATAATCTAGCAATTCAACAACACTATCCCCTTTTTTTATCATGTGCATGTTTGCTGAAACAAGTTCTCCAAACAATCGGCTCTGTTCACTTTTTTCACTCTTAAATAGTTCATCTCGCCTTGCCTCTAGCTTTCGCACCGCACGTTCAAAAAGTTGCTTTACCTGTCGTGAAAGATTTCCTGACTTTTGTGTTAGGCGCATCTGTTGCTCACGCCTACTGTAGTAATCACTTAAAAGGATGCTATAGCTGTTATACGGTGTTAAGCTATAGTCTGACGGAAACTGGGATGGAGTAAAAAAACAAAACTCGCAGGGTTCGCCCTTCTCGTTTTTAACCATTACCGGCGGATTCGCATCGGCACCTTCTTTTTGAACCGACATAATGGCTTGCGCTAACGTTGATGAGGTAATGATGCTACCCTTTAGCGGATTGCCGCTGCGATGTAGTATCTCCCTTGCAACCACCGGACCAATACCACCGGTAGCAGACATGATTCCGCGCTGCAAATCATCATGCTTTAAGGCCTCATCTGCTAATTTAACAGGATCTATATCCAAAAAAAATTCCCTATCCTGCTTAGGAGGCAGGGTGTATAATAATCCCGGCAACAGCTGTCGTTGTTCGCTATCCTCAAAATCAATTCGCTTAAGTGCATCAATAACCTTGCCATCCTTTTCGTAGAGAACAAGATTTGCATAACGGCCCATAAGTTCTGCGGCTACTACAATTGTTCGCCCATCCCCAAGTTCATTTGTTGCCGCTATATTGATGTTTACAATTCGCTCACCATGTACACCTTCTACCCCGAGTATTCGCCCGCCCGATAGATGCTTGCGTAGTAACATACAAAAAGATGGTGGCACATCCGGATTTTCATAACTTTCGTCACTTAATCCTATTCTTGCCCCTCCACTGCGTAGACATGCAAACAGTTTAAAACTCTCGTTACGTGTTCGTAACGAGAGTAGAATTTCCTCCTTAGAGGGCATAAATATCTTATCTACCCTTGCTCCAATAAGCTTCTCATTTAGCTCAGCGGATATAAGTGATATGGTAACAGCATCTAAAGCCACAGCTATATAATTCCTTTCGTTAATAACCTGGTTGGTTCAGTTTCTTTGCAAGACACGAAAAACTCTGCATCCTTACCATGGAGTTCGAGAAGCTTGTTATGCAACACCTTAACAACCGGTTTTTCTGTAGCATAATGCCCTGCCTCAATAGCAGAAATTGATAGTCGCTTTGCGGTTAACCAATCATCGTGACGAAGCTCGCCCGTAACCAAACAGTCAGCTCCTGATTTGTGCGCATCTTCTATAAATGATCCTGCTCCACCCACTACAGCTACAGTTTTTAGTTTCTTTTTGCTTTCGAAAAATCTTGGTGAGCAGCCTAATTCTATAGACAATATTTTTGCTAGGTCCTGTGTTGTGGTTTCTTCTTCTAAGCAACCTAACCTTCCTACATCTGAAAATACAACTGTATTTTTAAGATTCATTATTTCGGCAAGTTTATCATTTACACCATCGGTTGCGGCATCAAGGTTTGTGTGCATAGCAATACAGGATATTTCTTCCTTGCAAAGTTGATATGCCGGCATAGTATAGTCTACAGATTTAAGAGCTTTAAAAATTACCGGATGATGAGAAATTATAAGTTCGGCATTTAATTCCCTTGCCTCATCAATTGTATCCTTGGTTACATCAAGACAAAGCAATACACGCTTTATTGGCTTTCCTGAGTTTACAATTAATCCACAGTTATCCCAATCACAGCATAGCTCAAACGGTGCAATTTGATTTAAAGTTTCCAATATCTTTTCAACTTGTAGCATCAATCTCTCCCAAAAAAAGGTAATAACTTTTTTTGCCCTGTGTAACGTTATGTTTTTGATACTTTACGCCTGACTCAACCAGCCACGTTTCTAAAGCATCCGGCTTACATGCCGGTAAAAGGGTTAACCGCTTTGTATAACTAAAAAGCCATTCACAGCTGCTTAGTATTTCTACCATGGTTATCCCGCTCATACCGGAGATTGTTACCAGCTCTGCCTCGCTTGTTTCTATGTTGCTAAGCCCATCAGAAATTCTTGTCTTAACATTTGCCTTTCTCTTTTCGGCCAAAATTATAGTTTTTTGTAATGGCATTGAGTTTTTATCGGCTGCAACTATACATTCGATATTGGTATTTTCTGCAAGCCATACCGCTAACTTTCCGTGATCACAGCCAATATCGCAAAGGCTCTTAGGCGCCGTTACATTATAGCGAAATTCTTCTCCGGTACTACTCTTGCAATATCCGCATATTCCGGCCGCAACAGCCGCCATTCTTGATCGAAGTAGCAACTTAATCATTATTCTTCTTCGTTACTGTCATCATTCGCATCGTAGACTTCTTCTTCGCTATCGATTTCCTCTTCGCTGTCTTTTTCATCAACAACATCAGATTCATCCTGCGCATCGTCGGCATTTTCATCTTCCAACTTTTCTATAACCGCATCAGTATTCACATTAGAATCCTGTGACGGGTTAAACACTGGTAGCAAAACAAAAGCCTTACGACTTCGTAACTTTTCACTAGTGTAGAACACAATCAGAATAATTAGTGCCGCAACACTTAGTGCAATCGCTAATAGCTGAGATACTCTTGCATTCATTATCATTAGGCTATCGGTTCGTAAACCTTCAACCACTGCACGTTCTGCACCATATAGCAGAAGATATAGTAGGAATATCTCGCCGTTGAACTTACGACGTTTAGAATAAAGTGCTAGTCCTATAAAGCACAGGAGACACCAAACCGATTCATAAAGAAAGGTTGGATGAACCGGAAGGGTTGGATCTATCGAGGAGGCAAATGCAGAATTGTTTGAAATTAATGATGTAAGATATCTATTTGTTCCCTCACTATACATTCCGAAAATAGAATCAGTGTTGGTTCCAAACGCTTCTTGATTAAAGAAGTTGCCCCAACGACCAATACATTGACCGATTAAAAAGCCTATTGCAGCAATATCAAACATCGGTAGTAGTGCCACCTTACGTGCCTTGCACATTGGAATAGCAACAAGAAATGCAGCTAGTACTGCGCCATAAATCGCTACACCGCCATCACGAATATCAATCATATCTAAAAAGTTGTCAAATGGATAGGGTGAGAATATAACATAATATATCCTTGCGCCAAGTATTGCAGCAATTCCGGAAACGATTATAACATCTAAACCTTTATCAGGATCGATTCCAAATTTTTTCGAATTATAGAAAAAGTAAACAAGCGCAAGGCTCATTCCCAGTGCAATACAAATTCCGTACCAATATATGTTAAAACCGCCTATGCTAAAGGCTACAGGATTAATGGCTAAATCGAGCCCTAATTCGGGAAATGTTACGTTATACATTTTTATTCCTCCAGTGGTAATATTGTTAAGGTAGAGCTTCTCTCCTCTTTGAACATGTTATTAAACATGTTCTCAACCTCTTCAAATGTTATTTCATTTATATAGGCTAGCTCAGAAAAAGGCTCTCTATTTTTGAAAAATGCTCCACTCATCATAGTTGCAACATCTTCAGGGCTATCAAACTCACTCACATAGTCCCCATACAACCCTTTTTTAGCCGATTCGAATATTTCGCGTGACAAACCCTCTCTCTTAAGCCTTTGAATCTCATCCTTAAGCAATTTTTCTACCTCGTTCAAAGAGCGGGTTTCGGCTGAAAAGATAAAGCTTAAATAACCTCTTCCTGAAATATATTCACAGGATAACTCGTTACTTATTAATCCTTCATCATAAAGTTTGCGATATAAAGGTGTCATGCTACCACTAATTAGCTCTGATATAATAGCACATATCAACTCACCTTTTAATGAATTATCGGCTGTAAAAGGTTCTTCTTTATAACCGATTCCAATCATAGGTAAGCCTATTGCTAGTCGTAATTCTTTTCTCTTCGTTGCAACATGTGTGGGTTCATCATTCGTTATACGTTCTATCGGTTTTGTAGTGCATTCTTTTGTTAACCCTGCTCGTTCACACGCATCTAACACCTCTTGTTTGGTTATATTGCCGGCTACCGATAAAACCATATTGCTACTTGCATAGAAGGCATCGGTACATCTGAACAACAGCTCTGGTGTAATATTTGATATACTCTCAACAGTACCAGCTATGTCTTCACGGATATCATGGTTTACGTAGAGCGAAGATAACACCCCAAAAAACAATCTCCATTCAGGATTATCATCATACATTCTTATTTCCTGCGCAATAATTCCCTGTTCCTTTAAAACAGTTGCATCGGTGAAGTATGGCTTTGAAACAAAGGATAAAAGTATATCAAGAGATTCGTGAATATTCTCGGTTGCAGTAAAAAGATAACAGGTTTTGTCAAAACTGGTGTAGGCGTTAGCCGAAGCGCCGGTCTTTGCATATAAGGTAAATGCGTCTCCGTCCTCATTTTCAAACATTTTATGTTCTAAAAAATGTGCAATACCAGCCGGAAGTGTTACCTTACCTTTTTCGTCTCTAAAAGTTCTATCTACCGATCCAAAATCAGTTCCATAGATTGCATGAACGGCCGCAAAATTTGGCATAGGTGCAATATATACCGTTAAACCGCAAGGCAAAACGATTTTCTCGGCTAAATCATTGTAAAACTTATTCAATATGTCTGCTCCTATTCTTTGTTAGTTAGGGTGTAACTTACAGCCGGTTTTAATAATGACAACAATCTACGAACATCCTCAGCAGTAGTAGACTTAATTATTTCTTTTGTTTCTTCAATGGTGGTAAAATCATTTTTTACTACACCGGCAAATGCCATAAGCTCTATTGCTGCAAGGCTGTCAGATGCCGCGTTAAGTTGGTTAATAAACTGTCGCTTTGCATCATTTAGCTCGCCCTCGCCCACTAGCTCTTTTGTTAGTTCTATTAACTCCGCATCGATGGCATTTAATGTATGCTCTGCCTTATCATGCTCAACCCCGCTATCAACTGCAACAGTATAGGTTACCGTTCCGTAAACGGCAACACAATAGTAACAGAGGCTTTGTTTTTCTCTCACATTTGTAAATAACCTTGATGTTGGCAGCGATCCGAACACCGCAATTGAAAGGCGCATTTTAATAGAATCAACAGGTGATAACTTTGTTCCAACATTATATATTTTACAAATTTTACCCTGAACCGTCTGCATAGTTTCTGAATATGCTTTAAACTCATTTTCAGCTTCACAAAAGGGAAAGGTAAAAGGTCTGTTTTCTCTGGTTTTAGATTTAAGAAAGGCTAATGCTTCAGCCTGAACAGCACTCCCGTCTGCCCCCTGTGCTATTATCTCTATATGAGAGTGTTTAACCATATCATTATATAGCTCGGTTAGTAGCTGTGGCGTTACAGCTTTAACCTCTTCTAGATATCCGTTAGATTCAACACCATTTGCAGAATCACCAAAATAGCGTCTTCGTGCCTGTCTGACGCAATAACTTCTTTTATTATTTTGTTCGCTACTTAAAAGATCATAAAGCTTTCCTGATTCTATAGCTATTGCATCTGCCGGAAATAACCCTTCCTCTAAGCATGGTTTAAATGCAACACCAAGCAGTAGCTTAGTATATTCTCCTGAAAGGTTACTCTCTGTCGGTGCAAAGCTGTCTTTTATTCCGCCAACACTAACCGATACTACTCGATTTGCACCCTGAACCGTGCTCTCGGCAGATAATGAAGCTCCGTATAGTGAAGCTAGTTTTATCGACAACGCCGTCATATCGGGGCAATCTTCATACCCTCTTTCGAGCAGATAAGGTAGTAGTGCATAGGCGGTAGCAGTAGCTTTATTACTGGGCATAATAAAGTTAATAGAAATACGGCACCGCTTAAATTTTTCTGCTGGCATATTATTTATATATACACCTGGCAATATCTCGGTTCTTGGCATTTTATTGTTTGTTCCTTTCATGAAGTTTTGATCATTTTATCAAACAATGGCAAATTTCCGGTCGCTTATGCTAACAAAACACAAAACTTATAGCTATTAAAACATTTTAAACCGCTAATTAATTATTACGTAACGATTATATGATCTTTAAGACTGTTGTTTATTCTTTCAAGTAATGCTTCGCTGTTGTCATCTTGTAAATATTCTGCAAGTTGTTCACTTAACTGAAAAGAATTACATACATGACGTAAAACTCTGCTCTGTACTGATAGGCTCTCTAACCCTAATAAAAACACTATCTGAACAGGAAGCGAGTTTGTTAAATCAGCCATATTTCCAAATGGCACCTTTTGCTTTAAAGTAGCAACGCTAATAAAGTTCTTTTTGCAGCCTGTATGAATATGTGGTACCGCAATTGGTATATTCATATTTAGGGCAGTTGGCATGTTTTTTTCCCTTTCTATAAGGGCAGGTTTAAAACTCTCGTCGGCTACTCCTGCTTTTATTGCAGCATCTGCAAGTGCCTCTAACACCTCAACATCTGTCTTTGCATCAAGACCTGCAAACATTAGCTCTTTTTGAGTTAAAATTGATATCTGTGACAAAACTTATACCTCCTGAAAACAATTAAATACATTATATCAGATAACTTATGTAAATAAAAGATATTTGTAGAAAATTATTTATTTTTTTGTTTAATTGATTTTTGCCACACAAATAGTATACCACAAAACTGATAAACAATTATGTGTAGCTTATACTGTGATTACCCAACAATACAAATTGTTAATCAGCTTTCAAGATAAGCATGGTTACAAGTGATATTGTAAATGCTAGAAATATACCTATAATGAAGTGTACGAAAGTATCTCCAAAAAAAACAGGTATAGTTGGTATAGAGGGGGTAGCATAATGAAATGCTTTTACCCTAAAAAGCCCCATGTAAAACCCGCCGACTGTCCCCCCAACGCACTGTGATATCAAGGTTTTTTTATAGTTCGGATACACCTCAAACACCAGCTGTTCCATAACACCACTAAACGCAATGGTAACTACAGATGCTGTTGCAATCGCTTTTAAATCCTTCTTTTTTGTAGTTAGCAGTATCCCTAGTGCTACTCCAAGTGCCGCAAACGAACAAGGAGCCAACATCGGCCTTATATAATCGTATCCAAGCTCAGTAAGATTATTCAGCATTATAGGTACTGCACCCCATTGAAGGCCAAATGTAACAAAAAACACCCAGCTTCCTCCAAGGACTGCACCGGTTACCGGTGCACTAACCTCAATTAAGCCGTTAATAAATATTCCAATCTGCTGTAGTGTTAGATATCCTATAGGTCCAACAACTAACACCGAGAGTGGAACAATAATTGCTATACCTAAAAATGGAGATAAAAACCCTGTAAAAGGTGGTTTAAGAATATGATTAAGCCTCTTTTCTATAACCGAGTAAACCGCCACTATAAGTATAGGTGGTAGAACTGAGGCAGAATAACTATAGTCGGTGAAGTAAAGATCAAAACCATTAAAAATCTCCGAGCTTTCGATATAAAGCAAAAAGCCTACCGGTATTGCAGAGAGAAAACTGTTACATCCAAACACTTTAGAACAGCTAATAGCCAGTAATATAGGAAGAAAATAGTATGCAGAATCGGCGCAATTCGCCAACATAATTAGTAAAATTGAACTGTTTATATCTACCTGAAACACCTCGGTAATTAGGGTTAAAACTGCATTTAAAAGGCCACTTGCCACCACTACCGGTATAACCGGAATAAAAATATCGGCAAATAGCTTCGTTAATCTCTCAAATGAGCTTTTTATAGGATTAAAAATCTTTCTTTTTTCGCTAATCTTCATATTTATTTGACCATTTTAACAACCTGTTATAAGTATAACACAATAGATAATAAAAAGCTATAACAACATCCGAGGCAGTAATCGCCTCGGATGTTAATCCATAAACAATTATTTACAGCTGAGAAAGCTTAGAAAAGCTGTCCTTTAGGTCTGAGTATAGTTCCTTATATACATTATAGAAACCTTTATATTCGTTAACGTTTTCCGCTACCGGTTTCTGGGTTGCTTTAGGTCTTATCAACGCTTTGCAGGCTGTTGGAATATCAGAATAGATACCTGTAGCTACAAGGGCAAGTATTGCAACACCAAGTGCCGGGCCTTCTTCTGTTTCGTTAATTGTTACCTCGGTGTTATATAGATCTGCCATCATCTGGCGCCATATATCACTCTTTGCTCCGCCTCCGCAGGCATACATCTGTTTTGGATATATACCCATCTCTTCGATAACATCAAGGCAGTGACGTTGAGAGTAGATAACACCCTCCATGATAGCTCTTGCCAAATGATATTTAGAGTGAATACCGGAAAGACCAAAGAATACACCCCTTGCCTTTTCGTCAAGTATCGGGCTGCGCTCTCCCATCAAATAGGGAAGAAAAACCAACCGATCCGCACCAATCTTTACTGCTTCAACCTTTTTATCTATTTCCTTATAGTTTTCGCCTTCAAAGCTACAGAGATTATCGCGGAACCACTTAAGCGACATTCCTGCCGAAAGTGTACAGCTCATAACAGTGTATCCGCCCGGCACTGCCGAACAAAATGTATGAACTCTTCCACCCTTATCAATTTGAGGTTTATCAGAATGTGCAAATATAACACCGGATGTTCCTATAGTTGTAAATGCATTTCCTTCACTAACAACGGCAGTTCCTACTGCTGCAGATGCATTGTCTCCCGCTCCATAACAAACGATTGTCTCGGTAGAAAGGCCTGTAATTTCTGCTGCCTGAGCTGTTACAGTTCCGGCAACATCAACCGACTCCTTGCATTCCGGCATTAAGTCCTGTGAAATACTTAATTTATCAAGTATTT
>CAYJBH010000002.1:0-146536 GCA_964368625.1 uncultured Oscillospiraceae bacterium
AAAGCAAACGAGTTATTGACAAACGTAAGATTTAGTAAAGGAGTATTATTATGCGGATAAAACAGATTTCGGTTTTTTTAGAGAATAATGTCGGCTCACTTTTTGGACTTACCGAGGTACTTTCGAAAGAAAATGTCGATATGCTTTCCTTAAATATTGCCGATACCGAGGATTACGGAGTAGCAAGGATATTAGTTGATGAGCCGGAAAAGGTTTGTGAAATGCTAACAACGCAAGGCTTCACTGTTCGTGATACCGATGTTTTGTTAATAACCGGTAAGAATACACCCGGAATTTTACACAATTCATTATCGATATTGAAGGAAAACGGCATTAATATCGAATACACATATGTATTTGCATATGGTGGAGTTGCTAATATGATTTTTAGGGTTGACGATATTGATGTAGCTGAAAAGCTGTTTAAAAGCGATATAGATTAAGAGTAAAATCTAAATAACTTATTTAACTTTATAGGATGTATTATATGTTTAAAGATAAGACCTTGCTTATTACAGGCGGAACAGGAAGCTTCGGTAACACAGTATTAAAACATTTTTTAGACAGCGATATAGGTGAGATACGCATTTTCAGCCGAGATGAAAAGAAACAGGATGATATGCGTAAGGCAATAAATAATAGCAAGGTAAAGTTTTACATCGGTGATGTTCGTAATCCAAAGAGCATCTCTAATGCTATGTATGGAGTGGATTATGTATTTCATGCAGCGGCATTAAAACAGGTGCCTTCTTGCGAATTTTTCCCTATGGAGGCTGTTGAAACAAACGTTATCGGCACAAAAAATGTTTTAGATGCTGCAGTAAACTCTGATGTAAAAAAGGTTATCTGCCTCTCTACAGATAAAGCTGCATATCCTATTAATGCAATGGGAATATCTAAGGCTATGATGGAAAAGGTAGCGATAGCAAAAAGTAGAATGCCTGAGGCTGTCGACACCACCATTTGTTGTACGCGTTACGGAAATGTAATGGCTAGCAGAGGGAGTGTTATTCCTCTTTTTATTGAACAAATTCGCGCAGGTAAACCTATAACGATTACCGATCCGGGCATGACCCGCTTTTTAATGAGCCTGGATGAAGCTGTTGATCTTGTTGTTTTTGCGTTTCAAAATGGATCTACAGGAGATCTATTTGTTCAAAAGAGCCCGGCCTGTACTATTGAGGTACTTGCTAAGGCAGTAATGACTTTGTTTGGTGAGACCGACATAAAGATTATCGGTTCAAGACATGGTGAAAAGTTATATGAAACCCTTCTAACCAAGGAGGAAAAAGCAAACTGCACAGATCTTCAAAATTATTTTAAAGTTGCTGCCGATAGCCGCGATCTTAACTACGAACAGTATTATGAAGAAGGGTTGCAACAGCCTATAGTTATAGAAGAGTATACCAGCCATAATACTGAGAGATTAACGGTAGAACAGGTTGTTGATAAGCTAATGCAACTTTCATATATCCGCGAGGAGCTTGCAAAATGACTGAAAAGCATATATTGATCACCGGTTCCGAAGGTTTTATAGGAAAAAACTTATCGGCAGAATTGAGAAATAGGGGCTACAAAAACATTCTTCTTTTTGATATTCATAGCACCGATGAAGAGCTAGATTTGTACTGCGAAAAAGCCGAATTTATCTTTCATCTTGCCGGAATTAATAGGCCTAAAAATGTAGAAGAGTTTTATAGTGGTAATACTGCTTTTACCGAAAAATTGTTATCTGTTTTATCTTCTAAGGGTAACAAGTCTCCTTTCGTTGTAACAAGTAGCATTCAGGCTGAACTTGACAATGATTACGGAAAAAGCAAGGCCTTGGCCGAAAAGGCAATCTATGATTACGGAAATAGCAACAATGTTCCTGTTCGTATTTTTAGACTGGTTGGCGTATTTGGAAAATGGTGTCGCCCAAACTATAACAGTGTTGTTGCAACCTTTTGCCACAATATAGCTAATAATCTTCCCATTGAAATCAGCAATCCAGATGCTATAGTAACCTTGTGTTATATCGATGATGTTGTTAAAACCTTAATTTCTTTGCTTGAGAGTGACGTTTCAACGTCAAGCGATATTCCTTTACACGTTGAACCCAGCTATAAAATCACCTTAAACGAATTGTCAAAACTAATTAATTCGTTTAAAATGAGTCGTGAAAATGTTTTTGTTCCAAATATAAAGAGTGAATTTTCATCTAAGCTTTACGGAACATACACCTCATACCTCCCAACCACTGAGTTTGCTTATCAACTAAAAAACAACGTAGATAATAGAGGGCATCTTTCTGAATTTTTAAAAGAGTCTGATTTTGGACAGTTATTTGTTAGCACAACGAAACCGGGAATAACCAGAGGCAACCATTGGCATCATACCAAGACTGAAAAGTTTTTTGTTGTTTATGGAGAAGCATTAATAAAAATTAGAAACCTTGATAGCTCTCAAATAACTGAGTTTACCGTTAACGGTGAATCTCCTACTGTTGTTGATATACCAACAGGTTATACACACAATATCACCAATATTGGTAGCGGTGATCTTGTTACGTTATTCTGGAGTAGCGAGGTATTTAATCCGCAAAATACAGATACATACTTTTTGGAGGTTTAAGATGCAAAAACTAAGGTTGATGACCGTAGTTGGAACAAGGCCGGAGATTATCCGACTTGCCGAGGTAATCAAATGCTGTGATCGCTATTTTGATCATAAGTTGGTTCATACCGGACAAAATTACGACTATACCTTAAATGATATTTTTTTTGAGGAACTAGAGTTAAAACAACCTGACTATTTTCTTGAAAGTGTTGGTGCTGACCTTGGTGAAACTGTTGGTAACATCATATCAAAAAGTTATAAATTATTAAAAGAGCATATGCCTGATGCACTTCTTGTTCTTGGGGATACCAATTCTTGTCTATGCGCTATATCTGCAAAGCGACTTAAAATACCGGTATTTCACATGGAGGCGGGAAATCGTTGTTTCGACGAAAATCTTCCTGAAGAGATTAATCGCCGCATAGTAGACCACATTGCTGATGTTAATCTACCTTACACCGAACATTCAAGAAGATATCTTCTTTCTGAAGGTATACCTAAAAATCGTATTTTTGTTACCGGTTCACCTATGCGAGAGGTTATTGAAAAATACCGAAACAAGATTGATTCTAGTGACGCTCTTACTAGGCTTAACCTAACCGAAGGCAAATATTTTCTAGTTTCCGCACATCGAGAAGAAAATCTTGATATAGAACACAAATTTCTTGCTCTTATGCAGAGCCTAAATATTTTAGCTGAAGAATACGGGTTGCCAATTATATATTCTACACACCCACGTAGCCGTAAAAAGTTGGAACAAAGCGGTTTTAAGTTTAACAGCTTAGTTACTAATTTACCACCGTTTGGATTTTTTGATTACAATAGATTGCAGAAGGGTGCATTATGCGTATTGTCTGACTCCGGAACCTTACCTGAAGAATCTGCAATGCTAGATTTTTGCGGTGTATCTTTGCGAAACTCAACCGAAAGGCCTGAAGTATTAGACAAAGGAACCGTTGTTATTGGCGGTGTTACTTCTGATGATGTTTTGTCTGCGGTTAATCTTGCAATCTCGATGCATAGGAATAATGAACCGGTGGTGGTAGCACCAGACTATATAGATTCTAATGTCTCGATTAAGGTCGTTAAAGTAATACAGAGTTATACTAAAATAGTAAATGAGTTTGTATGGCGAAAAACTCAGTAAAGCGTTTGCTGGTAATATGCCAGCACTACTGGCCGGAAGATTTTCGGATAAACGATATTGTGGCCGGCTTTGTTGATAGTGGGGTAGAGGTAGAGGTTTTATGCGGTATACCAAACTATCCTTTTGGCAGTTATTTTGATGGTTATGGTATTTTTAAAAACCGAAAGCAGATAAAAGAAGGTGTTAAAATCTACAGAACTATAGAAGTTCCACGTGGTAAAAGTTCTCTTGGGATACTAGTAAACTACATATCATACCCATTTTTTGCCAGCTTTAGCATGTTGGGCCTTTTAAGTAGAAGATATGATAGCGTATTAAGCTACGAGACTTCGCCTGTTTTAATGATTTTTCCGGCAATACTATTTTCAAAGCTTAAGAAACTACCACTTTACAGCTATGTTTTGGATCTCTGGCCTGAGAATCTTTACTCGGTTTTGCCTATAAAAAATGCTTTTTTGCGATCAGTTGCAAAAAATGTGTCGAATTGGCACTATCGTCATGGTGGAAAACTTATGGCTTTGTCTCAGGGAATGAAGGATAGATTATTTGAGGTTACAGGTAAAACAGATATAGCTATCTTCCCACAATACTGTGAAGACATTTATGCATTAAACTCTAAACCCAAAGCAGAAAAAGATAAAACTTTTAAGATTATGTTTGCCGGTAACTTTAGTCCGGCACAGGGCCTTGAAATACTTGTAGAGGTGGCAAAACTTTGTGTAAGAGATGCTGTTGAGAATGTTAAGTTCTTAATGTATGGAGACGGTATGAGCTACCAAGACATAAGGTCCAGTGTTGAATCTCAGGAATTAGATAAATATTTTAGCTTTTACGGAAGAGTTTCCCAATCCGAGATAATTGAGGCTTCCAACAACGCAGATGCTATGTTTATTTCTCTTGTAGATACAGCGTTGTTAGATTTAACGGTACCGGCAAAGCTATCATCTTGTATGGCAATGTGTCGACCGGTTTTATGTAGCCTTTCCGGCGCCGGAGAAGAAGCCGTATTGCAAGCCGATTGTGGTTTTTGTAGTAAGCCGGGAAATGTTAATATGCTGTATCATAACCTTTTAAAGCTAATTTCTTGCGATCATAAAGAGTTAATCCGAATGTCGCAAAATGCAAAAAATTTTTATCAGAAAAATTTGAGCAGAGAAACGGTATTGCCCAGATTAATAAAACACGTTATGGAGAGTTAATTTGAAAATATTGGTTATTATTCCATGTTATAACGAGCAGGATAACATAGATAAGGTTATTAGAAACCTCAAGGCAACCAATTCTGATGTTGATTATGTAATCATAAATGACTGCTCTACCGATAATAGCAAGCAGGTATGCGAAAATAACAACTTAAACTATGTATCCTTTCCATTTAATCTTGGGATAGGGGGTTCTGTACAGTGTGGTTATCAGTATGCAGTAGAACGCGGATATGACATTGCGGTTCAGATGGACGGTGATGGGCAACATAACCCTGAGTACCTTATAGATATTTTAGAGCCCATATTGTCCGGCAAGGCTGATATGTGTATAGGAAGTAGATTCATCAACAAGGAAGGTTTTCAATCATCTAAGCTTAGGCGCCTTGGTATAGCAATTATTAGTTTAGTAATTTTAGCTTTAACAGGTAAACGTGTTAGGGATGTAACCAGCGGTTTTAGAGCTTGTAGCAAAAATTTGATTAACTTTTATTCTAAGGAATATGCTCAGGACTTTCCTGAGCCGGAAGCAATACTTTCGGCTGTTAAAAATGGCTTTAAGGTTGTTGAGGTTCCTGTAGTTATGGAGGAGAGATTTGCCGGTATTTCCAGCATAAACGCCTTAAAATCTCCATATTTTATGGTTAAGGTTATACTCTCGTTAATCGTTGGTTGGTTAAAATATTAATCTTGAAAGGATAGTTTAATGCAGGAGATTACGCTACAGATTGCCCTCACGGCAGGTGTTCTTTTCTATATTGCAATTATATTTTTTGCACTAAAGAAGGGAAAACTGGCGGTAAAATATGCTATAATATGGTTGTTGTCAGGACTAGCTCTATTAATCTTCAGCCTTGCTCCGTATACAGTACTGGTGCTTGGTGATATATTTAGGGTAATAAATCCTGTTAACTTTGTGTTTTTGCTTGTTTTCCTATTTTTAATATTTAATACACTTGCACTTACCGCAATAGTTTCAGGTTTTAACACAAAAATTACGAAATTAAATCAATCTACAGCTCTTCTTGAAAAGCGTATTCGCGAATTAGAAAGGAACGTTAACTCTACAGATGAACTTTAACAGCACTACTTTTTTAATGTTCTTTCCGGTTGTTTGCCTACTTTACTTTTTAGTTCCTGGTAGGGTGAAGAACCTTTGGTTACTTATGGCTAGTTACTATTTCTATATGCAATGGAACGCCGGATATGCACTGCTAATTTTTTTCTCTACCATCTCTACCTACCTTACCGCGTTTTTTATAGAGAAGGGTGAAAAACCATTGTTTAGAAAGGTTGCTCTAGGTATTAACCTGAGTGTTAACCTTATTATTCTGTTTTTATTTAAATATTATAACTTTTTTAACGAGAGCATTGGTGAACTTGTTGAGTCGTTTGGGTTTAGCTATAGTATACCGGAGTTCTCTTTACTATTGCCGGTTGGTATTAGCTTTTACACCTTTCAAGCCCTAGGGTACTCTATCGACGTTTATCGTAAAGATTTAGAACACGAAAAAAGTTTTGTTGACTATGCACTTTTTGTTAGCTTTTTCCCACAGTTAGTTGCAGGCCCTATTGAGCGTGCTAAGAACCTGCTCCCACAATTTAAAAGCCACAATATTTTCGACTACAAAAGAGTTAGAACCGGGCTTTCTCAGATGCTAGTAGGTTTTGTTAAGAAGGTTGTAGTTGCTGATAGCCTTGGGCAAATTGTTTCTATTGTTTTTAAATCTCCCGAAGAATTCGAAGGTTTTTCTTTGCTTATTGCTGCCATTATGTTTACTCTTCAAATTTATTTTGATTTTTCAGGTTATTCCGATATCGCAATTGGCGCCGCAAAGGTTCTCGGCTTTACATTGATGCAAAACTTTAATAACCCATACTTTGCAATCTCTTTTAAGGATTATTGGAGTAGATGGCATATATCACTTTCTACCTGGTTTAAGGATTATCTGTATATACCACTTGGCGGTAACAGAAAAGGGGTGGTACGCAACTATTTAAACCTATTAGTCACCTTTGTCGTTTCCGGTATCTGGCACGGAGCGAACTTTACATTTATTGTGTGGGGATTATTGCATGGAATTTACCAAATCATAGAGCGCATAACAAAACCCCTTCGGGATAGCTTTTACCGCATTACAAAAATATCACCGAGATTCTTTATTATTCCATTATTAAAATGGGCAGTAGTTTTCTCTATGGTGGTTATATCATATGTGTTTTTTGTTTCACCTACTATTGAAACAGCGTTTTTCGTTATTCTAAATATGTTTAATGAATTTACTGCTCATGTAACTAACCCAGAGCTAATGATTAATGCCCTTATTTCCCTAAATTTTTATGATTATATGGCTGCCGGTGTTGCGATTACAGCTGGGTGTGTTCTATTATTTGAAAGACTTTCAGGCGCTACCCCTTTTAGTGATAGAGTTAGTAGGGCACCGTTTATTATACGATGGCCTTTCTATTATATTTGCCTGTTAACCGTACTCTTTTTTGGAGAATTTGGTGAATCGCCGTTTATTTATTTTGCATTTTAAAGGAGACAGCCTATGAAGGCAACCTTAAAATCAATACCTTTTATGATAATAATGCTGCTAAAAGCATTATTGTTTGCACCCATACTTTTTTTTATAATATGGTTTAACTACACTGTTGATCCTTCAGCACTCTTTCACGGGGATAAATATGAGCTTGGGATAGCGTTAGCTCTGCTGGACGGCTTTTCTATATTGCAATATGAAAAGCTTGATGAGCGCCAAATTAACTCTCTACACATTGCAAATTCAGAAGAACCTATGTCTGTTGCTGTTATAGGATCATCAAGAGGACTGCAGCTAGGAGAGGATTTAATAGAAAATCGACCTTTTTATAACTACGGAATGGTATCAGCTGCATTTATAGATTACTGCAATATATTCTATACAATGGTAAAGGAAGATAGAGTACCTGAAAACACGATAATAGTTTTAGATCCGTGGATTTTTTATTCAGGACCTGATTATACCGATCATCGTTCAGACATCGAGCTTTACCAAGAATTTTTATCTTTAGGGCTTGGCATGGAAAGCAGCTATGTTCCTCCGGATAACACCGAGAATTATCAAGCCCTCTATCTGCCCAGCCATTTTCAGGCTTCTGTAAGGTATTACCTTAAGGAACGAGATTTAGTTGAAAAGCCACAGATAGTTAGTGGTGACCTTATGCACTTTTCAACCGAACTTAAAAAATATGACGGAACAATTGTTTACAGCGAATGGTTCCGTAACCGAACACAGGATGAAATTGATTTCGATGCCCTTTCACTGGCTAATATTGAATCCTCCTCTGTTCATGCATTTGGAGAACTTCAAAAGGATGATTTAGAGGTTTTTACTAAATTTATTGAATATATTCTTTCCACCGAAACAAACCTTATATTTATGTTGACGCCTTACCACCCTATAGTCTATGATAAAGAGGAGGAATTGATCGAGGTGCGACCGGGAATGTTTCAGGTTGAAGATTATGTTAACATGATTGCAAACGAATATGATATCCCACTTATCGGTTCCTACGATCCGGAAAAAGTAGGATGTGACAATACTGACTTCTACGACCACATACATGTAACTGCCGATGGAATTTCAAATTTTATTGAGCCGTTGCTTAACGAATTAGAGAGTGATAATGAGTAAAGGGTTTATTAAATTTTTGAGAAGAAACAGAAAGCTGGTACTTCTCACTTTTGATGTATTTGCAGTAACATTTTCATATCTTGTAACCTGGGCATTAATTGCCGGGTATACTGATATGATGTCCTATTTAAGCATATTAATTTCAAGCTGTTTTCTATTTGTAGGATGTTATGCAATTATATATAACTTTATGGGTATGTATGATAGCCTTTGGCGATATGCAGAAATTGTTGAGTTTTTTAGATGTTGTCTTGCCTCGGTTATGTCGGTAATAATATTTATTGTTATCACGCTAATGATGTATGATGAGCGTCGAATTCCTATGTCGGTATATGTTACCTCCGCTATGTTTGCAACTGCCCTTACATTGTATGCAAGGCTAACATATAGAATGTATCGTAACACCAGAATAAAACGACAGGCAAATAATGTTTTGCGTAGAGTTCTTTTAATCGGTACCGGAGATGTAGCCTCATCAATTATTCATGAGTTAAATAAAAACCCCGACAAAGACATTAATATTATCTGTGCGGTTGACATTTCGACTTCACGTAAGGGACGCTCTATCATGGGGGTAGAAATTCTCGGAACAATCGATGATATTCCCGAACTAGTTGAGCGATGTGAGATTGAAACCATTTTATATGCTATGCCACATCTTTCGGAGGAGCATAAACGCGAGATAATGTCGGTATGTACTAAAACAAACTGTAATCTACGCATGGTTCCGGATCTTGGAAAAATAATATCAGATGATGAAAGCACTATTTTGTCTCGTATTCGCGATGTTAAGGTAGAGGACCTTCTTGGTCGTGATGAGGTGGAGTTGTTAACCGACAATGAGTTAATCAAGGATCGTGTTGTTATGGTTACCGGTGGTGGCGGTACTATAGGTAGTGAGCTTTGTAGACAGATTGCGTCATGTAACCCTTCTTTGCTGGTTATTGTGGATATTTATGAAAATAATGCCTATTCTATAGAGCAGGAGCTTATTCGCAGATACGGTAATGAACTAAATCTACACACCCAGATAGCCTCGGTTAGAGATAAGCATAAGATTGATACACTTTTTGAACAATATAAACCCTCAATAGTTTTTCATGCCGCAGCACACAAGCATGTTCCTCTTATGGAAACTGCGCCTGAAGAGGCAATTAAGAATAATGTTGTTGGTACCTTTAACGTTGCACAGGCAGCAGATGCACATGGCACCAGAAGGTTTGTTTTAATCTCAAGTGATAAAGCTGTTAATCCAACTAATGTCATGGGTGCGAGTAAAAGAATGTGTGAGATGATAGTGCAATATTTCTCCACAAAAAGCAGAACAAAGTTTGTTGCCGTTAGGTTTGGAAATGTTCTTGGTTCAAACGGCTCAGTTTTACCACTCTTTAAAGAGCAGATCGCCTCAGGCGGACCGGTTACGGTAACTACCCCAGATATAGTTAGATATTTTATGACTATTCCTGAGGCTGTTAGGTTGGTGCTTATAGCATCCACTATGGGGGATGGCGGTGAGATATTTGTTCTCGATATGGGAAAACCGGTTAAAATATTAGAGCTAGCCGAAAATCTAATAAAGTTATCAGGTTTTATACCATACCGCGATATACAGATAACTTTTACCGGATTACGACCGGGAGAAAAACTTTTTGAAGAGCTATTACAGGACGAAGAAGGCGTAAGAAAGACCACTAATAAAAAGATTTTTATCGGCACACCGATTAGGATGGATGAGATATCATTCCTAACCGGCCTTAACAGGTTAAAAGAATATGCTAATCAGTATCAACGCAGTGATATGATACAGTTGTTATGTGAAATGGTTCCCACTTATAATCCGTATGAGTATATTTTACCGGAGGATTCTCAGGGCTGATGTATAAAAAATACCTTAAGCGCCTTTTCGATGTGGCGGCATGTGGTTTTGCCGTTATAATTCTGTTACCTGTTTTTGCAATCATTGCCATCTGTGTTAAGATTAATTCTAAAGGTCCGGTTTTATTTTTTCAAAAAAGAGTTGGAAAAGACAAAGTTCATTTCAACATCGCAAAGTTTCGAACAATGTACAGTGATACACCTAAAGATGTTCCAACTCACCTACTAAAAGACCCTGATAAGATGATAACTTTTACCGGAAAAATTCTTAGAAAAACAAGCCTCGATGAATTGCCACAGCTTTTTAATATTTTAGGTGGCAATATGTCAATAGTGGGTCCAAGACCTGCGCTTTATAATCAGTATGACCTTATTGAGGAGCGAGACAAATATAAGGTTAATGAGCTTGTTCCGGGCTTAACCGGATGGGCACAGGTTAACGGCAGAGATGAACTACCTATCTCTGTTAAGGCCAAGCTAGATGGCTACTATTCTCTAAATATAAATTTTATTATGGATCTTAAAATAATATTTAAAACAGTGTTTGGTGTGTTTACCGCTAAGGGGATAAGCGAGGGATATCGCGGTGAAGATTGATAACGTTAACAACTTGTCACTTTATTTTTTAGGCTTTTTCTTAGGTTTGATTCCGATTACAAATATACTAACCATACTTCTGATTAATATCATTTCAGCCGAACCAACAAGTAACATTAATTTTGATCACTCGGTAATAATTGGCTTTATTACTATATGTATGCTACCGGCGATAATAGAGGAAATTATTTTCAGAGGATTACTCCAAACAATATTAATGCGGGCAGGGGTTGGAGTTGCATTAGCCGGAACATCGTTGCTTTTCACCTTGCTACATATAGGAAACCTTACCGGAATTCCGGCAATATTTGTTCTTTCCTTTTTCCTTTCTATTGCTAAATTTATGTTTGGTAGCGTTTATTATACTATTGTTTTGCATTTAATTAACAACTGTTTTGCATACTCTATTTTTTTACTTAATTACTATTATAGTCCTAACACCGCATTTGTATTAACCATAACCCTTTATATTTTATTTTCAATTGTTTCAGCAGTTATTCTTATTATAGGGAGAAAGCAATGGCCGACCGGGATAAAACTTTTATGGAAAAGGCGCTTAATCATGCTCGCAAGGCAGTAAAAAAGGGGGAGGTTCCGGTTGCTGCATTGTTGGTTTTAGATAACAAAATAATTGCAAAAGGCTATAATAAAAGAGAAGGCAAAAATAATGCACTCGCTCATGCAGAGGTAATAGCAATAGAGAAGGGGTGTAAAAAACTAAAAAGTTGGCGGCTTTCCGATTGTGAGCTATATGTAACACTTGAACCTTGTCCAATGTGCTACGGCGCCATAGTTAACTCCAGGATAAAACGACTTGTTTTTGGAGCGTTCGACCCAAAGGCAGGCGTGTGTGGCTCTATATGCAATTTACCTGAAGTTCCGTTTAATCATATGCCGCAGATTGTTGGTGGAGTTATGGCCGAGGAATGTGGAAACATATTAACAAAGTTTTTTCGTAAACTTCGTAAAAAAAGAAAGGGTTCAAAGAGTGCCTAAAACCTTGTTGATTACCGGAGGTAGCTCCGGTATTGGTCTTGCCTGTGTAACGTATTTTTTACAAAATGGATGGAATGTTTTTTCTTCCTACCACAGTAATCAATTATCTGTTAAAGAATTAGCTAAAAGCTACAGTAACTTTGATTTTATGCAGCTTAACTGCTCTAACAGCAAAATGATTCAAGAGTTTACTAACCGCTGTATAAATAGATTTGGAGGAATAGATGCTGCTGTATCCTCCGCAGGAATTACAGCAGTTAATCAGATACAGGATATTTCTGATGAAGAATTAAAATATGTTTTTGAAACTAATTTTTATGGAACATTTTATCTTTTTAGAGAGGTTGCTAAGCATTTTATACCAAAAAAACAAGGCAAACTAGTAGCCATATCATCGATTAACGCAGAAATGGGTGGAAGTTGTGAAACTCACTATTCTTCATCTAAGGCTGCAATTAACGGTCTCGTTGCATCATTATCACAGGAATTAATTACTTCCGGCATAACTGTTAATGCTATTTCTCCGGGAATTGTTGACACTTCAATGAATGATGGATATAATAAAGATGACTTGATTGCTCATACGCCTCTTGGGAGGCTTTGCGAACCTACTGAGATTGCCTCAACAACGTATTTTTTGTGTAATGACGGTTCAAGATTTGTAACCGGTCAGGTTATTGTTCAGGATGGTGCTGTAAATTTTTAAGGAGATTGTAGATGTTATCTGAAATAATTTGGTCAATTAATCCAATTAATTGGAATGTTAGCTCTGTCTCAGAAGCATTTCAACCCGAACTAATATTATTGTTGTTTTTAGTTTTTACAGTTATGCTTATTGATCTAGCTAATATTAAATTTAGCTTCATAACTCCTTACTTTGCATCCTCAATTGTTGTAGCTGCCTTTTTTATTATTCGTTATAACGGTTCAGGTATTCTTGCTTATATTCTTCCGCTTATATATATTGCTTTTACCCTAGTTAAAGATAGGGCTGTTTTTTTAGAGAATAAGATGTATGAACTACCTTCAAAATCAAGAAGAGAGCGCAGAAAATTAGAAAATGACGATCAGCCACCAATTGTTGTACGTATTGTTATGTTATTTATTTATTCTTGCTGGGTTGTTTTAACCGTTTTACCGTTTAACTATCTGCTGTTAGCGTTAGAACAATTTGAAAGCTATCCAAACCTTATAATTACATATTTGGGTATAGTCTTAATGATATATGCAATTATATCTCTCGTCGGCTGTATGACACAGATTAGCAAGCAGAATGAAGCTGATGAAGAAGCTGATAATAAAGCGGGCTATATTTCTACAGGTAAATTTAAAAATACACAAAGTCCTGTTCAATTTTACCAGATGTTTTTCTTTTTTTCGGTGGTAGTTTGCGGTATAGTTTTCTATTTTGGCATAATTCAATGGTTTATGGTTTTACTCGGATATCTTATTACCAGAAAAATCATGCTAAACAAAGCAGAAAGCCTTGAAGAACATAGAAGATCGCTTCTTGAAGGGGATACTGCATATAAAAGATACAACTTTAAAACAGCCATATTCAATCCTTTTTTTCCTAAAACTACCCTGTTAAAAAGTAAAGCCCAACAGAAACCAATATCAAAAACTACAAGTGCTGACGAAAGTTCCGAGGAAGAAAAGGAAGAGAAGGACGGAAAGAAAAAGCGTCCTGAAAAGAAAGAACGCCCAAAAAAAGAGCGCCCAAAAAAGGAAAAGAAGGAGAAAAAGAAAGAAGAGTAATACTTAAACAATATATTTATTAGTTTTGCTTGAATTTGAATTATAACTGTGATATAATAAAGTTCGTATATTAATTTATAAATAAAGATTATTGGAGACTGTTAAATGGAAGTACTAAAACATCAAAAAGGCGAAAATTCAACCTATGAAATTAGCGGGAAAATTAATGCGGAGGTTTTTAATGCCGCTGTTTCCGACGTATTTAAACGAAATGCAAAGCAGTTTAATGTTCCGGGTTTCAGAAAAGGTAAAGCACCAAGGCATCTAATTGAGAAGATGTATGGCCAGGATGTATTCTATAGCGATGCAATAAATAATATTTTTCCAGCAGAATACGAAGCTGTGGTTGATGAGCTTGGAATAGAGCCAGTTGATCGTCCTTCAGTTGATATTGAAAATGTAGATACTACAGACGGCGTGGTACTTAATATTACCGTTATAGTTAAGCCTGAGATTACAGTTGGTAAATATAAAGGATTATCAGCAGAAAAAACTGACAATACTGTTACCGACAAGGAAATTGATGAGCGTATTGAGGATATGCAAAAAAGAAACTCAAGACTTATAACCCGTGAGGGCAAGGCTGAGGACGGCGACAGCACTAATATTAATTTTGAAGGCTTTGTTGATGACGTACCTTTTGAAGGCGGAAAAGGTGAGGATTTCAACCTAGTTCTAGGTAGCGGGCAGTTTATCCCTGGCTTTGAAGAGCAAATTGTTGGACACTCTGCCGGAGACGAATTTGATGTAACCGTAACATTCCCTGAACAGTATCATTCCGACGAATTAGCCGGTAAAGAATCTGTATTTAAGGTTAAGCTTAATGAAGTTAAATTTAACGAACTTCCTGAGTTGGATGACGAGTTTGTTAAAGATGTATCAGAATTTGATACCCTAGATGCATTACGCGATAGCATTAAAACTGAAATTGCCGAGCGTAAAGAAAGAGAAGGGGAGACTGCTTTTGAGGATGCTCTAATTGGTCAAATTATTGATACAATTGAAGGCGATATTCCATCAGTAATGTTTGAAAATCGTATAAGCGATATGGTTCATGATTTTGAGCGACGTCTGCAGGGACAGGGATTAAATCTCGACACCTATATGAAATATGTTGGTCAGGATAATGACAGCTTCCGTAAAGGGTTTGAAGAAGAGGCAACAAGGCAGGTAAAAACTCGTCTTGCACTAGAAAAAATTGCTGAGGCAGAAGCTATTGAGGCTACAGAAGAAGATATTCAAAAGGAAATCGAGCGTATTGCAGAAGCATATAAAATGGAGGCAGATAAGGTACGTGAAATCATTCCAATGAATGATGTAAAGAAGGACCTTGCTCTTAATAAAGCTCTCGACCTTGTTAAAGAATCTGCAAAGGTTACAGCAAAAAAAGCGAAGAAGCCGGCAGCTAAGAAAAAAGCAGTAAAAAAAGAGGAAGATAATGAGTAATTTAGTCCCAATGGTTGTTGAACAAACAAGCCGTGGCGAGCGTAGTTATGATATTTTTTCGAGATTGCTTAACGACAGAATTATCATGTTATCCGATCAGGTAAATGATGTAACGGCTAGCTTAATTGTAGCACAACTGTTGTATCTTGAAGGTCAGGATCCTGATAAAGATATAAGCTTTTATATTAACAGTCCCGGTGGTTCTGTTTCAGCCGGTTTTGCAATTTATGATACCATGAACTATATTAAATGTGATGTATCAACAATCTGTATTGGTATGGCTGCATCGATGGGAGCATTTTTGCTTTCAGCAGGCACTAAGGGTAAACGTCTTGCACTTCCACATAGTGAGATAATGATTCACCAGCCACTTGGTGGATTTCAGGGACAGGTTAGTGATATAAGAATTCACTCTGAAAGAATGTTGAAATCTAAAGATACCCTAAACAAGCTTTTGTCCGATATGACCGGCAAACCAATTGATATAGTTGAAAAAGATACTGATAGAGACAATTTTATGACCGCTGAAGAAGCCTGTGAGTATGGAATTGTTGATAGAGTTATCACTAGGCGTTAAATTATATTTTTTATCGGGTTTATTGCTTTTCAATAAACCCGATAAAAGCATTTAGAAGGCAGGAGAATGATATGGCCGCTCATAATAGCGATAGAAAAATAAGAAAATTTGAGTCATTAAAAATTTATACACCTAAAGAGATAAAACAGCATCTTGATGAATATGTTATTGGTCAGGAAGATGCTAAAATTGCCTTATCTGTTGCGGTTTATAATCACTACAAGCGAATTTTTTCCGGCTCGTTCGGGGATGTTGAGCTTCAAAAAAGTAATGTTTTACTTATTGGACCCTCCGGTGTTGGAAAAACAATGTTAGCATCAACACTGGCTAAAAAACTTGATGTACCGTTTGCACTAACCGATGCTACAACCCTAACCGAGGCCGGATACGTTGGTGAAGATGTTGAAAACATATTGTTAAAACTTATTCAAAATGCTGATTATGATATTGAGAAAGCTGAGTATGGCATAATTTATATCGATGAGGTTGATAAGATAACGAGAAAAAGTGAAAATCCTTCTATTACCAGAGATGTTGGTGGTGAAGGGGTTCAACAAGCACTTTTAAAGATAATTGAGGGAACAATTGCAAATGTTCCACCACAAGGCGGAAGAAAGCATCCTCAGCAAGAGTTTATTCAGATAAACACTAAAAACATTCTGTTTATCTGCGGCGGCGCATTTGATGGTCTCGATAAAATTATTGCAAAAAGAACTGACAGCTATACATTAGGTTTCGGGAGTAATCTACAAAGTAAAGAAGACAAAGAAGGGGAGAAGGCTCTTAAAAAAGCTGAAGCTCATGATATAATTAAGTATGGGTTAATTCCTGAACTTGTTGGTAGGCTTCCGGTAATTTCAGTATTATCACAGCTAGATGAAGAGGCTATGGTTAGGATATTAAGTGAACCTAAAAACGCTTTATTAAAGCAATATAAGTTGATGTTTGGAATGGATAGGATTGATATAAATATAACTGATGATGCCTTAGTTGCGATTGCTAAAAAAGCTCTTAAGATGAAGAATGGTGCAAGAAGTTTACGCTCTGTTATGGAAAATCTATTATTAAAATGTATGTTCGATGCACCCAGTGAATTAGACATTACCGAGATATTAATTGATGTAGGCTCGGTAGAATTTGAAAGTCCTGTTATTAAGCATGTTTTAAATAAACGCAATCCAAGGCTAGCAACCGAGCAACCGGTACAGCAGGAAAATATAGTTTAAATCTTATTAAAATTTATAGTAACGAAGTATTAATGTTTTATCTATACTTCGTTACTATTTTTAATAAGATATAAATTACTTAGAATTGTTTCATATAAGTTTACTTCAATAATTAAAAATCATACAACAGAAAAATATTAAGCTTAACAAAAAGAGTGGGAAACTGATTTTAATGATATATATAGAATATAGAAATTTTAACACATACAATTTCGCTAAATAAAAATTTAGCGAAATAAAGGGGAGTGGATATTATTATTTAAATATGCAGAATAAAGATTATTATCTCAACACGAATTAACATCAGCAGTGCAAAACTCCATTTAACCTTACATAGAGTAAAGATTAAATGGAGCCAGCTTCTAAAGACCGGTGGTGTTTAATAATTTTTCAAACCGCATCAACTATATATTATTATCAAACGTTAAATCAATATCGCCGCTAACAGTTGTTAAATTTAGCATTACATTGCCTGTTCCAATAACGGTTGGTACTGCAAGACGCTGACCGTTAACCTCAAACTGTCCGTATTCAGACATAACATTAATGGTATGTTCAGATTCGTGGTTGATTACAGAAATCTCTATTTCACTGTAGCTGCTAATAATATCACCACCGGATTGTAAATCAACTCCGGTTAAAGTTATGTCGTCGCTAAGTTGTTCAATTACTAAGGTATCGGCTTCTAGTGAGTCTATCTCGGTGCTACCATAATTTTTATATATCTCAATCTGGTCTGCAATTACTATATCTAACTCTAAATCTGAGTTGTCAGATTGTACTGAAATGCTATCAGAAATAACATCGATTATTTTTATATCACCGTAACTGTTATTTACTATAAGTTCATCATTTACAATAACATTATTTAAATCAATATCACCGGATTTACATGATATTTTTAGATCTTCAATATTCATATTTGATGGTATATTAATGGTTATATATCTGCTGCTATTATTTATACCACCATTAAATATTGAACCAAAATCAAACGAAATGTATGTTACTTCACTATTATTATTAAATTCTGCAGATGGTTTAATTACCTTTAATGTTCCATCAGATATTTCTAGTTCGGTTGATGTCTTGTCATATTCGATCGAAAAAACATTAACCTCATCACTGGTTGATATTTCTATTCCTTCTATATAATCAACATCTATATGTATTGTGTTGATTTCGTCACTTATTTCTTCCTGTATCATTTCAATTTCATTTGGATTTTCAAAATATATCCCACTGTTTGTTATAAATAAACTTGTGCTACCGCCTAGCATTGATCCGACTACGATAAATAATATTCCTAATATCATAAATGCTATTGATATTATAACCGTTCCTTTATGCTTCATTGCGATACCTCCTGATAACAAATTTGATAATAACGGCTTTAATTCCATTGAATATTTTCTTTGTTAAAAATACTGTTAACATTATCATGGAATAGCATGCCGAAACTGAAAATATACCGGTACCGAGCATTACTAACCCGGTTGCAAGATTATAGTCGAACGCTGCCGGTATTCCTACAATTGTCGTTATACCAAATGTTAGAAAAACTAATGCAACAGATGATAACATCAAAATGAAACAAAACAGTAAAATAATAATAATTAAGACAAATGCTATAAGTATTAATGCTATCGGAACCGTAAATGGTGCTGATAATATTGCCAGAATAATTGTTAAAATCGATAACTTTTTATCCTTAGGTGACTTTACTCCAAATTCAAGGATAAGTTTAGAGGCAAGTTGCTTCGGATGATGAAGCTTCGCTATTGCGTCTTCTTCGTTTGGAGACTCTTCGATTAACTCCCTGTAAAACTCTATTGCCTCAGTCCGTTCGTCACTCGGCAATGCTAACAATCTTTTTTCAAGAATGCTAAGAAACTCAGCTTTGTTCATGTTTTCCTCCCCTACTTATTATGTCTTCAATTACCTCCTTAAATATCTGCCATTGTAAATTATAAAATGACAGTTTTGAAACTCCATCCTCGGTAATGCTGTAATATTTTCTATTTCGTCCTTCGTATGCTCTATCATAGGTTGTTAACAGGCCTTCCTTAGATAGCCGCCTCAAAACTGGATAAAGCGCTGATTCCGACACATCTATAGCGCTGCCTATCTGCTGAGTTAGATCATATCCGTAAGTGTCACCCTTCCCGACTATTCCAAGAACACATGCATCTAACAGCTTTGATGCTACATTAAATTCCATACTCCCCTCTCCTTGCTATTCCTTGAGTTATATTATACAACGAATAATATTATATTGTCAATAATAAATTTAATTTTATATAAATAAAACAAAAATAACCACAATTTGAAGTTATTTTTGTTTTATTTATATATATTCTAGGAGGATAAACTAAGTCAGTTTGAATTAATCATGTGCTTATTCTGGTATGTGAGAATGAATAGCTTTAGAAACAACTTAATATAGTTTATCTAACTATGGTTATTTTTTTTCGGTCATTGCAAGTATATCTTTAACGTTTCCTGCAAGTAATAGCTGTTCATTTTCAACAAAAACATGCTTTGCATCAATAATAGGCGTAAAGTTACTTTTTTTATTCGCTCCGAATTTATAGGCTACTACATTAATATTATAGTTGTTACGAATATTTAGGTCGAAAATGGCTTTTCCTACCCAGCTTTTCGGAGTAAGAATCTCGATAATTGCGTAGTCATCCGAGAGTTCTATATATTCCAATGCATTCTTGGTACTATATTTAACGGCAACACGTTCCGCCATGTCCATATCAGGATGGATAACTATGTCTGCTCCTATCTTTGATAATATTTTTGCCTGTCGCTCTCGTTCTGCTTTAGAAATAATACAGTTTGCTCCAAGCTCTTTTAGTGCAGAAGTAATTTCAAGTGAAGCCTGAAAATCTCCTGCAACACATACAAAACAGATATCGTAGTTAGTTATTCCTAAGCTAGCCAAAACGCTTTCTTCCTGGCAATCCCCTATCTGGGCACCCGTAACGAATGGCGCAAGCTCCTCTACCCTCTCCTCGTTAATATCAACAACTAATACCTCATTATCTAGTGCTGCAAGTTCTTTTGCAAGATTTCTTCCAAACTGTCCTAGGCCGATAACTAACATTGATTTCATTATAAACATTCCTTTCTAAGAAACAATATTTTAACTAGTAATTATCTTTTCTGCTACATTTTTAATGTTAACCCTCTTAGGTCGCTCTGTAACAGCAATAGCTACCGAAATACTACCAACCCTACCGGCAAACATTAACAACATAGTAATAATTTTACTAATCTCATTATACTCAGCTGTAGCACCGCGTGATAATCCAACAGTACCAATAGCCGAAACAACTTCATAGAATACAAGCTCAAAAGGAATATCTTGTCTCACAATTGTTATAGTTGCCAAAAATATAACAATTACATAAATTGTAGCCGCATTAAATGATCTTTCAACAGTTGCGGATGGTATTCTTCTATTAAATAGGTTTATGCTCTCATTATTCTTCATAAAAGCAACCAATGCAAATAAAATTACAACAACGGTTGTTATCTTAATTCCTCCGCCTGTAGAGCCCGGTGCTGCTCCTATAAACATAAATAGGATTGAGAGTATAGAACCTGAGGAACTAAATGAATTTAGATCAACTGTATTAAATCCAGCAGTACGGGTAGTAACCGATTGAAAAAATGCTGCTAGTATTGCTTCACCGGTACTCATTTCACTAAAAGCATAGTTCTTCTCAAATAAAAAAAACAAAGCAGCACCGCCAAATACTAATAACAAAGTTGCAGATAATACAATTTTGCTTTGAAGACATAGTTTATTAAAGTTAAATTTATTATGTAATAAATCATCCCAAACAATAAAACCAAGTCCGCCAACAATAATTAATAACATAATAACTATATTAACTATTGGGTCATTAGCATATGCGGTTAAAGAGCCGCCTCCCATAAGATCAAAGCCGGCATTACAAAATGCAGATATACTATGGAAGATGGAAAACCAAATTCCACGAACAACTCCAAAATCAGGAATAAAGACGATAGACAATAAAGCCGCACCTAGCAGCTCAATAATTAATGTATAACGTAATACATTTCTCATCAATCCAACTACACCGCCCACCTTTAGGGTGCTGAATGATTCCATTATTAACAACCGACTTTGCAACCCTATTCTGCTACCCAAAATTAACATCAATAGCGTTGTTACAGCAATAAACCCTAGTCCGCCTATCTGGATTAATAATAGTATAACCAGCTGCCCAAAAAATGTGAACTGTGTAAACGTATCTGCAACTGCAAGACCGGTAACGCAACCTGCCGAAGTAGCTGTAAAAAGTGCATCAATTACCGGCAACGAGTTTCCCGTACGATTAGAAAATGGCAAGGTCAATAATAATGTACCTACCAAAATGTTAAGTACAAAACTAAGAACAACTATTCGTAAAGCAGTAAAACGCTTTACCGGACTTCCCATTATTTTCTTCATAAATTAATTTTACAACACGGAACATTAAATATCAAGAATTATATTTTTTATTTACTCTTGACAAACAAATATAATTAAGCTAAAATAATTAAGTAAAAATAATTATAATAAACCTTAAGGATAAATATGAGCAAAAAAGTAATAAAATCGATGGATAAGCTTTGGCATGACCTTTCTATTTCCGAGCTACAGCAGGCTAATAAAGGTAAATCTGAATGCGATCTATCATACCATGATACATTATATCTAAATATAATCGAGGCCCATCCAAACGGTTATACATCCTCACAGATAGCTGATCTTTTGAAGGTAAGCCGGCCTGCAGTTACTCAAAAGATAAATGAGCTTATTAAAAGAGGCTATATTATACGAACACAATCAGCTACCGACAAACGAGTGTTTTATTTAAAAACAAATCCGGAAAAAGATTATTTTAACCATAACGATAGAGCCGATGAAATAAAGGTTGTAGAAGCGTTAACGGATAAGTTCGGAAATAAAGATATCGATAAATTTTGTGAGATGATTGAATTTTTTTCTGATGAGTTATATAGGATAAAATTAGGGGTTAAAGAATGAGTGTTAGTCCTTTAGCAAGAGATTTTAGTATTAAAAACTTACTGGCATACACCTTGCCCAGTATTTTCATGATGATATTTATGTCAACCTACACCATTATAGATGGTGTTTTTGTAGCACAACTTGTGGGTGAAGATGCGCTCGCAGCAATAAATATAGTTTTTCCTCTTTTTGGTATAGTATTTGCTGTTTCATTGATGTTTGCAACGGGAGGAAACGCAATTATTGCTAGAGCTTTAGGCGAAGGCAAGGTAGAGGAAGCTAATCAATTTTTAACTGTTATATATATAGTAGGTGGTGCTTTAGGTATAATTATAAGCACTTTAGGCTTTGTATTTACTGATCAAGCTCTTGGTTCATTAGGAGCAAGTGATACATTATTCCCATACACAAAAGATTATTTGCTTAGCCTTTGTTATTTTGTTGTACCAATTATTTATCAGGTTTTTGCACAAACTTTTTTTGTAACGGCAGGAAAGCCTTTATATGGATTTATAATTTGTGCAATCGGTGGTACTACAAATATATTATTGGATTATATATTAATTGCTCCAAACATCTGTAATCTAGGAATTGCCGGCGCCGGTTATGCAACCGGTATAGGTAATGCCATACCCGGTATTTTAGGACTTTTTTACTTTACCTTTAATAAAAAAAGTATTCTTCGTTTTGTTAAACCCAAATTTAATATAAAGCTTTTACTCTTCTCAATGTATAACGGTATGAGTGAACTTGTTAACTCAATTGCTCTTTCCATAACAACAATAATGTTTAACTTTATATTGATGGGGTTAGCGGGCGAAGCCGGTGTAGCAGCAATTAGTGTAATTTTATATATTCAGCAATTTCAAACTTCACTTTACTTTGGATATACTATAGGTGTTTCTCCTATAATTTCCTTCAAATTCGGCGAGGGAAATAGAAATTCACTCAATAAGATAGTTAAGCAGAGCTTTATAATAGTCACGGTATCATCACTATTAATTATTGCAGCAACGCTTCTCTTGGTAGATACAGCTGTATCCATATTTATTGATAAAGCAAGCCCAACCTTTGAAATGGCAAAAATTGGTCTTTTATTCTTTATGCCATCCTATATTTTTATGGGATTTAACATCTTTATTTCCTCTATGTTTACAGCACTTTCTAACGGAAAAATATCTGCTACACTGTCGGTTTGCAGAAGCCTTGTTTTTATAGTCTTGATGCTACTAATACTCCCAAATATTTTAGGAATATATGGTGTTTGGCTTGCAATACCTGTTGCCGAAATGCTATCAGCAGGGTTAGGAATATATGCATTTAAGAAAAACAAATCTGTTTACGGTTATTAACTCAAAAAGACTCTAACATTTTCACACCTGATGGTAATGTTAGAGTCTTTATATTTTAGGTTAGACTACTGTTTTATAACCCTAGAAGTATAAGATAAGCCTATCTTTTTAGTAACAAATATCGCTACTGCGGTTAAAACTGCATATGCCGAAATAATTATTACATAAGATAGTATAGCAAATCCTACAGTAGACATGTCATGTAAAAATGGGCGATTAGTTTGATAGAAATAGTTACCCCCAGTTAATTGATTTGCTGTTAATGCAGCAGCAAAATATAGCGTAAACCCAATTATAGCATTTTTATAACCTTTCCATGAAGGCCTCCAACCATACGCTACAACAGCAAAGATAGGTATTAATACGGTAATGAGATGATTAATCATGTACGATAAACCGCTAACATGTGTAAAGTTATATACCTGTATAGGATAAAAGAGAGAAATTAAGGCAAAAACACTGTAATATATAATGGGATCAAGGATTGCAAGCTTTGGCTTAACTAAAAATATTATGGTTAAAGCAGACGCTACCCTACAGAGCTGCAACGGCAAACCTTCTGACCAGAATAAAGGAGTGAAAAAAGCATACCAGCCGTATAAAAAGAACACCTGTTGAATTGCAAGGATAGCTAAAAAAAATCTTCTAAAATTGTTTTTTTGCAAAGTTACGTACTTATGGTTTTTGCAAAATAAAAACACAACAATAAAACAAAACGCAAGATATAAAATGTGAGAAACTCCGTAGAGTTGAACAAACGGTGCGTCGGGTGAGAGAAAATTCTGAAACATGATAAAATAATTCCAATGCAAAATCTTATATTATATAACAAAACATATTAGAATGCAATTAGTTAAATACACTACTAAGTGAAATACAGCTTTAAGCTTTTATAACATTAACCTACCAATATCTATTAATCTGAAAACGAGCAACACCTTTCGGGTACTCGTTTTCTAACTTTAGTTAAAATTTAATAAACTCATACCTATAAATTAGTTGGTATAGTTATCAAAATATCCTTGAATTAATATTATTGGTGTTCCTTTATCGCCACTACCTGATGTTAAGTCGCAAAGTGAACCAATAAGGTCTGTTAATCGCCTTGGTGTTGTTCCCTGTGTAGCCATCTGTCCAACCAAGCTCTGATTGTTTTTATCTTTTTCGATAATTGTTTTCGAAATAGCTTCACGTAATGCATCGCCTTCTAAATCTGCAAAATCATTGTCTGCAAGATATTTAAGCTTTAGCTCATTAGGAGTACCGTATAACCCTTCGGTATGACCGGGCGATACAACCGGGTCTGCCAGCTCCCAAATCTTTCCTACAGGGTCTTTAAAGGCGCCGTCGCCATAAACTAAAACTTCTATTGTTTTACCGGTTAACGTTTTAAACGCATCCTGAATTTCAGTTACCAGCTTTTCGCATCCTGTTGGGAAAAGTTTTACCGTGCCCTCGGTTGCCTTGTTAGAGCCAAGTAAACCGTAGCTCTCGTTGCATCCACTTCCATCAATTGATTTTGTCATAATATCATCAAGACCAAGAACCGTATTAGCGCCTGCAGCCTTTAATAGTCGCTTCGTTCTCTCACGTGTGTGAATATCACAGCAAAGTACATCCTTTGTGTATGTTAAAATAGTACGGCAGTCGTTCGCAAAGATAACCTCAGCCTCAGCTCCCTCCTCACGAATAAGATTCGTATAATACTCAACATAATCAACACCGGTAAATGTATGTTTTTTATAACCAAATAAATCACGATATTTTTTTTCGTCTAAAACATCTGTCCATGGATTAATGCCATGTGTATCAAGCTCGTCGATGTCTACAAGATGGTTACCTACCTCATCGGATGGGTAGCTCATCATTAATGTTATCTTTTTTGCTCCCTTAGCTATGCCACGAAGACATATTGCAAACCTGTTTCTGCTCATAATCGGGAATATAACTCCTATATGACCCGAGGAAAACTTAGCACTAATATCCTTTGCAATTGTTTCGGTTGTAACATAGTTGCCCTGAGCTCTTGCAACAACCGCCTCGGTAATTCCTACAACATCACGATCATTTAAATCAAACTTTTCCGAAGCTGCTGCATCCATAACACTTTTAACCACTATGCTTTTTATATCATCGCCTTCGCGAATAATCGGTGCTCTAACACCTCTTGATATTGTTCCTACCATTCTTGACATATGTATTTTCCCTTTCCTAACTCATAATGTTGACAGTTATCCTTTAATACTATACAATATAAATTGTTATAAGTAAAATTATTATTTATTATTGTTAATATAAGGTGTAGTTATGAATGGTATAAATGTTAATATAGAATATTACAGGGTATTTGTTGAGGTTGCTCTAAGGAAATCTTTTTCGGCAGCTGCAAATGCATTATTTATAACACAACCGGCAGTAAGCCAAACGGTAACCTCTTTAGAAAATGCCCTTGGAACAAGATTGTTTATACGTTCATCAAAAGGTGTTTCACTTACTAGAGAGGGTGAACAACTTATGCATTATGTTGAACCGGCACTCAGCATGCTAAAAAACGGTGAGGCCAGAATCAATGAGGCGCTGAAGCTAGAGCGAGGCGAGGTTATGATTGCGGCAGCCGATACTATTTCAAAATACTATCTTACATCATTTTTACAGAGCTATAACCGTCAATACCCTAAAATTAAGATAAAGGTGATAAACAGAACCAGTAAGGAGTGCATTGAGCTTATAAAAACGGCATCGGCTGACATAGCATTTGTTAACCTGCCAATAAAAAAAAATACAGGATTAAATATATCTATGTGTTTAGACGTACATGATATTTTTGTTGCCGGTAGCAAATTTAGTGAAATAAAAGGTACGAGCCTTTCCCCTGCCGAACTTGTTAAGTTTCCCTTAATTATGTTAGAACCGAAGTCTAACAGCCGTGGCTATGTTGATAGATATTTTATAGATAATGGAGTTTCTGCTGAACCTGAAATTGAACTTGGCTCACATGACCTTCTGCTTGAGTTTTCTAAAATAGGTCTTGGAATTTCCTGTGTAATTAAGGAATTTGCATATCATTATCTAAGCAGTGGAGAGTTGTTTGAGATTTCTTTACATCCTCCAATTGCTTCACGTGGTATTGGTATGGTTGTTTCATCAAAAATACCGTTATCTAAGGCAGCCGAAAAATTTGTAAAGCTAATACCGACAAAATAAGCGGTACTAAAATTCCCTTAAGCGTTCTATTACCGAAAATTTATTTACCAGCTTATACAAAAATAACGGAACGCATACCCCAACAAGCACCATAATTATAATTGCTATTACAATTGGCATAAATGTGACACCGGCGCTAAAGAACCATAAAGCACTTTCTATAACGCTTACAAGCATAGGGCTTGTTATTAGAGACAGCAATGTTACCGTTAATGAGGCTAGCGCAATATAAATAAGGCTCTCAAACACTAACATGCGCCGTAACTGTTTGCCCGTCATTCCGATGCTTTGAAGCACGGCAAACTCTCTTTTGCGCACCGTTATAGAGGTGAAAATAACATTAAAAAAGTTTAATGCGCCTATAAACCCAACAACTATGCTAAGAAGTAAACCTACCATAAAAAACATATTTTTTAGTCCGTTAAACTCTTCTGCAAATTTTTCTCTTGAATCAAAGTCCAGCGTCGAGTTAACGTTGGTGGTGTAGTTTTGTATAAAACCTGTTATCTCCTCGGTTTTACCATCCTCAACATCAAGCATAATGTTCATAGGTAAAAAGCCATCGGTTGTATTTAATAGGTCGCTTGACGGTAGTGCAAAGTCTTCAACCCCTCCGTAATGAACTCGATAACTCATTGTATGTGGAATGGTTGCCAGGGCTGCTACCGTATACTCTTTTTCGATAAACTCAAGGGGTTTTTCATAAAAATAACCTTCATAGCCCTCGATGTTTTCTATAAACTCGTCCGTTTCAAGGTCATAAAATCCCATTTGGGTTGCAATTCTAACGGAAACAGTATCGCCAATCTTAAAGCTGTTTGAGTCCATGTAGGGTATATTATAATCATCTTTAGTATATATTGCCACAATCTCATCAGCCTGCAGGTCGTTAACGCTACCTTCAAACACATTAATTTTACCCATCGAGTAGCTGTCTAGCCCGTAAAGCGAGATATTATTTAAAATTTGTCCTTCATCGTTGCTTCCAAGCGATTCTGTTCTTTTTCTATGTGCATCAATATACTCTTGTGATGTTCCTCGTTCGTGTAGTTCTGATAAATCCTCCTCTAATACGCTATAGTCGTAGAAGGCATAAGCAATTAAAATCATTCCGTAAACAATCCCATATTCCTCCACGCCGTCCAGCGATTTTATGATAGTAATATCGTCTTCACCTAAAGCTAGGTCGTCATAAAATCCGTTACTGTTTAGGTATTGTGTGTTTCCTACAACAAAATCAGATATAGAATGTTTAGATAAATATTTCTCCATATCAAATCCGTTTGTATACACAACGGTAAACTGTAGGATAAGAACTGCTAATGATAACGATAGCACCACTACGGCTGTTTTGCTTATACTACGTTTAATATTGGCAAGCGCCATAGTAAATGGTGAAGCTTTGTTAGTTTTTTTATTTTTGCTTGCCTTAACAGAGGCTTCGGTGTATCGCACCGCCTCTATAGGAGAAACCGCCGAGGCTATTTTAGACGGTTTTTGGCATGATAAAAACACCGTTATTAAAGAAAACAAGCTTGCAACAATAAAGATATAAGGATTAACTGTTAACTCAACCGTGTCTATGCTAAATCTTGTAATTATGGATGGGGCTATAACACTTCCTATTATAAACCCAAGTACTAAACCAATCGGGATTGCTATAGCGCTTAAAATTATCGCCTGCCTATACACCAGCATTCTTATCTGCCTACCTGTTGTTCCTATAGTTTTAAGCAGGCCGTAAAACCTGATATCGTTGGTAACCGAAATTTTAAATATGTTAAATATAATTAGATATCCACTAAGGGTAAACAGTAATAATATGATAGCTGCAAACAAATATGTGGCGAGGTCAAAGCTTGATGCTACCTGGGTGGAAAGGTAGCTCCAGTTAACACCATAGTCAAGGAAGTTTTCGGAATTCTCAGAGTCTGCTTGATATCCGCTATCCTCAATTATCTGTATTAAATCGCCCTCAATACTGTTAGAATCTCTTAACATAAGGGACATATCTATTCGCCCAAAAAAAGAGCGTTCTGCTGCCTGTGGATATTGAGCAACTATACTATCTGCATAGGAACGAGATGTATATATAAAGCTGGTTTGCGATGATATCGCATTGTTTGCTTCAAAGTATCCGCTTAATATAAAATCTTCTGTTATAACGGTGTCTTCAACATTGTAGCTTATGGTAATCGTACTGCCAATCACAGGGTCTAACCCTAAGGTTTGAAGAACCTTGGTATCACAGATAATCTCGTTTGAGTTTTCACTCGGCATTTCACCTTCTATTAACTCTACGAAGGCAGTTTTTGCATATGCTTTGTCAACATATTTAATCTCGGCAGGATTTTTTGCAAAAACCCCATCCGTTATAACTGCAATACCTCTTGAAACGCCATAACTTTCTATTAAATCATGACCGGCTAAGCGCTCTATATCCTCATAGGTAACATCCTTAATCGATCCATGAGAATACCCACCTACCTGCCTAAACACCGACTGTTCAAACGAATGAAAAAAAACAGCGGCTACCGTAAAAGAAGCGGTGAACAACAAGGTGGTTAGGATAATGGCAATAACAGCAATAATATTTCGTGATCTGTTAGCCTTAAAACTCTTAAATACAAGGTTGTTTAAACAACGTTTATTATTAACATTATACATTGTTGCCACCTACGATTATCCCATCCTCAATACGAACAACCCGATCTGCAAGCTGGGCGGCCTCTTCGTTATGGGTTATCATTACCACGGTTTGCGAAAACTTTTCAGCTGTAACCTTAAGAAGGGATAACACATCCTGAGAGGTTTTGCTGTCTAAATTGCCTGTTGGCTCGTCGGCTAATATTATTGCAGGTTTTGCCGCTAACGCTCTTGCGATGGCAACACGTTGTTGCTGGCCTCCCGATAGGTTGTTTGAAAGGTTATTAAGTTTATCTTTTAGCCCTAATGTTGTTATTATGTTATCTACATACTCTTTATCAACCTTGCACCCGTCAAGCTCAATGGGTAATACTATATTTTCATAAACATTAAGCACCGGAACAAGGTTATAGCTTTGAAATACAAAGCCGATTTTTCTACGACGAAATATTGTTAATTTCTCATCCTTTAACGAAAATATATCCTTACCATCTACCATAACTGAACCGCTTGTTGGCCTGTCGAGCCCTCCAAGCATGTGTAAAAGCGTTGACTTCCCACTTCCCGAAGTTCCTACTATAGAAACAAATTCTGCGTTATTGACACTAAAATCTACACCATTGAGAGCATTAACCATGCTATCTCCATCTCCGTATATTTTGGTTAATTCTTTAGTTTCTAGTATTTTCATAATATAAGTCTCCATAAAAAATCTGTATCGTAAATACAATACAGATTATAATATATAATTCTTTCAAGAATCTTTCCCACAATAAAAAAGTTCTTACACTTTTGAAATTATTACTTTATTGCTTTTCCAGTGGTAAAAAAACGGAAAATGTACTACCAACACCGGGTATTGATTTAACCTTAATATATCCACCCTGACAGCTAATTATTTCTCTTGCAATAAATAAACCTATTCCAACCCCTTCACTATTACATACATTGGGTGATCGATAAAATCTTAAAAATATTTTCGGTATATCTTCTTCACTAATACCATAACCGTTATCGGAAATATTTATACGGCAAAAAAGCTGATATGGTATAACCTCAATTCTAATATCACTGCCACCGTATTTTATAGCATTATCTACTATATTGCTAACTGCTTCAAACGTCCACTTAAGATCGTAAATACAGCTGGTTTTTGAAGGAGTTATATTTACTAATGGATATTCGCTTAATATGCTGTTTAACAAGGGGGCAATTTTTTGTAGTTTTGGCAACGGAGCGATTATCCCATTTTCAATACGTGAAGTTTTTATTAAAGTTGACACAAGAAAATCTAGCTTCTTAGTTTGCTGTTTGATTAATTCGATATATTTTACCTTGTCAACTGAAGAGTTACATTCCTCCAGAAGTTCAGAATATAGTAATAAATTAGTAATAGGAGTTTTTGTTTGATGACTAATATCAGAAAGCAATTCGTTTACTCTCTTTTTTTCTTCATTTATTTTCTCCTTATGAGATCTGTTTAACACTAAATATTTATGGAGTTTGTTTTCAATCGCAGACACTTTTGTTTCATCAAAACTCTTTTCAATATCTTTGCCATCTATTGCATCATCAATCATTCTGCTTACACGATCTAGCATCTTGTTCATTTTAAACATTTTTAAATTACCCACTTATATCCTATGCCATAAATTGTCTTTATACATTCGTCATCATTAAGCTTTACTCTAAGGCGTTTAACTGTAACAGACAATGCATTCTCATCAACGTATTCTTTTCCATCGGTCCATATTCTATCGATAAGCATATCTCTTTTTAACACAGTTCCTTTATTATCTGTCAACAAGCGTAATAGTTTTTGCTCGGTTTTAGATAGATCTATTCTCTCTCCTGATTTATTAAATTCCATCTTTTCAAAGTCGAAAACAAACTCATTTTGAACAAAACACCGGTTAACCGTTTTTGTTCTTAACTGCGTATTAACTCTTGCTCTTAATACTGACAAGCTAAATG
This sequence comes from uncultured Oscillospiraceae bacterium, assembly GCA_964368625.1. Taxonomy (GTDB): domain Bacteria; phylum Bacillota; class Clostridia; order Oscillospirales; family Ruminococcaceae; genus CAYJBH01. The sequence goes on from CAYJBH010000002.1 coordinate 31,329, forward strand.
GCTTGGTTATGTAATCATCGGCTCCACTTTCAAGACCGATAACTATATCTGTTTCAAGGTCATTTGCAGTTAGTAATATTATTGACGCTGTTGTTTTTGCCTTAGCTATTTTTAAAAAATCAAGTCCACTCCCATCGGGCAGATTTATATCTAAAATTATGAGATCAAATGAGAGTTCAGCTATAAACTCACCTGCAGATTTTAAGCTATATGCGGTATATATAGAATAATCCGGTGACATTAATACAGTAGAGAGGCCATTACAAAGTGCAATGTCATCCTCAACTATTAGCAAATTAATCAATATTTTCACCTCCAAACTTTAATATTTCAATAAATTCGACCTGCTTCTCGCAGGTCGAAAATAGGTTAATTATCTATATAAATTTTTCCATCATAGAAATTAACTCCTTTGAGGCTGTTATTGTTCCACCGGTAATATCATCATAAAAATTTTCATCTGTTTGAATAATCCAATTGTCTTCACCTTTGATCATATTGAATGTAGTTTCAGTTTCCTTTAGCTTAAGTTTAGAGCTGTCGAGCGTTTCTTTTAAGCTGTCAAATATACTCACCATAGATGTTTTGGTATCTAGATCGCCAGAAAATAAACTCTTTGCATAAAGAGCCGCTGCCTCTTCTAGCAAAATATTAACAACCTCTCCTCCATCAACGGTGGTCATTGTCGCATTAATTTTTGCACTATCCCCCTCTACCCAGCTATCAGTAATTTCTATTTCAAGATTCTTATATAGCTTAACGGTTATCTCTTTTGCCATTTCATTTAGATATTCTTTATCTATATCATATTCATCAAGATCAATAGTGCTCAGATCAAATCCGTTAATCGATTCTGCTTCGGGTTGTGTAAGTTCTCCTAATGTATCAAAATCACCACTTTTCAAGGCGGTAAAGGCTTCTTCAATGTTATCTTCAGGAGTTGGGAATGTTTCTTCAACAATAACAGATGAACTTGATATTTCCTGCGGAATCTCTAAGCTGCAACTAGTTGAAAACAATAATAACGTCGTTAAAATAATTAATGTAAATATTTTCATTTTTCACTCCATCTGTAATACTTTTGACATTATTATGCCCAAAAGAAAAATAAATAGTCATTAACAACCTTTATTCTTCTTCGATATTATCTACATTATCCTCTTCCTTTTCATTTAATGGAATTATATTAAATAAATAATCATCCTTAATTATTTCTTTTTGTCTATTTGTCTTGGTAAATGCGTAGCTACATATAAACACGGTAAATGGAACGGCTAAAAGGATACCAATGCTTCCAATAACAGCCTGAAGAATTTCAACTAAAATAAGCTCTGAGTTGAAAATCGTTAATAAACTATTATTGTATATAGTTATTAACATAACCATAACAAGTGAAGACCCCATATAAGCCAAAACTAGTGTGTTCATCATTGTTCCAATAATATCGTGACCAATGTTTAAACCGCTCTTGATTAGTTTAATCACGGTAGGCTTTTCCATGTTATCTGCAACTTCCTTCATTGATGATGATAGCGACATCGAAACATCCATAATTGCTCCGAGAGAACCTATTACCATTCCACTCCATACTATTTCATTAATCTTAAACCCCATGGTTTTACCAAGATAAGCAAGTGTAATATGCTCCTGACCTATAATACCGGTTATCATAAAAATCTTGTTTGCAACAAATGCAAGAATCGCTGCAACAAGAACACCCATTATGTTTCCGGCAATAGCGCAGTAGGTTTTACTATTTGGGCCATTTAAAAGAATAAGACTCATGGCAATAATATATATTGTTATGGCTCCGGTAATTAAATAAATATTATAACCTGCGAGCAATGTTGGAATATATACAATAAATATAGCACATAGGGTAAACGCTAGCGATAGTATTGCTGCAATACCTTTACCACGGCCTATCAAAACTATTAGTATAAGGAATATTGCAACAACTAAAATTATCAGCATAGTTCTATCATAGTTTGCCATAATCCACGTATCCGCCATTATGTCACCGGATGCGGTTTTTGTTAATATAACTGAATCTCCAACCTCAACAATGCGCTGTGAATCGTATAAATAATCATCATAATACTGCAAGGCAGTAACGGTATCTCCCTCAAGGTCTCCATCTGTAATTTTAGCAACAAACTCAACCACTAACGTATTACCTACACCTGTGTTTTCAATAATATCATCACCTTGAGATTCAACGCTTGAAATTGTTACTACCTTAGCGGAGTAGTATAGAGATTCAGAATATTGAGTATCGAATGAAATGCTCCCATAAAAAAGAAAGAAAAAGACAGCCGATAGTATTATTATAACGAATGAAATAATAATTTTAAATTTATTTATCTTCATTGATAATTATTTCCTTTTGTATTTTAGCTTATGCTACATCTGATGATTATATAATGAATAGCTATTTTTGTCAACAAATGTTTACTTTCATTGCTTATAAATGCATCAATTATTCTCTTTTCATTTAGTTTATATTAATAGCTCGGCATTATTACTTTTTTCATACTTAATAATAATGTCTGTTGCTATAAATTCAGCTATTGCTAGTATATCGTAACTTAGGTGTTTATTTTTATTATGTTTTATGCTATAATTTTCTTGTTCATAACAATATCAGTCATGTAATACAAAGGCAAGGCATGCGTGAAGCAGAGGGTTAATAATGAGCAGTTATGTTTTTTCTAAAAAGAATACCTTTGATGATTGCCCAGCACTGGTTGTGGCATATCTTTCTACGCTTGTTTCCATTAAGAATCGTTCAAAGCGAACTGTAAATGCATATTATATTGACCTTCGTTTGTTCCTTAGATATATTTTACAAAAAAGAAATGGGGCATTTAATGGCATTATTGACAACAGTTGCGACATTACCAAGCTAGATAATGCCTTCTTTGAGAGTATTACTAAGCTTGAGATATTGCAGTTCATGAATTTTCTTGCCTTTGACCGTGAAACTGTTGAGGGAAAAAACATTGGTCTTGGAGCTTCTGCTCGTGCTAGAAAATTATCGGCAATTAAAGGATTTTACAAATATCTTGTTGTAGATACAGGAACAATAAATATCAATCCGGTTAAAGATATTGAAACACCCAAAATAAATAGAGCATTGCCAAAGCATCTTTCATTAGATGAAAGTAAAACCCTGTTAGACAGCGATACCGAGGTTTTAGATTCTCGTATCTACTGCATATTAATACTTTTTCTAAACTGTGGAATGCGTTTGTCTGAGCTGTGTGGAATTAACACAACCGATATTCGCAACGAGCAGCTAAAGGTTATTGGTAAGGGTAATAAAGAGCGAACCGTTTACCTTAATAATGCATGTAATGAAGCCATAAAACTATATCTCGAAGAACGAAACAAGATTGATAAAACTAAAATTAGAGATAATGAGGCGCTTTTCATAAGTCCGCGTACAGGAAGACGATTGAGTGTAAGGCGGATACAGCAACTTGTTGAAGAGAGCTTCAAAAAAGCCGGTCTCGATGGCCAGGGGTACTCTGTTCATAAGCTCAGGCATACTGCCGCCACGCTTCTATATAGGTATAGTGGTGCTGATATGCTCGCACTAAAAGAGATCCTCGGTCATGAACATGTGTCCACAACCGAGATATATACCCATATTTCTGATGAACAGCTGAAAAAGGTGGTATCCTCCTCCCCGCTAGCTCAGCATCGACCGAAAAAGAGTTAATCCTCTTCCTCAACCAGCTCAGCCCATTCTATAAATGCCTCGTCATGTTTTTGGTGTGCTTCCTCAAGTAGTTTGCTTATCTCGGCAAGTTTTGCATGATCACTGCATACCTGTGGGTCTTGCAATAGACGAGTTAGTTCTTTAATACTCTGCTCACTGCTCTCCAGCTCGTTTTCAACCTCTCGTAGTCGCTGCCTTGCAGCGGCTCTCTTTTTGCGATCAAAAGCCTTATTCTTTGCTGACTCCTTATTATCTATCTGCTCAAGTTTAGCTTCAGTTTTCGCTCCAAGCCATTCTATCAAAAAATGATAATTTTCAAATCGATGCAGCTGTTTATCCTTAATATATAATATAGGGCAGTTAAGCTTCGACATCAGGTATCTATCATGTGATACTATTAACAGCGTTCCCGTGTATCCACAAAGAGCATCTGTTAAGCTCTCTCTGGTAAATAAATCTAGATGGTTAGTTGGTTCGTCCATCAATATGAAATTTGATCTTTCTAACGTCATCTCTGCAAGTCTCAGACGTGAAGATTCGCCTCCCGAAAGATTACTGCATTCTGCAAAAACTTCATCACCTTTAAACAAAAATTTCGCAAGAAGATCCCTTGCTTCCTGCTCTGTAAATTTAGGTCTTAATGCTCTTATAGCATCAATAACCCTACCCGGTCGATGCTGTTGGTGTTGACGAAAAACCGATATCTCGCTTCCTATTCCAAATCTAATAAAGCCATCACTGGGGTGCTCTCGTGTTAAAGCTTTTAAAAGCGTAGATTTACCCGAGCCATTTTCTCCTGCTAATATACATTTCTCTTCTTTTAAAATGTTTAGCTCAACATTCTCAATTAGCAACTTACTACCGGCAGAAACCGAAAGATCTCTGCAGATTAATATATCCTTATACGGTTCGCTACAGACATTAAAGCTAAACTTAAATCTATTAACTGCAATCTTTGGTTTTTCGGTAATCTCTAACTTAGCGAGCTGTTTTTCTCTGCTTTTAGCCATCTTAGCTGTAGAAGCTCTAACCTTGTTTTTTGCAATATATTCTTCTAGTTTTTTTACAGTTTTAATATCTTCATCGCGCTGTTTTTGCTGTTGCTCAGCGTTGCTGATTTTGTGTTCCATGTAATTTTCGAAGCGGCCTTTAAAGTTTAAAAGCTTCCCATCTTCTATTTCCCAAATTATGTTGCAAATATTATCAATAAATGTTCTATCATGGGTAACTGAAATAATAGCTCCCTTAAAACCAGATAACTCCTGCTCCAAAAATTCAATAGTAGCAAAATCAAGGTGGTTGGTCGGTTCATCCAGAAGTAGAACATCCGGTGCATTGATTAGAAGTTTTGCAAGCCTTAGCCTGGTTGCCTCACCTCCTGAAAGTACTGATGTCTTTATATCATAATAGTCTTTGCTAAAACCAAACCCGTTTAATATTCTGTTAATTTTTGTGTCGGCGTTATAATAATCCGATGCCAAAACAATGCGTTCTTGCCTATCATGTTCGGCAATCAGCTCAGCATTGTCTGGATCGGTAACTAACTTAAACTCAATTTCACGCATCTTCTCAAGAGCAGACCTAGCAAAGCTATAGGCCGATTTCATCTCAACCAGAACAGTACTACCCTCAGTAAAGTCATTATGTTGAGAAAGATATCCTAGCCTTAAGCCCTTAGCAAATACCATATCACCATCATCCTGATGGTATTCACCGGTTAATATTTTTAATAGAGTGGTTTTACCGGCACCGTTATGACCAATAATAGCAATACGATCACCGGCAGAAATAATTGCAGAGATCCCTTTTATTATCTCATTTCCGCCAAAACCTTTTTTTAAATTATTAAGCTGTATTATCATTTTTATTGTGTGCATTAATCCAGCTTAACAGCTGCGAAAATACCTCTTCCTTATTAAGTTCGTTATGAAGTTCATGTCTTGCTTGTGGATAAAGTTTAATTGTTAAATCGGCAATACCGGCCTTCTTGTACATTTCGTATGTTTCAACTACGCCTGCACCAAACAAACCAACCGGGTCAGCCTCGCCACTAATGATTATTATCGGCAAATTCTTTGAAGTCTTCCTAATATTTTTAAGCTTATTAGCCTTGTGGTTAATGGTAAATAATTCTAATAGCGCAGATGTTGTGAAGCTAAAGGTGCATTTTTTATCAGCCATATAAATATCTACTACTTCAGCATCTCTTGTAAGCCAATCCATAGGCGTTCGTGGCTGTGGAATATTAATGCAAAAGTTTTTAAAAACAAGGTCGTTTAGCATCTTAGAATAACTTATATCCCCTTTCAATGCAATTTGAACATCTGCCATTTTCATTGCAGCCAAGGCTAATTTATTTGGTCCACCTGTACCGCTAATAATTAAACCGTCAGGTAGGGAGTTATATGTGTAACAGAAAACACGTGCAAAAAAGCTACCCATACTATGCCCAAACATAAAAAAAGGTAGGTTTCCATACCTTTTTTTTGTATCATCAAATAAGTTTTTTAAATCACTAAGCAGAAACTGATGACTTCCTTTTTTTCCGAAATATCCATCCCTACCGCCCAAATCAGATGTTATTCCATGTCCAAGATGATCGTTACCCACAACAATATATCCGGCATCGCATAAAAAACTTGCAAAATGCCTGTATCTTTGAATGTGCTCTGTCATTCCATGAGTTATTTGAACTATGCCAATAGCAGGTTGTCCAATAGGTTCCATTCTGTAAACCGCAACGGTATTAATTCTATCGGAAGATGGCATTGTTTCTATTATGAACTCCTGCATATTATAGTTTTACCGCCGCTTTAACTATACTATCTTTGCGATTTATACATTGTTCCATTGCATTTTGAAGATCATCAAAATCAAAAATATCTGAAACTAATTTGTTTAAAGGCACTTTGCCTGATGCTACTGCCGCAATAGCCACAGGGTATGCATGTCGATACCGAAAAACAGTATTAATATTTAGTTCTTTATTAATTACGCGGCTGGTTAACAGATTAGTTGAACCACTTGCACTATAACCCACGAGAACAAGGTTTCCGCCTTTCTTCAAAACTGTTACTCCATGATTAACTGCAGTTTCATTACCAGAAGTTTCTATAACAAGGTCGATTCCCTCACCCGCTAAACGTTCTGAGATATCTTCATTTTTCATGTTGATAACTCCATCAGCACCTAACTCTAATGCCTTTTCAAGCCTGTTATCTAGAATATCTGCAACAAAAACCTTTGCAACCCCCTTTGCTTTTAAAGCCATTAAGGATACTAGTCCAATACATCCGGCTCCAAACACAACTGCCGTCTGACCAATTTCTGCATTTCCCTGCTTAGAGGCATGAAACCCAATTGCAAGCGGTTCTATCATTGCTCCTTCAAGTGTAGTTACATTGTTAGGTAGCTTAAAGCACATAGCTGCTTCATGTGCAACATACTCCTGAAACACACCATCAACCGGCGGTGTTGCAAAGAAAACAACATCGGGACAAAGATTGTATTTACCTTTCCGGCAATATTCGCAATCACCACAGGTAGTTCCAGGCTCTAATGCTACACGATCACCAACGCTTAAATGCTTAACGTCTTTTCCTATTGCAACAACTGTTCCGGAGGCTTCATGACCTAACACAAATGGAGTTTCTACTATAAAATCTCCGAGTCTGCCCTTTTCATAGTAATGAATATCGCTTCCGCATATTCCAACATATTCAAGTTTAACCAATACCTCATTATCTTTTTGTTGCGGTATAGGCCTTTCGGTATACTCTAGTTTTTTAATTTCGGTCATTATCGAAACTTTCATGTTTTCTTTCATCGCACGATCCTTTCATAAATATATGTTATTTTATTATTAAAAATTCAAATAGTATCTGCAACCTATAACAATGTAAGATATAGCTATTGAATGGCAACTCAACTTGAAAGATTAAGATATATCGTGTGTTAGTTTAAAGCCATTCACTATGATAGTTATTCTACTACCAAACTGAATAAAATGCAATAACAACTTAACTAAAAATATAGACAAATTTTATTTTTAGCTGTATAATCAAAATTAAGACAGTTTGGAGAAAATTTATGAATAGCATAATTAAGGGTGCCGGCTTTCACCACATTGCATTAAAGGCCAATAATTTTGAAGCTTCAATTGAATTTTACAAGTTGCTTGGCTTTAGTGTTAAATGTAGTTGGGGTGAGGGTGATGAACGTATTACCATGCTCGACATGGGAGATGGAACTATCATCGAACTGTTTGCCGGCGGCTCGAATGAACCGGCTGAAGGTAGATATTTTCATCTTGCTATAAATGCAGATGATATAGATTTTGCCTACAACACTGCAATACAGGCAGGTGCAACATGTAAAATGGAGCCAACTGTTATAAACCTCGATTCAAAACCATCACCGATAACTATAAACATTGCTTTTGTTTATGGACCAAGTGGCGAGGTTCTCGAATTTTTTAAGGTAGTAGAATAAAATTCTAACTACCCGTAAAAAATCGGTGGAAGTTCATGATCATTAACTAGAGAATGATATTCCTTAGTTATCTCACTGTATTTTTGCACTACCGGTTTAGCACGTTCTTCAAGAATTTTTTGTAGATCCATATATTTTTCATTAATGACGGCAACAATGTTGTCGTCAATTTTATTGTTGTTCGCCATATCTTCAAGTATTCTTAAGGTACGGTCCCATCCATAGCTTTCTTTATAACTTCTACGGCCTAGGAGTGCACTGGTAATGTCTGCAACAGCAATGATACGTGAACCTATCGACAGTTCATCCGCTTTTAAACCATTTGGATAACCGGTTCCATCTAGTTTCTCATGATGATTTACCGCTATTGAAACTATTTCTTCGTCCATAATACCTTTAAGTATTTTTCCTGTCTCAACAACATGTAACTTCATTATTTCCATCTGTGAGTCAGTTAGCTTTCCATTAAACTCCAGAATACTAGTAGGGGTAGTAACCTTACCTATATCATGTATAAGTGAGGCCGTGTAAATCTGCTTTACTTCATATTCATTAAGCCCTAATTCTTTAGCTAAAAACAGAGCCACCGAGGTTGTGTTAACCGAGTGTAACATTGTAGCGGGACTCTTAAAGTCTATGGAATAAATCATCATCAACAAAAATGCTTCTACCTCAGCAGCGGTAAATGACAAGTGGGACAATATTTCATTCTCAAAATCACTTGTTTGCTTTTTCAGGCTATCATCGGTTAAGTCTTCTTCTAAAAGCATTTTAGAAGCTGCGTTAACATAGTTTGGATCAATACTACTAACTTTTTTAAGCTTTTCGGATATTTTATTGCTATCAAATCCATTGATAAATCCAATATCAATGCGGTCTGCAACATTTATAATCTTGGCATAGTTATTAATTTCATCGCTAATATCAGGTATTTTCTTATAGTCAAAATGGTGATATAACACAGCATTTGAATACTCATTAAGTGGAGTAAGATGCTTTAAAAACAGATAGCCGTAAACAGAATGAGCGAGATTTCCAACTGTTTCAAACTTAACCAAATCGTCTATCTCTTCTGTTTTATAGGCTCCAATATCGTGAAACAAGGACAAAAGATATAGATATGGCTTGTTTATATTAAAATTAGGAATATAGTCGGCTATTTTGCATGCATAAAAGCCAACCCTTGTTCCGTGTTCAACTAACCGCTGATCATTACACTGTAACGCCTTTGAGCATAAACGTATTGCATTATCACCGCTAAGAATTATTGGCACTTAACTCTCCTTTACTTAACATCATTATCAAGGTTAATGCGTGACCCAGTTGCGCCCATTTGTCCGTTATATTTGCCATTATAAGGATTCTTTGCCGACTTGTCCATCTCAGCAAAAACAAGCTGCCCTACTCTTCTTCCGGTTTTTAACTCGATGGCGCATCTGTTTGCATTAAACAGCTCTAATGTTATTTCTCCTTTAAATCCAGGGTCAACCCATCCTGCATTTTGAATAAACAATCCCATCCTTCCAAGCGAACTTCTCCCCTCAACAAATGCGGTTAAATTATCCGGTAACTCAAAATATTCCATAGTTGTGGCTAAAACAAACTGTCCGGGTAAAAGTATATATGTGTCGGTTGTAATAGTTTTATACTGAATCTCATCTGAAAGAGTTATTATTCCTCCCGGTGTATCCTCAACAATACTAAATGTGTCACCCAGTCTAACATCTACACTAGCCGGCTGTATTTGCATCCTTTCTAACGGCCTTATAATAAGTGTTCCTTCTTCAATCATATTACTTATAGTTATATCTGATAATATCATTTTTTCTCCAATACTATTTCAAATCTATTACCGTTACACCATCTTCACCTTCGCCATATAGGCCAAGGCGAAACTTTTTAACACTTCGGTGGGTCTTAAGGTGCTGGTGTAAGCCTTTGCGTAGCGCACCTGTTCCCTTTCCATGAACTAAATAAACTATATTCAGCCCCGATAATACGGCATTATCAATAAAGATATCAGCAAGCATACAGGCCTCGTCAACATTTTTACCTATCAACATTAGTTCACTGTTAGCCTTCCTGTCGGCATTAGAGGTTACGCCCTGTTGCCTTACCCTTCTAAGCTGTTTTTTATCCTGTGCAGCAGATTTAGTAGCCTCTGCTAATTTGGAAAAAGCTATATTAGAGCGAATATTGCCGGATACAACCACAGCTATTTTTTTCTTTTTATCAACAGAAAACACCGAAACATTTCTTCTTAAATCCATCGAATATACGGTGTCACCAACATTACAGTCATTTATTTGCTTTAAATCCTGTTGTGTATCGTTTTTAGAAACTCCGGAAAGAACCTGCTCTGACTTTTTGTGTAACTCTCGTGCCTTAGTAGCTTTTTCTGCACTACTCATACGCTCATCACGTTGAATTTTTCTAATTTCATCAGTTAATCTGTGAGCCTCATCTTCAACTGCCGTTAAGGCTTTTCTTGCATTCCTTCTAGCCTCTTCCTTTATTTCTTCAGCCTTTTGCCTCGCAAAAAATTGCTCCTTTTTTGCTGATTCTAAAATCTTTGTAGCCTCTGTTTTAAGGTTTTCTATATACTCATGTTGATTCTTCATCTCAAGTTTAAGGCTATCAAGCTCGGCTATAACCTTTTCAAATCTTTTATTTTCAGCACTTAAATGTTTAGATGCATCATCGATAAGCTGCTGCGACAATCCGAGCCTTCGCCCTATCAAAAAGGCATTAGAACGTCCGGGGACACCTAAAATTATTTTATATGTGGGCCTTAAAGTAGCAACGTCAAACTCACAACTAGCATTCTGAACACCCTGGGTTTCAAGCGCAAACACCTTTAGTTCTGCGTAATGTGTCGTTGCAATGGTACATGCTCCGGCTTGCATTAATCTTTCAATTATAGCGGTTGCAAGTGCCGCACCCTCAGCAGGATCTGTGCCGGAACCAAGCTCATCTAGCAATACTAACGAGCTGTCATCCACATTATCTAATATACCTTTTATATTGTGTATGTGCGAAGAAAATGTTGATAAGCTTTGCTCTATACTCTGTTCGTCTCCTATATCAACATAAATATTTTTAAAGCAGGAAACTACACTTCTTTCCGATGCCGGTATTAAAAACCCATGAGCTGCCATAGTCATTAATAGACCTACTGTTTTCAGCGTTACTGTTTTACCGCCGGTATTGGGTCCGGTTATAATTAGTGTATCATAGTCATCTCCTAATCCTATATCGATAGGTACTACTACATCCTTTTCGATAAGAGGATGTCTTGCCGCTATCAAAGAAAACTTATTATTGTTAGAAATTTCGGGAAGAACGGCCCTTTGCTGTATGCCAAGTTTTGCCTTAGCTAACATTACATCTAAAGCTATCATGGCCGTATATCCGGCAATTAACCTTTCTGAAATCGATGCTACAATCCCTGTGTAATCGGTAAGTATCCTCTCTATTTCACGCTGTTCCTCATTTTTCAGCTGTAATATTTTTGCGTTAGCCTCCACCACTGCTGCAGGTTCAATAAAAAGGGTTGAACCAGAAGCTGATACATCATGAATAACACCGGAAAAATCCCCCTTATGCTCAGCTTTAATAGGAACAACATAACGGCCATTACGCATTGTAACAACGTTATCCTGCAGAAAACGTCCTGCTTCCTGAGATTTAATTGTTCTATCAAGCCTTTCTTTTATGGAAGCTTCGGTATTAACAATGTCCCGTCTTATCCTTCGTAGCTCGCCACTAGCATTATCCGACATCTCTGTTTCGGAAATAATAGAGTTAGTTAATACCTCTGCGAATTCCTTATTTGAATATAATAGAAAAAAGTCTTCCTCTAAAACTTCGTTAAAGGTCTCAACACTGTCTCTGAACTTTAACAGTCTTGCACCATTTTTTAAAAGAGATAACACTCTTAACAGCTCACCCATTGAAAGAACACCTGATAGCTGTGCTCTCTTAACAATTGCAGGTAAATCGTCCTCGACGCTAAAAAGCGACGGTGCCCCTTGGGCCTGACACATCACCGAAATAGCGTCTACCTTTAAAAGGCAAAGCTTTAATTCCTCATGATTATATATTGCGCTACATTCTAACACTGCTGTTTTAGCAGCGGCACAGGTTGCAAGTTCTGCAGCCTTATTTAATATGATATCAAACTCTAATAATTTATAATTTTTATTCATCTTCCTTAGCTTCTATAATTGTTTGTGGCTCGTTCGATAATTTATAGTAAAACGGTAGCGATTGTGGCTTTTTATCTAGATGCCAAAATGTAAACCTTTCTACCTGTCTTACAAGTCCCTCTCGCTTTAAACCTTTGTGAGTAAAAGAAAAAACAGATTTTAAATCAGAAAAAACTATATGTCTAAGTGCTGCTAAATCTGCAGCATTTATGTTACAGATTAAGTTGTTCTCTTCGCAACATCCATAACATGTTATTCTGCCTGACATATAATCAAAATGATGTGGCAACTCTTTATATTCACTGCACACTGAGCAGGCGACTAATAGCGGCATAAAGCCATGATCAGACATCGTTCTTAGTTCAAATATAAGCTTGTAAAAATCAAGATCTACCTGCTTCTTTCCAATAAGATGTAGCGTATTTAAAAAGAATGGAAGGTGCGATTCTGATTCCTCCGGTGTGGGCTGAATAATTCTTAACAATTCAGATAGATATAAAGCCAATGCCACACCTTCTAATGATGCAGTTAATGAAAAAAAAGAATGTAACGTTTCTGCCTCTTTAACCGTATAACTCCCCTTCTTTTCTGCGATAATAAACTCACAGTAGTGTAGGATAGACAAACCCGAAAAAAGAGAGTTCTTTGTTCCTTTTGCATTTCTGGCAAAACAATCAATAACCCCACATTTTTCAGTATATATAGTTAACATTCTTTCTGATTTAACTAACTCTTTTTCGGCAATAACAATCCCCTTTGTTACTATATCCGAAGGATTAACTGTCTGATTTATAGCCAAAGTTTTTTAGCTGCACATTGCTGTCGCGCCAACCTTCTCTAACCTTAACAAAACATTTCAGGTTAACCTTCGAGCCAAACAGCTCCTCCATATCTACTCGTGCTTGCGATGCTGTCTTCTTGAGTGTAATTCCACCTTTACCGATAATTATACCCTTATGCGTGTTCTTCTCACAAACAATATCAACATCAATGTCAATAATTCCATTATCTCGTTTACTAAATCGTTCACAGGTAACGGCAATTCCATGCGGTACTTCATGTTCTAAGGTAAGCAAAAGTTTTTCACGTAGCAACTCGGCAACAAAAGCAGTTTGTGGCATATCGGTAAAACTATCGTCAGGGTAATGATGAACGTCCTCAACAGAAAATTCCGAAATTTTATCTAATAAAATATCGGTCCCCCTACTTTCTGTTACGGATATGCAGAATACGTCTTTAAAAGCTCCTGTTTGTTCAATGCGCGAACTTTGTTCAAGAATTTCTGAATCCTTTAATAGGTCACATTTATTTAAAACACCTATTGCCGGTATTTTTGAATTCTTAATTTTTTCTATAAACATAAGTTCACCATCATTAAACTTTTTGGATGGTGCAAACATCGCAACTATAACATCAACATCATTTATCGACCGCTTTGCGTAATCGGTCATTCTCTCGCCAAGTTTAGTTCTAACATTGTGTAATCCCGGAGTATCATAAAAAACAAACTGAAGATCATCTTTTGTTATTATTCCGGTAATCCTACTTCTAGTCGTTTGTGGTTTATGGGTTACAATTGCAACCTTTTCACCAACAAAAAGATTAACCAACGAGGATTTCCCTGCATTAGTTCGACCGATTACTGATACAAAAACACTTCTCATTTACCTTCCTTAAAATAAAAAACAAACCAATAAGAGAGAATCAGGCTACACACAAATGCTACAAAATATAACGGATTTTCTATCATCATCTGCCCGATTAATCTAAGCTTATTGATATCAAAAAATATTATTACTCCTATTATAGCCGCAACAACCGCATTAGTCAATACGGCTGCTGCGGCAATATCTTTTACCCAACCAGCTCGGTCATATAAATGTTTATCCGGATCCTTCCAACTAAGCTCTATAGCTGTATTAAACAACTCAGAAGAAATAACAAGAGCTATTAACAATAAAACTATAATTAATTGTATTTGTGTTAGGTTATATAGATATGCTAACCACAAAACATACATAGTAGCCACCAGGTGAAAGCGAAGATTTCTTTCACCCTTTACTGCGATAAAGAAACCTTTAAAGGCATAATGGAATGATTTTAATAAAGCTATCATCTCTCCATTTGAAATGCAGTTGTCCTTGGTAGGCCAAGTTGAGTTAATGTGTACTCTTCCTTCTCTCTCATCTTTGCAGACTCTAACCCGCCTTTTTCATGATCATAACCAAGAAGGTGATACATTCCATGGACTGTTAAAAATGCAAGTTCCCGTTGAATGTCATGTCCATAACGATTTGCCTGCTCTACTGCTTTCTCAAGAGAAATAACTATATCGCCTAATATGGCTGCTCCTGTTTCCTTATTGAAGTCAAACTTACCGTTTTCTCCCATAGGAAAAGAAAGAACATCGGTTTTGTCATTAATGTTTCGGTAATCATTGTTCAGCTGCTTTATCTCGGTATTGCTAACCAATGACACGGTTACCTCTGCATCAGACGAAAATTTCTCGTTGTTCAGAACAGCTTTGCAACATCTTCTGATAAGTATTCTCGTACCTGTTGGGATTTTAATTTCGTTTTGTCGATCGATAATATAAACCCTGTCTTTCATTTACGGCCTTTCTATTTTTTGCTTGCTTTTCATGTTTTTCATATGCAGACACTATAGCTTCCACTATATGGTGCCTTACAACATCTTTTCCTGTGAGGACTATTTTTTTTACTCCCTCAATGTCCTCTGTTATTTTGGCTGCTTCAACCAGTCCGCTTTTTAAGCTATTAGGGAGATCTATCTGGGTAACATCACCGGTAATTATCATCTTTGAACCATTACCAAGCCGTGTTAAAAACATTTTCATCTGTTCCGGTGTCGTATTTTGTGCTTCATCAAGTATTATAAAGCTTTCATCCAGGGTGCGCCCTCTCATATATGCAAGTGGTGCAACTTCTATCTGACCCTTTTCAAGCATTCTTGCAAACACCTCTGCTCCGAGCATATCATATAATCCATCGTATAGTGGGCGAAGATAGGGGTCAACCTTATTTTGTAAATCACCCGGCAAAAAACCAAGTTTCTCACCTGCCTCAACGGCGGGTCTTGTTAATATAAGTCTAGATACCTCATGAGCTTTCAAAGCTTTTACCGCTAATGCTACCGCAAGATAGGTTTTACCGGTGCCTGCAGGACCTATCCCAAAGGTAATGGTAGAGGTTTTAATCGCTTCAATATAGTGCTTTTGTCCCAGAGTTTTGGGATATACGGGTTTCCCTTTAATGGTTACGGCAACAAGCTCTCCGGATAAGGCCTCAATCTCTCCAGATCGCCCTGCTTTTGCTAATCCTATGCAGTATCTTAGTGTCTGTTCATCTAGTGTTCTACCCTGTATTAACAGCTGTTTTGCGGCTAATAAAGCCTCTTTCGCAACACCTCTGTTTTCACCCGAAATTCTTAATTCACCATCCCTCGCAACAGCTGTAATTTCTAGCTCTTTCATTAAGATTATAAGAAATTCATCTCTATGACCCAGTAGTGATAAAAGTTCTTCGGTATCTTCAAGTGCAATTATTTCTTCTGCCATCTGCCCTCATAAAAAATATCTGTTTTTCTTCATCTATATTATATCAACATTCACTCAAAAAGTAAATACTTTTTATGAATATTTAATAATATTTGCTAAAAAAGTATACTTCACTTTGGTTATTACAACACCATTTTCTTCCTCTGAGGCTAAAACCTCCTTAGTTAGAACCGTAGGATAGTCATAATCTTCTCTTAACTGCCACTCAATATGCTGTTCTGCTTTATATTGAGCCTCCTCTATTGTTAATGTAACCTCCCCCTCTTCCATTCGAGTAAGATGCGTATTTTCAATCGTAATTGGCATTTTTAAACCCAGAATGGTTAGCGGTTTTATTATTGTTTGTCGGTGATAATTTTCATCCTGCTTTGAATCAAAATAAAGAGGAATACGCATCCCCAAAAAATGAATAGCATATATGTTGTAAGTGTCACCAGTTAGAAGGTTTGCATTAATGTTTGTAGGTTCAGAATGTGTGTATTCTGCTTCTCCGTAAGCAGTAATTGTAGCCAAAACATTCGATGTTACTATTTCGTTATCTATCGTCATTTTTATATTATCAACTAACAACTGGCCTTCAGAAACCGACTGGTTAATACTAACCATGCTATAACCCTCATAAACTTCAATAAATCGAATAATACCATCAAACGCTGCAACTATTTGTGAACTACTAGATTCTATTGACCTATAAGGATTCGTTAACCGGGTACTTGCCTCTAAACGACCATCAGAAAAATTAAGCTTAAGATATGAGAATGTTTCGCTATTTATGAGTATATTTTGTTCCGCCATCCTGAAATGTTCGCTATCTGCAATGCTTCCTGGATAAATCCCCTCTGCAAACAATAGTGACTTAACTGCAGTAGCTTCATTTTCGGCTATATTGCCTACATCAATTCGCCATACTATTGAGGACAATAGATGCAAAACAACAAAGAAAAAAACAGCAGCAACCACCAGGCTTGGCCTTCGATATAGTCTCTTAAATAGAAAAAAAGGCCCCGCCTTTCTTACTAAAAAAACTCGACATCCGGTTCCTCTTCTAATATTTTTAATTATCTTAAATCTTCTTGCGGGGATACTAAAAACTATACCTGTTTTAATCGGCATAATTTCTTTTGGAGTAATACCCATACAGGTAATTCTATTTAAAAGTTGTTCTGTATTTCCACCTTCTGCACAAACCAAAACGGAGTGAGATAAAAAATCTGCAAAGCTCATTTTTTAACCCTCAACATGATTAATCTGAACATTTTTAACTAATCCTTTGAGTAACGATCCCCGTTTAGAAAGATTAACTAATTTTAAATTGGCACCTGTAAATGTTAAGGAAATTTCACCCTGTTTTACAATTAGTAAACAGTCAGTAAATGCTTCGATTGTATCACAATCCTCAATTATTATCCTTCCTTTGGTATCTATTGTTAAAAAATTAAAGTTCATTATCTGCTGTCCAAACGTTGGAATTTTATCCAGCAATATATCAAATAGATTCTTTTTACGCATAATCACCTTTCTAAAATAAGGATTATTTACATATATTTAATTATAGAAATGGTAGGGAGAATTTATGTCAAAAAAAGCTTCTACTAATGAATTTGTCTTCAAAACATTGTGTTTTTCCCTGTTATTTCTCCTGTTGTTGCAGCCAAAAATATCAGTTGAAATGTTAAAAAATTCAGCGGAATATGCGATTAACTCAGTAGCCCCGGCCATATTTCCATATATGGTTATGGCTTACCTAATTTCAACAGGAAGGTTTTCCACAATTATTGGATTTATCTTTTATCCAATTACCGGATATCTTCTTAAGGTTAAATCTAAAAAGGCCGGCACCGCTATTTTCGTTGCCTTAATTGGAGGATTTGCAGCAGCAGCGGTTGTTTTAAGCAGACTTATCGAAAACAATGATATTAACAAATGCGAAGCAAGGCGCTTATTTCCAATTATTCTAATTCCTAGCGTTCCTTTTATGATATTGGTAGTTGGTAAGGTTATATTTAATAGTTATGAAATTGGAGGTATGCTCTCCTTCGCAATAGTTTTAGCAAATTTAATTACAGCAATTGTATTATCAATTGGGAAAAAAACATCAAAAAAAAGCATATATACTTATGAGCAGGAACTCCGGTTGGGTGATCATATAACAACATGCATTAGAACCGCAACTTTAAACACTCTCTACATCTGTGGTTTTATATCTTTTTTTGGTATGCTGTCCGGCTTAATTCAACTATCCTTACCAAGGGTTGTTGCTATGATAATTACACTAACACTAGAATTTTCTACCGCTCTAATTTATACTAACAATAATATATATTTAGTTTTACTAACTCTTTCATTACTAGGGATATGCTCTTATTTTCAGCTTGCATTAATTTTGAAGGAAAATGCAAGCTTAAAACTATTTACGATAAGCAGAATTATTACCTCATTTTCTAGCTTTTTAATTCTAAAGATAATATTTTACCTATTTCCAATCGATATAATGGTATTTTCAAGTATGGATAAGATGTACATTTTGCCATATCAATATAACATCGAGCTATCAATTTTAGTCTTTTTAATAATAATTATTAGTTTCACAGATTTTATATCAAAAAAAGGTTTACATTAGAAAAAAAGTATTATATCATATAGTTAAGGTATAAATATTTTTGAGTTAGACATGGCTAAGTATATAAAATCAAAATTATTCGGAAAAAATGTCGAACCAGCTTGCTGTTATTGTGAGCTGGGTAGCTTGGCTCACGATAAAAAAATGATCTTGTGTATTAAAAAGGGAATAACCTCGCCATACTACCATTGTAGGAAATTTATTTATGCTCCTCTAAAAAGAATTCCAAGGCAAAAACCGAAGATGCGAGAATTCTCATATGAGGAATTTAAGTTATAACTAATATAGGGAATAAATATTATGATTTATTTTGATAATGCAGCAACAACCCCATTAAAAAAAGAGGTATTAGCAGAAATGTTGCCATACCTTGAACATGAATACTATAACCCTTCCAGCGCATATTCCCCTGCACAGAAAGTTCGTGCAACGATTAACGACTGCAGAGAGATTGTTGCCGGTGCAATATCAGCAAAACCAAGAGAGGTTTATTTTACCTCCTGTGGTACAGAGGCAATCAATTGGGCACTAAAAGGTGCTGCAAAGGCTATGAAAAGAAAGGGCAAAACCGGAATAATAGTTAGCAGTATCGAACATCATGCAGTATTACATTGTGCTGAAACACTTAAGAAAGACGGCTTTGATGTTACTTTTTTACCGGTAGATGAAAATGGTTCGGTAAATATAGAAACATTTAAAGAAGCTTTAAATGACCACACCGGTCTTTGCAGCATTATGTTAGGAAATAACGAGATAGGAACTGTTCAAGATATTAAAACTCTAGCCGCAATAGCACATGAGCGCGGAATAATTTTTCATACCGATGCCGTTCAAGCAGTTGGCAGTATCCCTGTTGATGTAAAGGATTTAGATGTTGATTTATTAACGTTATCGGCACATAAATTTGGCGGACCTAAGGGTGTTGGAGCGCTTTATATCAAAACTGCGACCGCACTGGACAATTACATTGATGGTGGTGCTCAGGAAAATAACAGAAGAGCCGGAACAGAAAATGTTGCTGGTATTGTTGGGCTATCTAAAGCTGTATCATTGGCTGTTGAAGGATTGGAAGAAAAACGTAAATATGTTAGCGATCTTAGAGACAAACTTCTAAACGAAATCACCTCTACTATACCCAAAGTAAAGGTAAATGGCAACCAGAATTGCAGGCTACCGGGCATACTTAGTGTTTCATTTGAAGGTATAGAGGGTGAAGGAGTTTTGCTTATGCTAGATATGCAAGGAATTGCCGCTTCTTCCGGCTCTGCATGCACATCGGGCTCTCTTGATCCCAGTCATGTTATCCTTGCAACCGGAATGTCGCACGGACTTGCTCAAGGAACGATAAGATTTTCACTCTCAGCAAACAATACTGAAGAAGAGGTAAAAACTGTTGCTGAAGCGCTTGTAAAAATAGTAGAAAGATTAAGATTAATGTCCCCTATTTGGAATAGCTAAATTAAAAACAACAGATTTCATCTTGAAATATAAACAAAGCAAAATAATTAGAATATTAAACAGAAAGGTTTTTTATGTATAGCGAAAAGGTTATGGACCACTTCACCAATCCCAGAAATATAGGTGATGTTGAAAATGCAAATGCCGTCGGAACTGTCGGCAATGAAAAATGCGGAGATATAATGAAGATATCAATGCGAATTGAAAATGGAACGGTTGCAGATGTAAAGTTTAAAACATTTGGTTGTGGCGCTGCAGTTGCAACAAGCTCTATGGCTACAGAATTAATTAAAGGTAAAACGGTAGAAGAAGCCGGAAATCTTACAAACAAGGCTGTTATGGAAGCCTTAGATGGCTTACCGCCAGCTAAGGTTCACTGCAGTTTACTAGCTGAGGAGGCCGTTAAAGAGGCCCTAGGAAACTACTACATTTCACAGGGAATCGACCCTCTACCTATTCTCGGAGACTATAAATCGCATGACCACCACTAAGAAAAAAATAGTAGTAGGGCTGTCTGGCGGAGTTGATTCTTCGACGACAGTCCTACTTTTGCAACGTAAGGGCTATGAGGTTATAACTGTATCCATCCTTTTTTCTCCAAGACATGAAAAGGAGGTGGCTGCTGCACAAAAGCTTTCCGAGGAGCTAAAAACCGAACATTATACTATTGATGCACAAAATGAGTTTAACGAAGATATTATTAACTACTTCTGTAATAGCTATCTAGACGGACAAACTCCTAACCCCTGCATATTCTGCAACCCCCTTGTAAAGTTTAAAACCTTAACAATGCTTGCTGATGATTTAAATATTGAGAATGTAGCAACAGGACATTATGCAAGCAAGGTAGAGGTTGATGGTTTTAGTATTTTAACTGCATCTGATAATACTGCTCGTGATCAAAGTTATATGTTATATAGGCTACCTCAAAATGTTCTGAAAAGAGTTATTTTCCCTCTTTCAGGCTTAGATAAAGCCGAGGTTCGAGATTTAGCTAGACATGTAGAACTATCGTCTGCCGAAAAACCTGATTCACAGGAGCTTTGCTTTTGTGATAACTATTCTGATTATTTACAGGCAAGAGGTGCAATAGCAAAAAAAGGTAACTTTATTTTGCCAAACGGAAATACAATTCCTCATAAGGGTAGTTATCGTTATGCTGTTGGACAGCGAAAAGGTTTATCTGTCTCGTTTAGTCATCCATTATATGTGAATAGTATTGAACAAAGCGGTGATGTTATTTTAACCGACCGCGACAAGTTGTTAAAAGACTTAATATCTTTTAACAATGTTGTATTCAACCCATATTTTTCAAGAATGGATATACCTCTGTACTGCAAAATTAGAAGTACTGCCTCCCCTGTTGCATGTTCAATTATTTCTAACGACGGCAAGATTTTCCAAGTTAAAACAGCAGAACCGGTTTTTGCACCTTCCAAAGGGCAATCAATTGTATTATATTCCGAGATTAACAATGTTCTATCCGTTGTTGGAGGCGGCATTATAGTTTAATGACAACCGAGAATAATAATGAGTAATAATAAAAGCGCGATGTCAATATGTGAAACACTGGCCAACACTAAAGAGATGGCTAGATTAGATGCGCTTACCATGCAGTACAAAAACATTAGTTCTTTGCAGCTAATGTGGGATGCTGCTACAGCTTTTTATAATGCAATTAGCTGCCATATTAGTGATAAAACATTGATCCTCTGTGGTGGTGGTAACAATGGTGGCGACGGTTATTCACTAGCATGTATTTTATCGGAAAACAACATTGATGTATCTGTTTACAGTGTTACCGATAGATTTAGTTCAGACGACACCCTGTATTATAGGAACTTAGCACTTAAAAAAAATAATGTTATTGAAATAGATGAAAATGAGCTATATGCTAATATTTGTGATTTTGATTTAATTATTGACGCTGTATATGGAACCGGTTTTCATGGCTCTTTACCAATCCATATTGCTGATATTTTTCGCTTTGTTAACAATAGTTTGGCCTATAAGATTTCTATAGATATACCTTCCGGCGCAATTTGTGATACCGGTGAACTTGCAGAAAGCGCTTTTCGTGCAGACAAAACTGTTACTTTCGAATTTTTAAAACCTGCACTGGTCGCCTTTCCGGCAAGGGAAAATTGCGGTGATATAAATATTGTTTCTATCGGGTTCCCTTCTACTATTCGTAAGAAAATTAATACAAATGCAGTTCAGATTACTAATAGTGTCATGTCTGCTATTAATAATCTGCGTAAAAAAAACAGCAACAAGGGTGATTTTGGCAAGATACTTTCTGTATGCGGCAGTAAACGAATGATTGGTGCTGCTTACCTTAGTGCCATTGCAACATTAAGGTCCGGTATTGGTTTATTATATTTAGCATGCAGTGATGATATATTAGTTCCATTGCAGATAAAGTTAACAGAACCTGTTTTTTTACCTTATAATAAAACGATTGAAGAAATTGGAGATCTTAATAGGTTTGATGCTATTTTACACGGATGCGGCTGTGGATCTACTCAAGCTGAAATTACCGAGCATATCATTAATAATTATAAAGGTATGGTAATACTTGATGCAGATGCATTAAATAATATTGCAGGTAATAATCAGCTTATTTCCAATAGAGAATGTAGTTTAATCCTCACTCCTCACCCCGGTGAAATGGCCCGTTTAGTAGGCTGTTCTGTTTCAGAAATTCAGTCTAACCGCATACGCTATGCAACAGAGTATGCTAATACAAATAACTGTTATGTTGTCCTTAAAGGAGCAGGCACAATTATTGCAGCACCCGATAACAGGTATGCTATAAATACCTCCGGCAATTCTGGATTAGCAAAGGGCGGCAGTGGAGACGTTTTAGCCGGTATGATTGCTGCTTATTATGTTAACTCAGATAATATTTTTGAATCTATCTGTGCCGCAGTATATGAACATGGTGCTGCCGCAGATAGACTTCTTAATAGATACAATGAGCTAAATATGTTGCCTTCTGATCTGCTAAACGAAATTAATCGTTTTCTCTAAATTAGTTTTTTACTTTCTTTGTTGTAAAAAACCGAGCTCTTAAAAATATAAGAGCTCGGTTTTAGTTAATTGTTATTTAGTCGTCATCGTCGTGATCGTCGTCATGATCATCTTTACCTATATAACGACTGGTTGTTTCTTCACGTACAAATCTATCGGATTGATCGGAAAGATTAAATGAATTAGAACGAATGTAGTTCGATGCCGCACGCTGCTTAACTGCAGTATTCATCGATGCTATCATACCTTTAGTAATTAGCCAGGAAATCGCTATTGCAATTACTAATGCTATTATAAATTCCATCTCTTTGGCTCCTTATATAATTAACTCTGTGAATGCTATATCTAAGACATAAAAAATGAGATAATACCCATAAGCGGTATGAAGCTTCCAACCGCAATTCCAATTCTGTATAGCCACAACTTCTTTTTGTCTATAGGCAATTCACCTGCTACCTCCCCTGTTTGACCGTTAATGGCAAACTGGTAGGTTTTGTCGCCAAATTTTGTGTTTAGCATCCATACCGGGATTAGTGCATACTTTATATCTTCACCATTCATGTTGATATAGCTGTCTTCAATTCTTACACTATCATAGTTTACAACCGTATCTTTTAAGGCATCCTCAACAGAAGCTATAACACGTTTGGTAGCACGTTTCCCGCTTTCTTCAACATCCTCATCGAATTTGTCGGCAAAATAACCCGCCATGTACATAGGTTCAAAAGGCACTATTTCCTTAAAGTCGAATGGTTCAATACCCTCCATATAGCTATCATCCATCTTTTTGGATGAATCTACAGGAATATAATCAAACCCTAACGAACCGGCACGGTAAACCGAAAAATATTTTGTTTCGGTGTATTCGTAGTCGCCACTTGTCCATTCACGTACCTTAGTTGCTTCAAACTGAACGTTTCCCTGCCCTGTACAGCTAAATAACCAGAACGGAACATACATTCCTGTTATCTTTGAAACATGGTTATGATCATTAAATGCAGACGGTAACAGCCTTTTACCCTTATAAAACTCTTTAAGTATTTCCTGTGCCCTTGTCTTATCAATCTTGAATGGTAAAATAAGATCAGGGGTTAATACACCGCTAACATTATCGGTTATAACTACAGGATTTCCACAATACATACACTCTGTAGCAACGGTATCACCGGCAACAACCTCAGCACCACAGGAGGTACAGTTAAAACCAACCTGTGTCTCCATTGTTTGATGTTCTTTAACGTACCCTTCAATATTCCAATCAATTTGGGTTGGAGGCAGTTGTTCATCCACCGGCTCACTTGGTTTCTTAAAATGATCCTGTGGATATGTACTTTCACAGGACCCGCAGTGTAACATCTGCATTGCAGGATTGAATTCAAGCGGAGCGCCACAAGCTGGGCACTGGTACTTTATTAATGTATCTGCCATAAATATAACCTCAAAATTACTTTACATCACCCTCATCAAATATATCACCGCATTCCGGGCAGAACTTTGGTGGCTGTTTTGGATCTTCCGGTTCCCAACCACACTTATCACAGCGATAAAGTGGAGCATCGGCAGGTTTTTTACCACCACATTCTGAACAGAATTTCCCTTTGTTTACCCCGCCACAAGAACAGCTCCAACCTTCAGCTTGTACAGGTGCAGGTTTTTTAGTGCCACACTCGTTACAGAAATTTCCCTCGTTTCCTGTGTTACCACAGGAACAATTCCAACCGGAATTTATTGGAGCAACATTCGCCGGTGGTGGAGTTTGTTGAGGTTGTTGTGGTTGCTGAGCATACTGCTGGGGTTGTTGACCATATTGCTGTGGAGGTTGCTGCTGTTGACCCATCTGGAATAGGTTAGCTGCATTTCCACCGGCATTTTGAGCCATGTTCATACCGGCAAAAGCCATAAATGCACCCTGACCTTCATTTGCCGCCGCCGACTGCATTGCCTCTGCCTGAGCGCCAACAAGATGTGCCGCCGCCATTGTTGGGTTACGGAACGCTGCATTACGCTGCAGTTCCTTAATCATTGCCTCATCTTCTTCAGATGCTTTAACCGAGGATACGCCAAAAGAATGAATCTTTAAACCTCTTAGCTCTGTCCATTTTTTAGATAAAACTTCATTAAGTGCATCTGCAAGTTCCATAGTATGACCAGGTAAAGCACTGTATCTAATACCCATGGTTGAAATCTTTGCAAATGCAGGTTGAAGTGCTGTCATTAGTTCGCTCTTTAACATGCTGTCGATTTCTGTACGTGAATAATCTGTGGCAATATTTCCGCAAACATTGGTGTAAAACAACATGGGATCAGTAATCTTATATGAGTACTCACCATGGCAACGAATTGAAATATCAATATCAAGACCAACATTGTTATCAACAACACGGAACGGTACAGGGCTGGGAGTTCCGTACTTATTACCAATTATTTCTTTAGTATTAAAGTAGTAGATGCGTTGATCCTTACCGGGCTGACCACCAAATGTAAAACGCTTACCAATGTTAAAAAAGCTTTGCTTAATGCTCTCACCAAGACCACCATAAAAAATTGAAGGTTCAGTTGAGCTATCATATGTAAATTCTCCAGGCTCTGCACATATTTCTGATACCTTGCCATTATCGACAATTATCATACACTGTCCATCGGCTACAGCAATAACCGATCCGTTAGATATTATGTTTTCTTCTCCTTGAGTGTTAGAACTCCTGTTACCAACTCTTTTATTACCCTTACTTACAAGTGTATCAACAGGTAATGACTCGCAATAGAAAAACTCTCTCCATTGATCTGCAAGTACTCCACCAGCCGCCCCGGTAATTGCTTTAATCAGTCCCATAAAACCTCCAAACATATATTATTTATGAATTAAAATTATTATATCATAAATTGTATCTTCTGTAAATAATAGTTGAAATATATTTGCAAATAAATTATAATCTATCTATAAAGTTAAAAAACTAGGTGTAATAAATGAAAAGACAGTACAAGGGAGATGGTGGATTTTTAATATCATATCTGTTTAACCTAATTTTTCATGGTGAGTGGTTAGCAGGTGCTGTTATATTTTTTATTCTGGATTTATGGCTTGGGCTTCCTTCATTTATCTGGGGTATTTTTCTGGGCATATTTTTTATCTGGCCTTTAATCATCACACTATTTTTATCAGGAATATCTTCAACAGTTAATAATGAAAAAACCATAACTGTAAACAAGAATCCTTATTCAAAAAAGAATTCTGACATTAATATAAATAATGATACTAACGATAGCTAATTAAGGCTATTCACTCTGTAATGGAAATGGTAATTTTGCCCCACAACCCAGATGCCAGCGGTTCTTTTATCTTTTGGCACTCACGGTGATTATCCAATCTTTCCTGCCTACCAATTTGTATTTTTCCTGTATGATATGGCCAGCTTTCCGTTATTGTTTGAGGTTCAGCATCATATACATAGTTCGGATCTATCGCGCAGTTAATTAATAGATTTTGAACTCGTATTTCTATGCTATTTGATCCATTTTTTACGAATTTTGTTATATCTAACTCGTATGGATGCATAAATATAACGCCAACCTCTTCCTCGTTAACTATAATATTAGCTGTTTCTCCGATATTTTCTAAAGATAAAAACACCGATTGCTTTTTATCCAAGTTATTTAGATTAAACAGACGGCTGTACCTTCCCTCGCCGGAATAGTAACGAAGATCATCTTCCTGCTCCCAGCTGGATAATTTTGTATAGTGTTTAGAAAAGCCTTTTGAATCTATAGCAAAATCCCATTCATGCGATATATCCAAATCAACCCTATTAATCTTTTCCTGTATTGGAGGATTGGTGGTTATTTCATCTGAAAAAACAAAAATTAATGCTTGATATTCATTAAAAACTAACTCTACTTCGGTATTACCTTGATTTATTCTATAAGATAAAACTTCTTTTTCTTCACATGTCATTGGGTCATAGATAGCAACACGCTGTACATTTCCAAAAAATGTTAATGTTTCTTTACGAGACTCACGGCTAATATTTGAAACAAAATAAACATCACTTTTATCATTCTTTTGATGTACAAAGCCTATATGATTTGGATTTTTATCAATCCTCAAATCAAGTGATACATGTTTAGACAGTGCATCAACAACAGATTCTTTGTTATTTAAAACTTTAATAATCTTTCCTTTTTCATGCATTAGAGAAAAAATCTGCTTAATTTTTTCTGTCTTTTCAGCATAGTCTATTAATCCGCAGCCTCTTTTTGGAAGGTCTCCTTTACATATTATCTTTCCACCATTTTCTGCATAGCTGTTTAAGCCAACAGCAGTTTCTACCGGAATGGAAACACACTCTAATAAAATTATTGCTTCGTAGTCTGATAGCAACATATTCTCTACCGCATCATCATTGATATAATCGAACCAATAACCCGATTTATGAATATAATCTACAACTTCTGTGGTTAAACGTTCCTCTATCTTCATAGCCATATGTATATCTGAAAGAGGGTTCTCAGAATAAATATCAGATTGTGGTAGATAAATTGCTACCTTTACAACCGTTTCACCTTCCCTTAAAAATTCACAAACCCTATTAATATATTCCCCTATATATTTATAGTGTGGCCACCAGGTGTTTTGATGGTTTATCTGTGTAGAAGCGTAGAATGGCCAACCAAGCTGACCTGTACCTTCAGGGCTGTAGGCATATCCATGATTAACAATTTGATTCATCCCGTCTAAAAAGATGCTATCTACTGCCGCCTTTATATTTTCAAGCGTAACAACAAATCTTGGAAATCTCAACCATGTAAAGGATTCATTAGAAATTATCTTTTTACCATAAATGTGTCCTGCTGAGGAAGCTAATTTCCGATGAACCGTATTAACCTCATACTTATCATATTCAGAAAATGTTTCGCCCTCCGGAATATCTGCCGCTGCATAGGCCTGCAGTATATCACCCCAGGTTCCATGTGCCTGAATTCTTGATGTTGTGCCTTTACTATGACACCATCTTGTTAACCCTTCAAAAAAGTATTCTACCGTAATCTCTGAAAGAGTTTTATTAAAGTCATATCTTATTAACTCGGTTAAGCCTTTTATTTCACCCCAAAGGGCATATATATACGGTTTTAAGCTGTAACCGCGGCGAGTTTCAAACTCACTGTAGATATTGTTTGTCCAGTTCTGTCCAAAAACTTCTATTGAATCACAAAAATATGACTGAACAAGCCCGTCACCAACAAAGTCTGCAATCGGATTTCCTGCATCAATCAAAAATGCGTCAAGCGCCTCTTTGCTGTTATGGTCGAGAATTAACCCATCTCCACCACCAAGCGGCTTTAACACGGTTTGTCGCTTTTCGTTTGATATTAAAAGTATAATTTTATGGTCGCCTTCCGGAACCGTTACGCTTCTAAGCTCCTTGCCCCACTCCCATCCAAAAAGAAATTTATCTTTAACTTTATCACTAATGTCAACCATCGTTTCGGGCAGCATCATGCAGTCACGCATCTCACCAATTACACAGCCCACACATTCTCCATATAAGCGGGTAGTAAAGTCGTAACTAAAATCACATGGACCTTTAACATCCAAAGTATAAGGGATAACGTTTGGTGCACTATGTTCTATCTTAACAAACGGACCTCCAAACGGCCAAGATGAACCTAAGGTAAAGTCAAAAGCCATACCTCGGATCTTTGCTTGTTCTGCTGCAAATTTGATACTCATAAAAAATCCAGGAGACATATATTGATGATTGATAACCCCCTTTTCAGGAGAATCAGCAACTACGGGGTAGAGAATTTGAATCTCCACCCCACCAATTCCGGCGTTTTGCATTAAATCGAGCTCACGAATAATTTCATCTTCGCAAACAGCACAACCAAACCACCACCACCTTGTATATCCTCTTGTACTTTTTGAGGGATTTCTAAGGCGCTTTTCTATTTTTTTCTTCATATTTATTGTTCCTTTACAGCACCGACCATCAATAAATTACTACTCAGCGTTACAGGTTCCTACTAGTAAACGAAGACCAACCGGTATTTACCACAATATTGGTTATTAAATAACTAAAGTACCGGCAAGCAAGTCACCACCCCATACAACAATAAAAGCAAATATATACTAAAGCAATTTGCATGTTTATGTTAAAAGCTTTTAGTTCATACTTTATGACATTATATTGCCAAGGCCTCTTTTAAACAGCTTATTAGTTTATCTAGCTGTTCGGTTGTGTGAATAGCACTTACCTGTGTTCTTATTCTAGCTCTTCCTTTTGGAACTACTGGATAAGAGAAGGCAACAACGTAAATTCCATTTTCACGCATATGTTTTGCTACAGAAGCCGCCTTTATCTCATCATACAACATTATAGGAACTATCGGGTGCACTCCATCAATTATATCCAGACCTGCATCGATTAAAGATTTTCGATAATAGGCTGTTAATTCGGCTAACTTGGTAGTTATTCCAACATTTTCTTTTAATATTTTTAACACCTCTAAAGTAGCAGAAACAATTGGCGGAGCAAGTGAATTTGAGAAAAGGTATGGCCTGCTACGTTGACGCAGAAGTTCTATAACCTCTTTTTTTCCTGTAACATATCCACCGGAAGCTCCACCTAGAGACTTGCCAAGTGTTCCGGTAATTATATCTACCCTACCTTCAACTTCGCAAAACTCGGCCGATCCCCTTCCGTGCTCACCTATAACTCCTACAGCATGGCTATCATCTACAATAACCAGTGCGTTATACTTTTCGCATACTTCACAAACGCCCTTTAAATTTGCAATTATTCCATCCATAGAAAATACGCCGTCGGTTACAACAGCTTTAATATTAGCACCATCAGCCTCTGCTTGTATTAACTTAGCTTCAAGATCCTGTATATTGTTGTTTTTGTATCGATACCTCTTTGCTTTACAAAGCCTAACTCCATCAATAATGCTTGCATGATTTAGCTCGTCGCTTATAACAGCATCTTTATCTGAAAGTAATGTTTCAAACAATCCACCGTTAGCATCAAAGCACGATGAAAATAAGATTGTATCCTCGGTTTTCAAAAATTCGCTTAACTCTTTTTCAAGTGTTTTATGAATATCCTGTGTACCACATATAAATCGTACAGATGCCATGCCGTATCCACGTTCATCATAACTTTTCTTTGCCGCCTCAATAACCCTCTTATCATTAGCAAGTCCCAGATAGTTATTTGCACACATGTTTAAAGTTTCTTTTGAGTTTTCAGTCTCCATTAATGTGGACTGAGGTGAAAAAATAATAGTTTCCCCTTTATATAAACCGGCTGATTTTATTTCGTCTACCTGCTTTGCATATAATTCAAATATTTCACTCTTTTTCATACTTATCCCCTTATTGAGTTCCAGTCCAGTATTACCTTACCGGATTCTCCAGTCTCCATAATACTAAATCCTTTTTCATAGTCCTTTATATCATAGTGATGTGTGATAATTTCGGATATGTCTAAACCGCTTTGCAACATGATATCCATCTTATACCAGGTTTCCCACATTTCACGACCATAGATACCTTTTAAGGTTAAACCATGAAAAATTATTTTTGACCAATCTACTGCAGTATTATCCGGCAGTAAGCCAAGGAGAGCAATTTTTCCTCCGTTCTTCATGTTCTTTACCATATCATTGAATGCATGCTGGCTACCGGACATTTCCAATCCCACATCGAAGCCTTCTCTCATACCAAGTTCTTTCATAACATCTGAAAGATCCTCTTTTGCAACATTTACCGTTCTTGTAGCTCCCAATTTTTTAGCTAATTTAAGTCGATAATCGTTAAGATCGGTTATTACAACATGACGCGCTCCAATGTGTTTACATATTGCCGAAGCCATAATTCCAATAGGTCCAGCCCCGGTTATCAATACATCCTCCCCTATCATATTGAATGATAGCGCTGTGTGAACTGCATTTCCCAGAGGATCAAAACAGGAATACAGCTCGAGGGGAAGTGATGGTGAACATCTCCAAACATTTGTTGCCGGTATTACAAGATATTCTGCAAAGGCACCGTTAATATTTACACCTACACCCTTTGTGTCTTTACAAAGATGAGGTTGACCTGCAAGGCAATTTCGGCATCTTCCGCAAACTATATGCCCCTCGCCTGAAACCATTTCTCCAACGCTAAAACCTTCAACGTTCTCACCTACCTCTACTATCTCTCCTACATATTCATGACCAATAGTAAGTCCCAGTGGAATGGTGGCCTTCGCCCAATCATTCCACTGGTATATATGAAGGTCGGTTCCACAAATAGCAGTTTTTATAATTTTGATCTTTACATCATTCTTACCTGTAATCGGAATATCAACCTGCTTAAAGGTAATACCCCTTGCATTATCATCCTTTACAAGTGCCCACATTAAACTACCCATCTATTTTTAATCCTTTCATGATGCTTGTAGTAAATATTATTTTTCTCAGCTCTCCTAAATAGGAGATTTTCTCAATGGGAGATTTCCTCAATAGGAGAAAAGACAATGTCTTCTTCCTCCATCTCAACACATATTACAGTTGCTAAAGCATTTTTTATATCTTTTTCTATAAAGAATCTCCACAACCCGTCACCTTCACAGGTTCGTCTCACAACATGTCTTATCTCCTCACCGGTGTCGAGATAATATGCCTTCTTAATTTTATTTTCGATATTAAGTATCTCAATAAACGGTTGTGGTGTTAGAATGTGAATATACATTTTACCGGGTTTACAGGTATAAGCAAGTCCCTCTACTTCATATGTGGGAAGCGGAACCGCTTTGGTTCCGTAAATGCTATCTCCGTTCTTTTCTAAAAATTCACCTATTCTGTCTAGAATATCAATACTCTCTGATGGAATTACACCGAACTTGTCTGGTCCAACGTTTAACAGATAGTTTCCACCGCGACTAACAATCTTAATTAACAATTTAAGAACATGTTCTGGATTCTTCCAGTTACCGTCGCTTCGTTTAAAGCCCCAGGTATCATTAAGGGTTGCCGGTACTTCCCAATCTCCGGGGTATGGCAAGGTTGGAATAAAGTTATCTCCGGTTGTCATATATTCGCCAAGGTTGTTACCTATTCTTCCACTAACGATGCAGTTAGGCTGAAGGCTTTTAACGAGATCAAACAACTCTTTACTTTCTTCTCCAGTCATATCCAAAGGTGTATCAAACCATATCATACCAATATCGCCGTATTCAGTTAGCAACTCCCTAATCTGAGGTATGCATTTTTCATCAAGATATCGTCTAAAATTCTTCTTACTATTATCCTTATCTGCCATGTATCCATCGGGATGATGCCAGTCCTGAGCCTGTGAGTAATAAACACAGAAAATTAAGCCCTGCTTTTTGCACTCATCAGCCAACCCTTTAATAATGTCCTTTGCATAAGGAGATGAATCAACAATATTGTATGCACAGGATTTTGATTGGTATAACGCAAATCCATCATGATGTTTTGATGTAATACAGATATATTTCATTCCCCATTTTTTTGCTTTAGCAACATAGTCTTTAGGATCGAAATTAACCGGATTAAATTCCTTTGCTAGCTTTTCATACTCTTCTACCGGAATGTCAAGAGTATTCATTATCCATTCTGCAATAGTTGGAGTAATTTTTCCTTTATACTCTCCTTCCAAAATTGAGTATAAGCCAAAATGAATGAACAGCCCATACTTAGCTTCTTTAAACCATTTTTGTTTAGTATCTTTCATAGTTTCCCTTACATTGTTTAATATTCTCAAACATAGTTGTGGCGTTGCCCAAATTGTATATCGCCAGTATATCATATACAACAATTTTATACAACATATATTGAAAAATTAATAATC
The DNA here is from genome assembly GCA_964368625.1 of uncultured Oscillospiraceae bacterium. Lineage (GTDB taxonomy): Bacteria > Bacillota > Clostridia > Oscillospirales > Ruminococcaceae > CAYJBH01. The sequence goes on from CAYJBH010000002.1 coordinate 64,299, forward strand.
ACTCTTGTATTACTATATTATATGGGTTATAATTGTCAAAGAAAACATTATATTGGTTATTTGGGAGAGCATATGAATTTTGAATATGATGCAATGACAGCAGGGGTAAAGCTAGGTGGATTAAACTCTAAACATGCTATCAGAATTCTACTATGTTACATTATTCACTCCGTTGGTAAACCTATCACCCAGCAGCAGCTACAAAGGTCGATAGTTGCAACCGAACTTGCTAATCTTTTTGAATTTGGCGATGCTTTATCTCAGCTTGAGAGAAAGAAACTTATTGTTATGGATGATAATGAAGGGTACTATGTTACCGAAGATGGACGCTTAGTTGCAGAAACTTTACACACCGAGGTTCCACTAACGGTACGTGAGCAAGCATATGACGCTGCAGTTAACTGTCTTGAATATGCTAATATTACTGAAAGAACCAAGGTCGACATAACTAAAACTGACAATGGTAGCTATTTAGTTAATTGTTGTTTAATAGCCGGAGATAAAGAGGTTTTAACGTTTTCGTTACCGGTAGACGAGGTTGAGCTAGCACAACATATTAGTAACAGAATCTCCGAAAACGGGAGGTTGCTTTATAACTGTATATTAGCAACACTAACCGGAAGCCCGGGACTTTATTCCGAGGCAATGGAGATGTTAAAGAAGAGATAATTATTTTGGAGGTTTTATGGGAACAGTTGATTTCTGGGCAAAGCTACGGTATAGGTTCGACAACATTATGTCTCGCGGGGCTATCGCTTTAGTAGGTGTACTATTTTTAATCACTGCTATTGTTATTATCATAGCAGGAATTGTAGCGTTTTTACTGGGAAGCGGTTCTATCTCAGAGAATATTTGGGCTAGTATAATGCATACCATTGATGCAGGTACAATAACAGGCACCGATACTGCCAATATACCTTTTGTTGTACTTATGTCAATAGTAACATTATGTGGATTGTTTGTTACCAGTATATTAATCGGTATTATTACCACAGGTTTTGAAGAAAAACTACAGAACCTTAAAAAGGGTAACTCAAGGGTAATAGAAAATAATCATACCGTTATTCTCGGTTTTAATGATAGTGTTTATACTATTATATCCGAGCTCATTATAGCTAATGAGAACCAGAAAGACGGTTGTATTGTTATACTTGCTCCTCAGGACAAAGAGGAGATGGAAACAGCAATTGCGGAACAGATTGATGAGTTTAAAACCACAAGGGTTATCTGTCGAACCGGTAATATAACCGATTTTCATATGCTAAAACAGTGCTCCATCGATAAGTGTCGTTCCATCATTATAAATGAAGATCGCGACTTTATAACTACTAAGGCCATTCTTGCAATTAATACCTGTATTAAAGAGCTAACCGGTGGCGAGCTAAAGGCACATATAGTTGCTACGGTAAGCGACATTAAGAATTATGAAGCTTCTGAAATTGCCGGTGAGGGAAATGTTGAGCTAATTCTTGTTCATGACGCGGTATCGAGAATTATTGCTCAAACCTGTAGGCAACCGGGTTTATCAAATGTATTGATAGAGCTTTTTGATTATAGTGGAGATGAGCTGTATTTTGAATCCTTCCCTGAATTGGCAGGCAAAACGTTTGGGGACGCACTTTTAAGCTTTGAACATGCCGTTGTTTTTGGATATAAAAGAAATTCTGATATAATGCTTAATCCTTCTTCAGAAACCGTTCTAAAAGCTGACGACGATTTAATTTTACTTGTTGACGATGAGCGTTTACCAAAACCTTTAGCACAAACTCCGGTATTGAACAATATTGAAGAATTAATTTCAAACACCGTTGTTAAAGAGACTTCTGAAAACATCTTAATTATCGGAGTTAATAATAAGCTTGAAAAAATTGTTATCGAACTTGACAATTACTTTAATAAGGGCTCACGTGTTATAATTGCTAGCGAAGAAATTGACGAAAGCTATAAAGTTATGGCCTCGAAAATTAATAACATAGAACTTGAATTTATAGAATGTGATACATCCGATAGAACTAATCTCGACAGCCTTACCAACCAAAAGATTGAGCATGTTCTTTTACTTAGCAACGATGAGTCGGATTCCGAAACAAGTGATGCAATAACATTGCTCAAATTAATTCATCTGCGTGACATTTCTAAAAAGAATGCAAAGTTTTTCAACATAACAAGTGAGATGAAAAATGCAGCAAACCAAAGACTTGCAAGGGTTGCAAATGTTAATGATTTAGTTGTAGGTTCTAACATTGTAAACTTAATTCTCACCCAAATTTCCGAAAACCGTGACCTTTCAACGGTGTTTAAGGAGTTACTGCATGCAGACGGCTCAGAAATATATATAAGAAAGGCCGAACAGTATGTTACGTTAAATAAGATAGTCGATTTTTATCAGATTACCGAAATTGCAAAGCGTAGAGGCGAGATTGCAATTGGCTATAAGAAACAGGTTGGAAACAGTTTCGAGATTATAAACGGACCTGCAAAGTCAGACAAGATTACCTTTACCGAACATGATAGCATCGTTGTATTGGCAAACGACTAATTATTAATAAGACTATAAAATTAAACCCTATAGTTATAAAAAAACCAAGTTGACACTGTAAGTACGTCAACTTGGTTTTTGGTTAATACAATAAATAGTCTATTTTCAGCAATAGTGGCTGTTGTAAGTGCCTTATTTTTAAGAATAAAGCTCAAATCAATACTTTTTATTAATAATATAGAAAAAGAGTCATCTGCCTTTAATATCATTGATTATTTTAAAATAAATCCATTACTATGTTTTTCTTAAAGTAAAAAATATTATCAAGATCAATTTTGTTATTTATTATCTGCAAATCAGGCTTTAAGCAACTCTTTATGCTATCATAAACACCAACAATCAGTGCAGAAAAAGTGGATATATCCATACATATATCAGCACTACCATTGCATTTTGAAACCATAGTTTCAGCGTTTTCATCAAATTGTACAAAAAAAACATCGTTATTCCATGGGCAATATTTGTCTGTGATTTTTATTTTCAGGTTTCCGTTACCTTTGTATCTTGCTGCTTTCAACACCTGTTTAACATCAATTACCCGAACCATACCTCGATGTTTTGATGCATTTTGCAGTTCATTTTGCTCGTCGATTAAGTCTGATATTTGCATATCGATTGGCAAGGTGAAACGTATAGCATCGTAATTTGAAGAAAAGGTAAGTGCAAAATCAAAAAGTGCGCATAATCCCTCTGAGTCGACAAAGCCAATATCATTTTTACCCATGAAGTGATGCGTGCAGTCCATAATATTTTTACCGTTTTCGGTTTCCTTTTTAAATATTATGTAAGCCTTTGTAACCCCTTCATTATTTTTCCAGATGTAGGCATACCGCTTGCTGTTAAAGGTATCCCTTTTAGTAAAATAGTTAAAATCTTTTTCCCTACGAATAACAGAAAGATTATAGTTCTCATACATTTTATCATAGACACCGCTAATTTTTTCATAGCTATCTTCAGGCATTAAAAACTCTGTGTAGCCACCCACATTAAATTTTTTAAGTGCCTTAAAGTCTACCGTCCAAGTATTTGTGGTAGAGCTGGTTTCATATCCAAATTTTCTATAATAAGAACAGCTAAAAGGATAAAGATAACTAAGTGGAATCTTTTTTTCTTTTAAGCTATAAAACACATGGGTTAAGCACTCGCGCACAGCTCCGTTTCTTCGATATGGGGGCAATGTGGATACACCGCCAATCCCCCCCATCATGCATCTATTTCCATCAAAATTTATCTCATACGGGTAAACACCTATAGAGGAGTACATTATTTTTTCATCGTCGGAAAACGCACAGATAACTTCGTTTTCAATATCATTAACAATATTATTTTCATTAGAATTTTCTGTTTCTTCCATCAATTTATCATAATCTAAAGGAAACTCAAATGCTACTGAGCTAATTATTTTTGCCTTCTTATATTCATCATTTTTCATTTTGCGTATTATCATTTATTTTACCCTTAAATAGTAATGTACTTTACAATTTTATCATTTGAGAGTTTTTTACATTATGATAAGTTCATTCTAAAATCCAAATGAAGCTAAAATTGAATTTACAGTTGCTTGCGCCATAGCATCTTGATAAGCGGCTGTACGTAATTTTTCATATTCTGCAGTATTGGATAAAAAGCCGTATTCTACTAGCATTGCCGGGAAATGGGTATGGGAAGCCACCCGATACCATCCATACTTTGCGCCCCTATTTGTAGTATTTAATGCTCCGGAAATTGCTGAAGATATATTAGCAGCATAGCTCTTTGAGTATGGGTTAAAATACCATACCTCACTACCTGAAGCAGCCGGACTATAGGATGAATTATGGTGAATGCTTATAAATATATGTGGTGAATATGCAATTGATGCATCCCGGCGTTCATCAAGTGATGGGTTTACATTTAGCATCTCGGTCATCTCAACCTGAACACCCCTTGCTCTTAACAAATCCGCTACCTTAATAGCCATTTCATAGTTTAAATCCTTTTCTGATTTCATTCCAGCTATCGGAATTGCTCCGGGGTCAGAACCGCCATGTCCCGGATCTATATAAACCTTTAGGTCAGTTATCGTATTAGGATATTGTGTAAATCTAAACACAAGGTTTCCAGCAGAATCGTAATAAGCTATGTATCCCAAAAATTCACCGGCAGTTGTAAGAGACAAATTAACCCTAACATCCTCACCTTCCTGTGCAATAGTTATTCCGGAAAAGAGGTTGTTTTGCGTTAATAAAGGTATAGCCTCCGGTGCGAGCGTAGATGATTCAATGAGTATGCTAAAGTTATTAGCTATGAAGCTACCCTGAAGGCCAGATTCATTATTAAAGTTTAATGGTGACAACCCTGAAACAAATGCCATTTTCACAGACGGAGTTAACGTTAGATATGCATAACTTGAATCAGCCGAAAATGTTGCTGTGCTTATAGTGCTAACTAGTCCGGGCTGAACCCCCTGGGTTGTAACATCATCAGCATTTATGCGATGACCTGACTTTAATATATAATAGTTATAGGTATCGCTTTCATCCTGATATGTTAGTAAATCACTAACTACATAGTCTACCGTACCTTTAGGTAGTGGGAATGAGTTCCCCCAAGGATCTGAGTTTAATACCGAGGTTGGATATGTTCTGGCTTGGTCGGCAGTAACCATCACAAGGTTGCCGGTGTCAATAGGTATATTTGAAGCTATATTAACGGTGGCGCCCTGCTTTGTCTGTGTTATTCCGTCCCATACTCCGGTAAAAACTATGTTACCCAGAGAGGAAGCGCTTGCATCTCCTGATGGTACGGTATAATTCCCTGTAAATTTGGTGTAGCTGGTATCATTAGAGCCTTCTTCACTTTCAACCTCTGTCTCGGTCAGCTCAATAGTTGTTCCGTTAACTGTTGCTGTAACCTTTGTTCCAACGTATGCTTGTGCTGTAAATGTTAATTCTGTGCCACCCTCAACAGTAACCGAACCTGATGGTGATACATCTCCAAATATCTGAACCTCTCTTGTTATATTATAAATAACATCCTTTTCTTTATGGGTAAATGTAAATGTATTTAAACCCGCCTTAAGTGGAAATGCGACAGAAAAAACTCCGTTTTCATTTCTCTCAAGGTCTTCACCATTAATTTGAATTGCAAAATTTGGATCTGATGCACCATAAAAATGTGCTTCCGACTCAAAGGTCGTATACTCCTGCTTTTCCGGTCTACTTACCGTAAGATCGGTTAAAATATCTGCAGTTTGAACCATATTACTATAATACTGAATCAGAACATCGGTACTTTGTTCATGGTTTTCTACCAAGCCCTCATAGGAATAAAACACAGCTCCGAGAATATTGTTGATTTCTCTCGTTGCAATAACCTGCCTCATAACCTGGTCAGGAGCAGCCCAGCCCTCTAGTTCTCCGCCTAAATTTTGATTATTGATAAGTGCGATAGCAGATATGTCATATTCATCACTTTTTTCAGCCCACCATGTTAAAACCTCTTCAAAGGGTATTGCCGTGTCGGTTAATGAGCCCGGTGCATTTACAGCAATTACATCAATGGGTGAGGCAGACAATATGGAATCAATATCAATATTTCCATCGGTTAACATTTCATAGTCTGCAGTTGTCTTGCTACCAGTCGTGTTTGTATCTTCATTGGCCCAAACCGGTTCAACAATTATTCCAACAGCCGTCTCGGGACGAACAGCCTTAACAGCATCAACCATAGAAGTAACTAGTGCAGTTGCACCTTCATTCATCCAATTATCATACCCCATTCCGCCGCCTTCACTTCTATAAAGTGCCATGGTGTTGGTTGTAGCTTGATTTTGATATCCATTAATGAAAACTGCATCCAGATCATATAGCTCGACAAAATCTTCAATATTAAATGCAGCAGCAGTTCTTATCTCAGATGAAAGTTCATCTGAAGAAATGAATGCATCCTCCACCATCTGATATGATGCATTAAACACAGGGTATACATATAAGTCATTTGCCTTTGCCGCGTTAAGTATGTAATCAAAGACATCAAAACCTGTAGCGCTTTTTAACGATGAGCTCGCATATATAACTCCATTCTCGGACTCAAGAGGGACAAATATAGTATTAAAACCATACTCTTCTGCCTTTGAAATTATCGAAGTAATCTGCTTTTTTATTGTCTCCTCAGTATCAGAGCTACTAAGCGCATAGTCTACACCCGGAGTAATCCAAAAAGATTTAACTTCATCAGGTGTTGTAAAGGTACCGCGAGTAGCCATATCTTTCGAAGTATCTTCATCTTCGGTTTGATCAGCTTCATCGTTAACTTCTTCAGGGGTAGATGCAGTAGAAGAAGTTAAATCTTCCTCTGCATTAACTGTTAATTGAAAACTTATAATAAAAATGGATGTAATAATTATAATAATTAATTTAAAAAAGTTGAATGTTCTTATTGTCTTCATAACTTGCTTTCTCTCTTTAAAATAATAGAATGATTATCTGCAATAACCAACAAATTAATTCTAATAATTATATCACGAAATAACAAAAAAATAAATAGTTTTTTGTTATATTTTATCAGAATATAAAAAAAACTGCTTAAATAATGCAATTTATGCTGGTTGCTGTATTAATAATTTCATACTTTTTTATTTTTTTTTAAAAAAACACTTGCATTTTTCCGCTTAACTGATTATAATAGCATTAGCACTCAAAGGTGTTGAGTGCCAAATGTTTTACAGGAGGTATTTTTAATGAAAATTAAGCCACTTGCAGACCGTGTTGTTTTAAAGGCGGTTGAGGCAGAAGAAACTACAAAAAGCGGTATTGTTTTACCGGGAAGCGCTCAGGAAAAACCACAGGTAGCCGAGGTTATAGCAGTTGGACCCGGCGGTTTAGTTGATGGAAACGAAGTAAAGATGACTGTTAAAAAAGGTGATAAGGTAATAGCATCTAAATATGCCGGCACCGAAGTAAAGATGGATGGAGCAGATTGCCTTATCGTTCGCCTTTCCGACATCTTAGCAGTAGTAGAGAAATAGATAATAATATATAGAAGAGGTATAATTAATGGCTAAAATGATTGAACATGGCGAGCAGGCTCGCAAAAACCTTTTGGTTGGTATCGATAAGCTTGCCGACACGGTAAAAATTACACTCGGTCCTAAGGGGCGCAACGTTGTATTAGACAAAAAGTTTGGTGCACCATTAATCACTAACGATGGCGTTACAATTGCTAAAGAAATTGAACTTGCTGATAGCTACGAAAATATGGGCGCACAGCTTCTTCGCGAAGTAGCTACCAAGACTAACGACGCTGCTGGAGACGGTACTACTACAGCTATCGTTTTTGCACAGGCTCTTGTACAGGAAGGTATGAAGAATGTTGCCGCAGGCGCAAATCCAATGGATATTAAACGCGGCATGAATCATGCTGTTATCGCTGCTGTTGATGCATTAAAAGCTAACAGCAAAAAGCTTAGTGGAAGCAAAGATGTTGCACGTGTAGCAACCATCTCTGCCGCCGATGAAACAATCGGAACACTAATTGCCGAGGCAATGGAAAAGGTTTCTGCCGACGGCGTTATTACTATAGAAGAAAGCAAAACTGCTGAAACATATACCGAGGTTGTTGAGGGTATGCAGTTTGATCGTGGCTATATCTCCCCTTACATGGTTACTGATGCCGAAAAGATGGAAGCCATCATCGATGATGCTTTGATTTTGATCACAGATAAGAAAATTTCTGTTATTGCAGATATCCTTCCTCTATTAGAGCAGATTGTTCAATCTGGCAAAAAATTAGTTATCGTTGCCGAGGATATTGAGGGTGAAGCATTAACAACAATTCTTGTTAACCGTCTTCGTGGAACATTTACCTGCGTTGCAGTTAAGGCTCCCGGCTTTGGCGATCGTCGCAAAGAAATGTTACAGGATATCGCTATACTAACCGGTGGTACCGTTATTAGCGAAGAAGTTGGCCTTGACCTTAAGGATGCAACACTTGAAATGCTTGGTAAAGCTGGCCAGGTTTGTGTTCAGAAAGAAAATACAATTATTGTTTCCGGTGCCGGCAAATCCGCCACCATTAAGGAGCGTATAGGTCAAATTAAGGCTCAAATCGAGACAACTACAAGCGACTTTGATCGTGAGAAACTTCAGGAGCGTTTAGCTAAACTTTCCGGTGGTGTTGCAGTTATTAAGGTTGGTGCAGCTACCGAAGTTGAAATGAAGGAAAAGAAACTTCGTATAGAAGATGCTCTTTCTGCAACACGTGCGGCTGTTGAAGAAGGTATCGTTGCCGGCGGTGGCGTTGCTCCTCTTAACACAATTAAAGCGGTTAAAGCTGCTGCTGCTAAATTAAGTGGTGATCAGGCTACCGGCGCTGCTATCGTTCTTAAGGCTTTAGAAGCCCCACTTCGCCAAATTTCTGCAAACGCAGGAATTGAAGGTTCTGTTATTCTCGACAAAATTCTTTCATCAAACAAGGTAAACTACGGTTTTGATGCACAAAAAGAGAAATATGTTGATATGATCAAGGAAGGAATTGTAGACCCAGCTAAGGTAACACGCAGTGCGCTTCAAAATGCAGTTTCGGTTGCTTCTATGGTTCTTACAACAGAGGCTCTTGTTGCTGATGAGCCTGAGCAAAACCCTGCACCGGCAATGCCGAACCCAGGAATGGGTGGCATGGGCGGCATGTACTAATCCAATTCAATAATAAAAAAGTCGGGAAATCTTTTGGGTTTCTCGACTTTTTTTATCTGCCTAAAAATTTTCAATATTTAATTTAATATTATAAAATTGATTTTCAACTGCAATAGTTGTTTTATAGTAACTAAAATTTGTTCAATCTGCTATATGTTTTTTACTTGCCAGCCTTAATACAAATCTGTTATAATATTAACATTAATTAATAGGTGCAGAGGTAGGTTATGAAGAAAGTTTTAACATTAATATTTGTTTTAAGTATAACATTGATATGTTCAACATCTGTATTCGCAGATGTAATATGGGAACCTGAAGATGATTTTTATTGGGCAAATGCCGATGATTGTATTCCCGTTAACAGAACATATATCGCAGCATCCTCTAATGAAGCAATAAATGTTTATGTTTCACCTCAAAACTCTACAGTAGTTAACACAATTCTTAATGATACCGAGTTATACATAAGCTGGAGTTGGAACGAATGGTACTATTATGATATTGGATGGATACATAGTGATGATGTTGCATTAATTTATGATGGGATTTCTTTTTTACAGAATAATGAAGTTACCGAATATTCTGCAGAGGCGATATCTATACCGTCTGCACAGCTGTATACATATCCTAACAGCGGAAACAGCTATGAGTTAATAGAGGAAAAAGATTATGCTTTAATCGGTGAATCTTTTAGCTCAGCTTTCACCGATGAGAATGGATTAACATGGGGTTATATTAGCTACTATATGCAACACGAGGGTTGGGTTTGTGTTGACGATCCGACAAATACATCGTTTAATAGTGCAAAAATACCAACAGAGCAAAGTATATCTCAAAAACGCGGTAGCGATGCTGAGGTTGGTGAGCCTCCTTTTAGCCTACTTATTATTGCTACAATATTAGTTATTTTAGTTGTTGCTGTAACTGTTATTATGATTAATATTAAGAAGAAAAAGGCACGATAAATGTTGCTGGTAACTCTATCCCACTTTATGGTTGATCTTAGCTGTGCTTTTCTGGTTGCCAGCATTAAAGATACAAATATTATTGTAGCTCTTTTATTGTATAATTTTTGCGCCTTTGCTCTTCAGATGCCTTTAGGCCTAATAGTAGAAGGCCGATTCCCACCATTAAAAATAGCTTCAGTCGGCATTGCGTTAATTATTGTAAGTTGGTTATTTATCGACTATAAAATAGTGGCACTTACTATTGCTGGATTCGGGAATGCATTGTTTCATCTTGGTGGTGGACTTTCTGTTATGAGTAAAACGTCGAAGGCTGCCTCTCTCGGTACATTTATTGCACCCGGTGCATTAGGTATATATTTAGGAGCATTCTTAAAAAATATATGGCAAATTCCAATTATTTTAATTATGTGTACACTTGTTCTTCTTCATTGGGTAAAAAAGGATAACAAAGCCACTTCTTGTGATACACAATTCATTATTAATCATAAATATTGGATTATTATATCTCTCTTGATTGTAGTCATATTTCGAGGGTTTATTGGAACATTACAAACATTCCCTTGGAAATCTGAGTGGTCATTAGCATTTGTTCTTGCGGTTGTGCTGGGTAAGATAATCGGAGGATTTTTATCTGATAAATTTGGTGCATTAAAAACCGGAATGGTAAGCCTAATAACATCTGCTATTTGTTTTCTTGTACCAAGCAGTCCCATTCTTGGTTTAATCGGCGTATTGGCATTTCAAACAACAATGCCAATAACCCTGTGGGTAGTTACAAGAGTTACAGCAAAAGGATTTGGATTTGGATTGCTAACTTTTGGTCTCTTCATTGGCAGTATACCAACTTTTTTAAACCTACAGCTTCAAATATCGTTAACTGCAATGACCATAATATCATTAATAATTTTTACTCTTGGAATAAAGTTATTTTATAATGCTAAAGGTAAACTTCTTTGATATTCTTATATTTACTTTTATCCCTACTAATAACATTGATTATTGAAATACCTATAGCATACCTAAATAAAATTTCTGTAAAATATGCTCTAATGGTTAATGTTGTTACTAATCCAATGGCGGTTATTATCTACTATTGGTCTATATACCTACAATTCAACTCTACAGTAACAATAATATTGATTGAAATATTAGTAGTTTTAGCTGAGTGGTTGTTGTACAAAAATTTACACAAAAAACCATTTTTGTTATCTGTAATAATAAATGCCATATCTTTTGGTATAGGTTTTTTATTGCAACTTATTTTAAACTAATAAAAGGAGTTTAATGCCGGAATTTATTGTAGACAAAAATATTTCATTATTTAGTTTTGTTAAGGAACGCTCATTTGGTATCAGCTATTCTCGGTATGCAGGATATATAAAACAAAATAAAATTAAGGTGAATAGAAAAAAGCCTAAATTGACCGATAAGGTCGATTGTAAAGATTATGTTGCTCTTTATTTTGAACTTAGGAAACCTGATATTCCAGTTATATATAACGATGGCTATATATTAGTAGTTAATAAACCACAAGGCTTAGCCAGTAATGGAGATTATTATTATACCGCCGAGAATGTAGTTGCAGAATCTTTTCCAACATCAAAGTTATGTCATCGATTAGATATAGGCACATCAGGACTACTAATCTTTGCTTTGACCAATGAAGTCTACGATTACATTTTGGCAATTCAAAGTAATTTTGAATATGATAAATACTATAGAACGGTAGTTATAGGTACCAAAAGGGAAAATGACCTTGTTTTTTTAACACATCATCTAAAAAAAGACAAGCTTGAATCTCGTGTTAGTATATATGATAAGCCTGTCCGAGGTAGTCAAGAATGTAGATTGGTATACCGAGTTATTAAAAAAGCAACTTCGTTATCTCTTTTAGAGATTCAATTGATAACAGGAAGAACTCATCAGATAAGAGCACAGCTTAAACATGTTGGTTTACCCATATTGGGTGATGATAAGTACGGCGATCATGAAAAAAACAAACATCATAAAATATACTGGCCTTTGTTGCAGGCTTTTAAGCTTGATTTTACCAAAACAAAAGGCGACTATCCTTTCTGCGGAAGGATAATCACCATAGATGAGCCTAATTTAATGAAGACGCTATTTAGCAACAATCTTCCTTAGCTGTTCAACGGTTAACATATATGGAAGTATTCTGCACATAGCTCCACTACTTAATCTTGAAGGCAATCCCAGCTCTTTCAATAACGACCTTCGCTTAATACTACTATCCTTTTGCCCACTTAAACCTAGTGAATATAACAATGCAGTGTCAAATTTCTCATATTCATTTACATCAATATTCGTTACAGAAAGAATTGCTTCTTTCAGCAATCTTCTCTCTACCCCTTCAACTCCTATTAAATTGGATTTTGATGGGGTGCTTTTTCGCTTTTCTACTCCCACTATTTCAGGTATGAATGCATGTTTAACACATTCTTTAGGCACTAGTTGTGAAACAAAGGCTCTTATTTTAAAACCGGCCGAATCACTATCAGTAAGTATAATCAAGCCTCGCTTATGTGCTAAATCTATCAGTAAATTTTGAATTTCCTTATCTTTAAATATCGCAAAGCCTCCAGTTTCTACTACTACAGAAGATACGATTTCACGAAGTTTCATTACATCATAATGACCCTCAACAACGATAGCTTCGTTAACTGCGATAGTTTCCATTATTTTTCCCCTGCAGAATTACCAAAATTTCAAATATATATCTATATAATAATACACTGCGATCTACCGATGATGATTTTAACTTTAAATCAGAATCTATTAGTAACTTAATTATCAGCGACAGCTTCCTGGGCGGTAATTTGTTCGCAAGTTCTGAAGCTTTCTTCAAACGGTAATCGCTTCCTTTGTATCCAAAATCCTTAAAAACTGCCCTATAGTCTCTTGAAGAAGTGCCACCAATCTTTACCCTGTAAACATCAATAAATGAATTGCTAATTGCGGCTAAGATTGCAATGGGCTCATTGCCTTGATCAATTAAGATATCCAGCCTTTTAAAACACTCACTGAAGTTTTTATTAGTTAACATATTAATTAATGAAAAAATATCCGAAGAGAGTATTGTTGTTCCAATCTGTTCTACATCACTAGTCCTAATTTCTGAATAGTTGCAATATGCAGCCAATTTTTCCAGTTCATTGTTTAGAAACAAGATATCATGCGAATATTTATTGACCACAAGGTCAACGACGCTATTTTCAACTGTACACCCCAAAGCCTTTACAGTTGAAATCGAGTGCTTTTTTAGTTTCTCGAACGTCAATTTCGCAATATTTTTACAAATTCCATTCTTTTCGAATATATTTTTTAGTGATTTTGCGCGTTTACCTTCTGCAGCGTACCTATCTGTATAGTTAATGAATATTGCTACTCTGCAGGACTCTGATAGCTCAATCGAGCTACAAAACAACTCAAAATCATCATCATTAAATTTTGCTAAATCTGAAATTCTAATAACTATAATTTTCTTGTCACTAAAGAAGGACATCAGGCCTAGTTCAGCAACTAACTCTGATATGTCAAACTCTCCTTGCTCATACCGGGTTAACTCCTGAGATTCATTATCTGCAATAAACTCAGACTCTGCTAGTCTTAAAAGAGATAACTCTTCACTTGAATATAGGATGAAGTCAATTCGGTTATCCTTTTTTACAGTCAATTGATTCAATTTTTATACCTCAATTACGTATGATCTATCCGGTTTTATTTTAAACGTAACAATATCCTCAAAAGGTAAAACCACATCAGCTTTATAATCTATTCCTGCTGTTGGCTTTCTTGTAAAGAGCATTACCGTTTCGATATTATGTTGCTTCGATGAACCTGCAACAACTAAATCCTGTCTCCCATAACTGCTGAAATCAACCTCACCACTTGCCATTGCAACATTAAATCCTGCAATATCTAATAGTGAAACATTACTGTTTGGTTGCTTTCTTAGCGTAATTGTAACATTATCCATTATGGTCAATTCCGTACTAAACAAATCTTGCTCTTCAAATACATAAATATTTTCTGAAGTAAGACTTAAGCTTGAATCTGAGTGGCTAATATCAACTATATAATCTATTTTTCTTATATTTAGCTTTGATAGATATCTTTCCACCTCATCATTGTTACTCTTAGTTCCACGGTATATTACTGCAGCATCACTATTCTTAGTTATAACAATAACTGGATTTTGAGTTTCTCCTACAACAGCAACATGCAGCATATTATAGTCTAAAATATAGTATGATATTATTCCAACAGCTACTATAATTGCACCGCCTAAAATGACCTGCTGTGGCCTATATACAAGACTAAGAAGAAATCCTACACTAAAGGCAATCAATAATACTATGAATGGATAATCACCGTTAAAATTAATAAACTGCCATTCAATATTTGCTACAAATCTAGCAATACCTGTTAATGCATCAATTAAAACCTCTGCTATTTTAAAGATAAAAGCTGAAAATTGTGTTAAAGGCAGAAATGTTGTAACAATACCTAGCAAAACCGTTGCGATTATTGGTGTTGTAAGCAATACTATCACAATATTTGCCGGTATTGCTAGTAATGAAAATCCGCCTCCCAATGCAGCAAATACGGGCATAGTTGCAATTATCGCAGCTATCGATGTTACTGCAGCACTAATGAGTGCGTATAGGTATCTGTTTTTCTTTTTCAGGGTAAAGAGTGATATAAAATAGGCTTCATTTGCATACAGAATACCAACCGTTGCAAATAGAGATAAAAGCAAGGATAAATCTATCGCTGAGTATGGGTTTAGCAATGTTACTACTAAAATTGCTAAACCAAGCGATGTATAAGAGTCGGCTCGCTTGGAAATTAATTTTGATACCGACAACATAACGACAACAAAAGCAGCTCGCACTATAGAGAGGCGTACTCCACATAGCAGCGTATAAAGTATTACAGTTAGTATTAATACAGGATAAATAATATACCTGTTTTTTGTTACTCTTCTAAGTAAAAACAGCAATATTCCACATAGTATAGAAAGGTGCAATCCAGAAACAACAAGTACATGAGAGAGCCCTGCCTTACTAAAATCCAAAACAATTTCATAGGGCAGACCGGTACGGTCACCATATGTTATTGCTGCTGCTACTCCTGAATTTTCAGGCGTTAAGTAAGGTAAAACACGCTGAGTTAAGCTTGTTTGTAAACTGCTAAAATAATACCCTATTCCATTTCCTTGTGATATAATTCCTAACCCGTCACTATAAACTGCACTTATGAATATGCCATCAATATAATAATCTAAATCTGCAACACCTGTATCATTAACTATAATATTACAGCTAATTATTTGTCCTTCCATTATTTCTTCTGGGCAATCGTTAATGCTTATTAATCGACCATTAGGAATAGCATCGGATTGAGTTGTTTTTATGGTGACCACTGTGGTCCCATGCACATTTCCTCTTGTTTCTTCAACCACCCCTTCAACCATCTGTAGTCCTGTTGGCAGTTGCTCTTTTCCACCAATATAAATTGAATTAAACAAAGCTAAATATAGCTGTGCTACTGCCGCCGCCGCAACAATGATTGATATTGTTATTGCAGTAACTTTGTTGTTTTTTCTTATTAAAAACGCAACAATAAGAAATGCTACAGACAGGATAAATACGACTATTAAACCTATATCGGTTAATATAGCCACCATTAATGAAAATAGAAAGCTAAACCCAAAATAAGCTAATGGCCGTCGCATATTTATTTAAAGAACAGCGGTAGTGGGGCAAGGTAAACTAAATCATCTCTGTCCTGTGCTTCACCTTCTGCTAGAACTGCACCCTTGCAAACTGCTTGCGCATTTGCTGTATCAACAATTTGTTCCATAGCATATAAAGATCCGCCGGTGCTTATAACATCATCAACAATGTAAATTCGTTTTCCTTCCATCAATTTAAGGTCGTTGCTGTCCATTACTAAATGTTGCTCTCTTGCAGTAGTTATACTTCTAACATCAAACATTTTTGGCTCACTCATATACAGCTTTGTTCCTTTACGAGCTACTATGTATGGTTTACCCGAACACCGCGCCATCTCATAAACTAGAGGTATACTTTTAGCCTCAGCAGTAAACAAGATATCAAAATCTGGGGCTTTACTCAACAGTTCACTAGCACAAGCCATGGTTAGCTCAACATCATTAAACATATTAAATGCAGCTATAGAAAGCCTGTCGTCCACTACACATATTGGCAGTTCTCGTTTTAATCCGGCAATTTCTATGGAATAAAAGTCTGGCATAAGAGATTCTCCTTTTAATATTATAACTTCGGCCAATCAAGCGTTTTTCCGCCGAGAAGATGAAAATGTAGGTGTGCAACAGATTGTCCACCCTCCTCACCTATGTTCGTAACTAAACGGTAACCATTTGATAATCCTTGTTCACGAGCTACAACCTCTGCAACGGAAAACACCTTTGATGACAATTCTGCTTTTCCCTTTAGCTCAGTAGCATCCTTAATGTGCGTTTTAGGTATTATAAGTAGATGCACAGGAGCTATCGGCGCAATATCTTTTATCACAAAGAAATTATCATCTTCATAGACCAAATTGTATGGTATTTCTCCTTCAAGCATTCTGCAGAAAAGACAACTCATTCTCAACTCCCCCTAATTAATATTCAAATGAAATTAAAAAACTAAAGTTAAACTATAACATTTCTTTAACTTCGGTTATAATAACATCAAGGTTATCTGCAGATTTTAGCCCGCCCATTGCAAAATCAGGTTTTCCTCCGCCGTTTCCTCCAAATTTGGAGGCTACAAATTTAATTAAGTTACCGGCTGATTTACCCTTTGCAATCGCACCCTTTCCACAAGAGGCTACCATCATAATTTTATCTGGATTAGAGGCAATTAAGAACACAATACTATTATCATCTTCTGATTTCAACCCTGCTGTACAATCCCTTAAAGTGTTTGCATCAATGTTATTAAGAACACCTGTATATAATTTAATTCCATCAATGTTAATAACTCCGCTCTTTACATCAGCAAGTTGATTATCAGCTGCTGCTGATTTTAGTGAAGCTATAGTGGAATCCTTATCCTTAAGCTCAGCAACCATAGCAGTCATCTTGTTTGGAAGTTCTGTAGGATTATTTAGCTTGATAATATCACTACATGTAGATAGCAATGAGTCTCGCTCCTTAATATAGTTTAGCACGCCAATACCAGTCGTCGCTTCAACTCTTCTAACGCCTGCAGCAACAGAGCTTTCTGATAATAACTTAAAACACCCTATCTGTGAGGTGTTGGTAACATGACAGCCGCCGCAAAATTCTACAGAATACTCCCCTGCGGCTACAACCCTAACTATATCACCATATTTTTCACCAAACAAGGCCTGTGCACCCAATTCTTTAGCCTTTTCTATTGCCATCTGCTCGGCAGTTACTGTTAGATTTTGAAAAATAACCGAGTTTACCTTTTCTTCAATGACAGAAATTTCATCAGAAGTCATCTGCGAAAAGTGTGTAAAATCAAAGCGTAATCTGTTATTATCAACATATGATCCCGCCTGGTGTACATGATTGCCAAGTGTTTCAATTAAAGCTTGCTGCAGTAGATGTGCAGCGGTATGATTTCTTTTTATTGCATCGCGTCTATGAGCGTCGACCTCTGCGGTCAGTTTCATCCCCTCGCTAATTTCGCCTTCTAGAAGTCTGCATTTGTGTAGATACAATCCACCGGAAATTTTAACGGTGTCTACAACCTCTAAATTAAGATTATCGTTATAAAAACGACCGGTATCGCCTACCTCTCCGCCTCCTTCTGCGTAAAAAGGAGTTTTGTTAAGAATTACTGCAATGTCTTCTAACGGCAAATCATCAACCTCAACTGAGTCTGTTAACTCACCGGCAACTGCAATTGCATTGACAGTAGCTGTAACTATAAGGTTGTCATATCCTACAAATTTAGTAGGATTTATGCTTTTTCCTGCAAACACTTCCTCTGCCCAGCTTGCATCGCCAAGTTTAGCTCTTGCCTCTCTAGCAGTATCCTTTTGCTTTTGAAGTAGCTTTTTATACTCATCCTCATCGAGTGTGAGCCCATGTTCAGACAAGATTTCTTTTGTTAAGTCTAGCGGGAAACCAAATGTATCACTAAGTTTAAATGCTATGTCACCACCAAGAATCTTAGTTTTTGATCCAGCTAGCTTATCAATTTCAGCAAGAAGAAGAGTCGAACCGCTATCGATGGTCTTAGCAAAACGTTCTTCTTCAACGCCTATAACCTTTTTAATGTATACTTCATTCTCTAATAACTCTGGGTATGATTCTTTATTTAGCTGTATTACAGTATCACTGAGGGTTTGCAAAAACGCTCCGTTTATACCAAGCAATCTGCCGTGTCTTGCTGCACGCCGCAACAATCTACGCAAAACATATCCCCTACCTTCGTTACTTGGGATTACTCCATCACCAACTAAAAACACAGTACTACGTATATGGTCAGTAACAACCCTAACCGAAATATCCTTTGCCTTATCCTGATTATATGTGTATCCCGCAAGCTCCTCAATCTTGCTAATAATTGAGCGCATTGTATC
Source organism: uncultured Oscillospiraceae bacterium (assembly GCA_964368625.1). Lineage (GTDB taxonomy): Bacteria > Bacillota > Clostridia > Oscillospirales > Ruminococcaceae > CAYJBH01. The sequence goes on from CAYJBH010000002.1 coordinate 83,090, forward strand.
AACCTCGAATAGGTTACCCACATCCTGCATTACACAGGCGAGACGCTCGAGTCCCATTCCGGTATCAATATTGCCATGTTCCATCTTCTCATAATTGCCTTTGCCATCAGATATGAACTGCGTGAATACAAGGTTCCATACCTCAACATACCTATCACATTCACACCCAACCTTGCAATTTTCATCTCCACAACCGTGTTGACTCCCTCGGTCAAAATAGATTTCACTACAGGGGCCGCATGGTCCGGCTCCAATTTCCCAAAAATTATCTTCCTTTCCAAAACGAACCATACGTTCTGTAGGAATGTTTTGCTTCTTTGTCCATATATCATACGCTTCATCATCCTGCTCATAGACAGAAAAGTATAGTTTTTCAAGTGGTATTTCAAGCTCGTTAATGAAAAAATCATACGCATGTTGAATTGCCTCATCTTTGAAATATGCAGCAAAAGAAAAATTGCCAAGCATCTCAAAAAAAGTACCGTGACGAGCCGTTATACCAACATTTTCAATGTCAGGTGTACGTATACATTTTTGACATGAGGTGGCTATATTTCCCGGGACATGCTCCTGTCCGAGAAAATATTTTTTTAGCGGAGCCATTCCGGAATTAATTAGTAGTAAACTCTTATCGTCTGACGGAACCAATGAAAAGCTACCAAACCTATAGTGGCCACGTTTTTCAAAAAAGGTTAGATATCTCTCACGGAGCTCATTTAGCCCAGTCCATTGCATTATACACCTCATTGTTATTTTTCCGTATAATTATATAACTTCAGCTGCATTTTGTCAATATAACACTGCTTTCTTTCAGGTTAATGTTTTTGCTTTGTATAACATGTATAATTCTATAGTTTTTTTATTAATTTAAAAATTAAATTAAAACATAAACAAAAAATATATTTTTTTATGTGCTAAACATAGAAATATTACTGTTTTTATTGTCAAAAATTGTAATTAGTGGTATTATTCTAATATAAAATAAACATTTCTTAGTAGAATAATTAATTAAACTACTATTAGGAGTGGCATCCTTATTCGATGTCAATATGAATCAATGGAAGCTACAAAAATAAAAATGCTAATTAATGAATCCGATTGTATCTCATCAAAGCGATGCCAAGAACTTCTTTGGCGGGCTGATATTGAGGCCGATTTGTGTTGCACTGACGGTATTGGTTTATTAAATAGAATAAACTCTGTAAATTATGACCTGTTGCTAACCGATGTGTTTGTTCCTGCTATTGATGCAGTTAGATTAAAAAAGTTATATGATAAAAGGTCTTGTCGTCCACTTAAATTTTATGGTTTATTACAGGCAAGTAACAGAGATATTGAAACAACAATTATTAACGCAAATTTTTCTTACTACTTTATAAAACCACGTGATGAGTCAATAGTTGCATCTACTATAGTCGAGCAACTATCACGAGATAGATATGGTTTGAATCCATTTGATAAAAACGATGAGATCATATTGGCAATGCTAAGAAATCTAAATATTTCTTCTGACCATTTAGGTTTTCATTATGCTTACTATTCTGTTCTTCTTTATATTGAGTATGCCGATGTTTCTTTATCAATTACTAAAATTGTATACCCAATGGTTGCTAAAAAATATAACACTACTGCCGGATTGGTTGAAAAAACAATTAGGGCTTCAATTGAATCTTCTTGGAGCTTAGCTAATCCAATTTACCAAAGTAAATATTTTGGGTATAGTAATCAAGACGATAAAAAACGTCCCACTAATCTTCAATTTATATCTACCCTAGCAAGCAATGTCCAGCTACAAAATAGGCGCGTTAAGCGTATTAATTTCGCCATGTCTTAACACATAGTTCTACATATAACCGTATGTTGTTACACCATCTGACATACGGTTGTTTTTGCTTGACTTAAACTAATAACTGTGCTATAATTATACGAAATATTTTCATAAAAAGGGTTGCTTTAATAACAATGACGGTGATTTCATTTATTAAAAAAATATTTTTATTATTGGTTTTAATAACCTTAGCAACAATAGTTTTATCCGGATGTTCTCCAAGCTATATTGATGGTAGCTACCGAGTTGAATTCAGCGACTTTGATAGCCTCGGATTTAAGGAGTATGTCATAGCTGAAGTTGTAAACGGTGATGTAGTTTCGGTTAGCATTGGAGCTGTTGACAGCGAAGGTGTTACAAAAACTGATAATGAAGATTATAGAACCGCAATGCAACTAGCTACCGGAACAACACCCGAAGATGTTTACGACACCCTTGACGGAAGATATTTATTATTAGCACAGAATAAAGACCTTGAGGGAACAGTTGATGCCATTGCCGGAGCTACACTTTCCTCAAATAATTACGCTGTCCTGTTTGATGAGTTGCAGAACTCTTTTGTTACCGGAGAGACGTTGGTTGTTATTGATAATCTGATAGAGGAATAATTGCATACCAACAATTAAAAGGAAGATACTAACATAAGAATAACTATAAGATTAGGAGAAAATAATGAAAAAGATTTTTATTTTATTAATGTCTGTCGTGCTTTTTTTAACCTTAACAGCATGTAGTGACAATAACGATACAGCTGCTTATGACGATCTGAACACAACCAGCTCTGATGAGGGTTTGAATTCACAGTATCAAATAGTTACCGATGCAATTGAAGCAATATATGCTGATGGTACTCCAGACACTACCCAAGATGTTATTGATGCGGTTACTGCAGTAATGCCGGTGCAGATGCCCACCCAGATGGATGATCAATTTATGCAGTTTTTGGGAATAGACCTTACAAATGTTCTTGAATATTCGGGTGTCATCTCAGGGGTTAATGTCTCATCTGACGAATTGATAGTAATACGTGCAAACGACGGTATGGTAGATTCGGTTGTTACATTTTTAACCGAACGTCGCGATGCAAGGACAAAAGAATTTGAAACTTATCTTGCCGATCAACACGAAAAAGCAAAGTATGGAAAAATATTTGTGTACGGTAATGATGTTATTCTTGCAATAATGGGCGATACTCAACAATATGACATGTTTGAAGATTCCGGCGAAGCGGAGCCTATGTTACCTGAAGATGAGATACCGGTGGCAGATATTCCGGTTGCCTAACAACTAAACGGGGGCGAGTAGCTTGGTATTTAGTAGCCTTACATTTTTATTTAAATTTTTGCCGATAGCGCTCGGAGTTTATTATCTCCTGCCCTATCGGCTAAAAAACGGTTGGCTTTTTGCCGTTAGTCTAGTTTTTTATTCATGGGGTGAAGTTCGCTACTTCCCAATAATGATAGCATCAACCGTTGTTGATTACCTGCTTTCAAACCTTATTAAAAAGTTTGATGAAAACATTAAACTACGTAAATTTTTTCTTTTGCTGTCGATTATATTTAATCTTGGCATGCTTTTCTATTTTAAGTATACCGATTTCTTCATTTCTAACATTAACGCTTTATCCGGCATTGGAATTCCTTTATTAGAGTTAACACTACCACTTGGAATTAGCTTCTATACCTTCCAAACCATGTCTTACACAATTGATGTTTACCGTAGAAAGGTAGAGCCGGAACGCAATATTATTAATTTTGGTGCTTATGTAACAATGTTTCCTCAGCTTATTGCCGGTCCAATTGTAAAATATACCGATGTTGCCGATAGACTTAACATGAAAAAGGGCCGTATTGATCTTCCCAGGATTGAAGAAGGCATAAAGTTATTTATCTTCGGCCTTGCCAAAAAGGTTCTTATTGCAAATAGTGTAGGCGCACTATGGACAGAGGTAGGAGTGCTTGGCTATTCAGAAGTATCAACACCGCTATCATGGTTAGGCATTTTAGCATACTCTCTTCAAATTTACTTTGATTTTTCCGGCTACTCTTTAATGGCAATCGGACTTGGTAAAATGATGGGCTTCGATTTTCCCGATAACTTTAATCTCCCCTATATCAGCCGGTCGATAACCGAGTTTTGGCGACGTTGGCATATGACACTTTCCGGTTGGTTTAGAGAATACGTTTATATTCCTCTTGGCGGAAACCGAAACGGTTTAAAGCGACAGATATTAAACTTATTTATTGTTTGGGGTTTAACAGGCTTTTGGCATGGGGCTGATTGGAACTTCATCTTGTGGGGCTTATACTATTTTATCTTGCTTACTGCAGAAAAACTGTTCCTCCTTAAGTTTTTAGAAAAACATAAAATCTTTGGCCATATATATTCAATATTTGCAATAGTTGTTGGATGGGCCCTCTTTGCAGTTGTTGGGCTTGATGATTTAACAACATTTCTTTCCTCTATGTTTATACCGCAAGACGGAATTGGAGCTATTTATTTCCTTAGAAATTACGCCGTGATTATGATTATAGGTGTAGTATGCTCTACCTCTCTCCCAACAGTTATATTCAATAAGCTTTCCAGATGGAAATTTGCTCAAGCACTACTATTAATGTTAATGCTTATCGCCTGTGTTGCATATCTGGTCGATGCTACATTTAACCCGTTTTTATACTTTAGATTCTAGGAAAGGAGAGTGTGAGAGTGAATAACCTAAAGAAAGTATTTCGCTATCCTTTAATAATTATTTTTATGGGTTTTATATTTTTTTATGCCCTCTTTGATAGCTTAGCTGAGGAGCGAAATTTTTCAGATCTTGAAAACAGGGTACTAACTACCTTTCCAAAATTTTCATGGCAGGAATTATTAAACAATGAATATACACCTAAATTTGAAGAGTATGTTAATGATCAGTTCTTGTTACGAGACAGCTGGATTGATCTTAAAAGCAGACTAGAGTGGCTGTTAACTAAGGTTGAAAACAATGGTATTCTATATGGCGATAACAACCAACTTTATGCGAAATTATTTAGCTTAGATAATGAACAGCTGGAAAAAAACTTGAACGCACTTGCTGGGTTCACCGAGCGTGAAGGAGATAAGGTAAGTGTTATGATAGTACCGGTTGCTAGCAATATATTAAGTGACGGATTACCGGCAAATCCTCCTATGGTAGATGAAAACGCATTGATTGACACCATTTATGAACATGCACAATCTGCAAATGTAATAGACGTCCGTCCTACCCTAACCGAGCATAATGATGAATATATATATTACCGCACCGACCATCATTGGACGAGCTATGGTGCTTACATTGCCTATCTTGAGTATGCTAATATTAAAGGATTAACGGCATTTGACATTGATGAACACGATGCTGTTACTGTAGATAATTTTTTTGGAACAAATTATTCAAAATGTAAATATTTTGCAGCCGTACCTGATGTTTTAACATACTATGATATCGATAATACTATGGTATTGGGTGAGGAGGAGTTGTCGCTTTATGATACTACTAAGCTTTCAACTGTAGATAAGTATGCAACATTTTTACATGGAAACTACGGCTTTTTAACGGTTAACGGTGATGGAGAAGGAAAGGTTTTGGTAGTGAAGGACAGCTATGCAAATAGTTTTATCCCCTATCTTACAGCTAGCTATGAAAGCATTGATGTAATCGATTTTAGACTTTACAACAACAGCGTTTCACAGTTAATGGAGCAAAACAACTACGACGATGTTCTTATCCTTTATAACAGCACGACATTTGCTGAGGATGGAAATTTTGCAAAAATATTATTTAATTGATTGCAATTTAAAAGAACTTGTGTTAAAATATAAAGTACACGTAACAAATGCACCTAACAGGTGCGGCTAACAAGGAGAATAAATTAGATGTCGGCATTAGAAATTATAAGTGGAATTATATTAATTATTAGTTGCATAGTAATCATTGTGTTAGTAATGTTGCAAGAGTCTAAAGGAAACGGCCTTGCCGGGGCTATCGGTGGTGGTGAAATGTTAGATGCTACAAACAGACCAACAAGCCGTGAAGCTATCCTTGCAAAATTTACAAAAATTGCAGCAATCATATTTTTTGTATTAACACTTGCAGTAGGGCTTTTCAGCATATATTTAAAATAACCGCCTATGTCTTTAAAGGATAGGCTGATTAAGCGAATAAAAGATAAACCTTCAAGCAAACAAGAGTTGAAGGTTTATTTTAAGTTTGACAACAGGATAGATAAAATTCTTTCCCGCTTAATTTCCAAAGGGAAAGTTGCTAAGAAAGATGGCAAGTTTTTATATATCAAATCAGAAAAAGCTAACAATAAAAAGAAAAAAAACATCACTGCTATCGAAGCTGTTGTTGTTAAGCATACCGGAACGTATGCATTTGCAACACCTTTAGATGGTGGTGATGATTATTTTATACCCGGACGTGAGTTAGGAATGGTCCTTGTTGGTGATAAGGTTCTATTATCACCCGAAAGAAGAGACGGACGGGAATTTGCACGGATTATATCTATTTTAGAACAAAACAACCGTGTTACCGGCTCTGTTGTAGAACATAATTATAAGCTTTCTTTGCAGCTAGAAGGGTATAACGGTTCAATTATAGTTCCAATAAAAAAATCCGGTACTTTGCAACCTAGCGTGGGAGAGATTGTTGCCGCTGAAATCGTATCTCGTAAAGATAATTCGTTCCGCTGTATAGTTAAAAGAAGATTTGGTGAGGCATCTTCGGCAATATCTTCTGCTAAATCTATCATATATAACCAAAAACTACACACTCACTTTAATGCTAATGTTAAGGCTGAAGTTAATAATATTGTTGCGGATTTCGATAAAAATTCTTCAAAAATTTCTGATAATAGAATAGACCTTCGAGACGCCTTGATTTTCACCATTGATGGCGTGGACACAAAGGATATAGATGACGCTGTTTCACTTCAAAAAACTGTAAACGGTTATCTTTTGGGTGTGCATATAGCAGATGTTAGCCATTATGTTGGGCTTGACTCTGCACTTGCAAACGAAGCCTATGAACGTCAATACTCTTTTTACTACCCCACAGGCGTGATACCCATGCTACCTACAGAATTATCTAACGGTGTTTGTTCCCTTTCTCCTAAGGTGGACAGACTTTGCTTTTCATGTGTGATGGAACTTTCAAACTCCGGAGAGTTAATTGCTAGTAGCTTTGTTAAAACAGTTATTCGTTCAAGAGTACAGGGTGTATACAGTGAAGTTAATGCAATATTAGACGGTACTGCAGACGCATCAGTTAAAAACAAATATCGTGGCTGTATTACGGTTTTAAAAAGCATGTTAAAGCTTGCATCAATTTTAAACAAAAATCGTGAGAATGATGGCGCCATCGATTTTAACTTAAAAGAGACCGGTTACAAAATAGAAAATGATAAGGTTGATTCGATATACTTTAAGGAACGTGGTAAATCCGAAGGCATTATAGAAGAGTTTATGCTTATGGCTAATCGTTCTACAGCTATTGTTTCCAAAGAGATTGGTCTACCGATTATATATCGTGTTCATGCTTCACCAAACCTAGAGCGCTTAGATAGCGTTATAAAGACGCTTTCAACCATTAGTAACGAAAATGTTAATATTAATACTGCAGATATTAAGAGTAAAGATGTTTCTACATTAATAAATAAGTTTAGCAACACTCAATTTGAGCATTATGCTAACAACGCTATTTTAAGATGCATGGCTAAGGCTGAATACTCCGGTAAATCAGGTCTGCATTTTGGTCTTGCTACCGAGGACTACTGCCATTTCACTTCACCTATTCGTAGATATTCTGATTTATTTACCCATCATATACTATCAAGCTTCGTAGATAAACAACCACAGCGAAAGATTATTTCTAGCTTTGGCGAGCGAGCGGTTGCCGTTAGCATGAAGGCAAATACACAGGAAGAGCTTTTTGTTCGTACCGAAAGATTGGTTAACGACTGTTTTAAAGCCGAGGCAATGGCTGAACATATTGGTAACTCTTTTTGCGGAACCATTAACGGTGTGACCGAAAATTCTGTTTTTGTATTGCTCGATAATTCTGCCGAAGGTAGAATTTCTATATCTGACTTATCAGAAGAGTATCTACAGATTGATGAAAATTATCGTTTATACAGCAACGACGGAAGTATTGAGTATAGAATTGGAGACAGAATAACCGTAACTGTTGTAGCTGTACGGGTTGACATAGGACAAATTGATTTGGTTCCAGAAAAAAAATAACGCCTAACCAACCATTAAGTTATATATTTACCACCTGCTGCATATTATTATATTAAAAACATGGAAGGTGAATTATGACACAAATTTTCTTTTATGCAGCTCTTGCTGTTAGTACTGCTCTTGTTATTACAATACTTGCGAAAAGTCATCATACCGTTAAGCATACTATCTTAAGTGCCGGTTGTGGTATATGCTCGCTTGGAACGATTAACCTGCTATCATCAATTACGGGAGTTGCAATAACTGTTAACTACACTACCTGCTTTATTGCGGCAGTTTTATCAATACCCGGCGTAGCTCTTATGTTTGTTCTGGAGCTTTTATTAGCTTCGTAAATAGTATCACCGTGTAATACCAATAGAAAGGAAGAAAATTAACTATGTTACTTAAGAAAAAAGACGAAAAACCTAAGAGTTTAGAAATTGAGACACACATTGGTTCCGGAGTTTGGTTAGAGGGTGAAATTAATTCTGCTGAGTCTATTCGACTTGACGGGTTTTTTAAAGGTAATGTAACCGTTTCAGATACGCTCGTTATTGGTGAAACAGGTAAAGTTCTTGGGCATATTAAGGCAAAAAACCTACTGTGCGCAGGTAAAATACAGGGAGATGTAGATATCGATGAAGTAGCAGAATTTATTAGTGGTGGAGCTCTTGTTGGAGATATAGACACAACCTCTTTAGTTATGCCTCACAACGTATATTTTAAGGGTAGCTGTAACATGAAGAACGAAGTTACAGGATTTGAGGATCAAACAGCTAAAATAGTTGAAGAAACTTTAGAACCTCAAACAGAGGATGTTATAACAGATTTAAACAGCTAACGGCAACAACACTGAAGTGAAATACCATTAACTGTTAGTTACATTAATTAATAATAAGCCATTAAGTTCTATTTGAAAACAGGCGTTGCAACAACTTTCTAAACCATGAGGTTTGTTGCGGCTCCTGTTCAATTATTGTGTAGCCATCATCATATTTGTTAAGAAGCTCGTGTAGCTTTGTTTGTGAGTCAAATAGTTCCTCGCCTTCCTCTATTTGCTGCCTTTTATAGATACCATCCTGCTGTAAAATCCAGCAATTATAATTATCTTTAATCTGATAATCTAAAATTTTAAGCAACATATTTTTACTTCGCTCATCCGTAACCTGTACACCAACCTCAATACGGCGCTCAGTATTTCTTGTTAAGAGATCACCGGAAGCTATATAACACCGTGCCGTATCCCCTACCCCAAAGCTATAAATACGAGAATGCTCAAGATATCTGCCTACGATGCTTCTAACTGTTATATTTTCACTTAGGTTTGGTACGCCTGCTTTTAAGCAACAAATACCGCGTATAATCAGATTAATCTTAACACCGCAGCTAGATGCAGCATATAGCTTATCGATAACATCCCTATCGCTTAAAGAGTTAAATTTTAATGTTATTGCTGTGGGAAGATTGTTACGATGATTTTCAATTTCAAAGTCAATCTGCCTAATAATCTCTGTTTTAAAATAGTTAGGTGCTATTAAAAGCTTTCTTGGAATCGTATTTGTTCTTCCAAGTGAAAGGTCATGGAATAGTGTTGCAATTTCAGTGCCGATACCGTCATCCTGAGTAATATAGCTTATGTCGGTATATTGTTCAGCAGTTGTCTCGTTAAAATTACCGGTACCAATTGCAGAAATATAGGTGTGTTTATCTTCTTTTACGCTGGTAATTAAACAAAGTTTCGAGTGAACTTTGTAGTTTTCAAAACCATAAAAAATTGTGCAACCTGCATCCTCAAGCTTGTTCGATAGATCAATGTTATTTTGCTCATCAAATCTTGCACGTAATTCTACTACAGCTACAACCTCTTTTCCATGTTCAGCAGCTATTGTTAAGGCATCGATGATCTTTGAATCATCGGCGAGGCGGTACAGCGTCATCTTAATGGATATAACCTCAGGATCGGTAGCAGCATCATATAACATGGCTATAAAGGGGCGCATGGAATGAAATGGGTAACAGGCCAGTACGCTTTTATCTTTAGTAGCTTCATACAAGCTATAACCCTTTTGTGGCGATTTTGGCTTTTGATAAGGGAAAAAGTGTTTGGTATGGCCTGATTTTTGTCTTAATAACTTTGAGAGATCATAAAAACCGTTCATTCTAAGTGGCAAGCTGGAATTAAAAACATGAAGAGATGATAGTTCTAGTTTTTTTAGCAAAAACTCCAATATCTCTTCCGGCGGATTATGTGAAATTTCAAGCCTAATTGCAGCTAATTTTCTACGCTTCTTCAATAGCTCAGACATAACAAGCCGATAATCAATATCGTGTTCTAACATTGATTCTGCCATCGAAAGATCGGCATTTCTTGTTACCCTAAATAAACATTTTTCTTTAACACTCATCCCACCAAAGGCAATGTCGGCAAAACACAAAATCAACTCTTCGGTAAACGCATACCAAGTTTTATCTTCAATTTTAACAGACACTATTCTGGGCAGTTGAGTACTAATAGGTATTAACCCCACCCTAAATTTTTCCGCGCCCTTAGTTTTTATAATAGCCATTACATAGCTCTCTAAGTTTCTAAGAAACGGAAATGGGTGGCGCTTATCTATAATCTGAGGTGACATAAGGGGCTCTATTTCTGATAAAAAATAATTACGCCAAAACGACAGCTGATTTAGCGGCATGTTATCAAAATCAACATGGTAAAGTTCGTTATCTTTTAAACTAGCATATAGCTGTTCTATAATGCTATCCTTGTTTTTTAAAAGTTCTGAAACTTTTGGCATAATCACAGCTAGCTGTTCATTAGGAGTTAGGCCGGTTTTATTTTCAGTAGGTTGGTTATCTAAAAGTGTTTGATCAAATAACGAACCTATTCTAACCATAAAAAATTCGTCTAGGTTACTTGCAAAAATTGCAGAAAACTTAAGTTTTTCACCAAGTGGAACGGAATCTCTAGAGGCCAATTCAAGAACTCTTTGATTAAAGCTAAGCCAACTTAGTTCACGGTTAGTAAACTCAAGATCGCTTATCTTATTTATAATGTCACTATACTGTAATGTCATATTTTATTTCCTCAAAAGTACCTTCGCCTATCCCGGCCACCATCATTACCTCATCTATAGAATTAAATTGTCCATGTTGTGTTCTAAAATCAACTATTGCCTTTGCTTTAGTTTCTCCTATTCCTTTTAACACAGTTAGTTCGGCCGCTGTTGCATGATTGATACAAACAAGGCCGCCCGAATTGTGCAGAACTATATCATTCTGTTGATTTAACGGCTCTGCCAACAGTCCAATTGGTGAGGTTAATAATAGATAGCAAACTAACAGAACCGCGCCTAAAGCAGTTACTATCAAGAAGTAAAAACCAACTCTATTATGTGTAATCTCTGATGACATCATACAGGTACTCTGCTACTCCACCTTCTAAACTCGACATTACCACCCGATCTGCATATTTTTTAATCTCGGCCGGTGCATCTGATGGGACAACTGCATATCCGGCACGCTTTAACGCAGGAATATCGTTATAATAGTCTCCTATCATAACTGTATTATCAATATTTTTTTCCAATATTTTGGCTAATTCTTCAAGAGCAGTACCCTTTGTTACGCCCTCAGGAACAATTTCAATATTAACATTACTAGATTGAACTACATCTATTCCCAGATAGTCGCGTAACTTTATGTACTCCAACATATTTTTTGCTGTTTCGTTATCGGGGCAAACAAGCAGCGATTTGTACCAACGATGCTTAATTGTAGTTTCATCTGCAATTATAAAACCATAGCCCTCATTATCAAAGTGATCATATAATGATTTTGTTGGGTTGGTTACATAAGCACGATGATTCTCTGACATAATAAGTGCCCCTACGGTCGGAAAATTTTTTCGTAGATCTCCCAATGCTCGAACCACCTCTGTCTTCGGCAAAAATCTATCATAGATAGAACGTTCGTTGGCATAATCATAAATTGCAGCACCGTTATATACGATAACAGGATATGTTAATCCCAGCTCGTTTACAAATCGCCGTGTTGAATCAACATTTCTACCGGTCGCTATGGTGAAACATCCTCCAAGCATATTATATAGTTTAACAACATCTCCACTACAACCGGTTAAACCTCCTCCGGTTGTAATTAATGTACCATCTAAATCAGAAACTACTAATAAATCCTTTATCCTTTTTTTCATACATCAATTTTTCCTATAAAATCATTAAAGTACTCCGGTAGGTCTGTATCAAAACTCATAACTGCACCGGTTCTTGGATGAATAAACTCAATACTCTTTGCATGAAGGCATTGCCCATTAAGCTTTGGGTTAGATTTTTCACCATAAACGCTATCACCTGCCACCGGATGACCTATACTTTGCATATGAACTCTAATCTGATGTGTTCTGCCGGTTTTTAACCTTAATCTCAAATAGCTAAAGCGAAAATATCTTTGTAGAACTTCATAATATGTTGTAGCTTCCCTGCCTGAGGGATTAATAGCCATTCGAAGCCTATTATTTTTATCCCTAGCTATCGCTGCATTTATCTCCCCTTCTTCATGCTTAACAATACCCTTTACTATAGCATGATAACAACGTCGTATATTATGGCTGGAGAGTTGTTCTGATAGAGCTACATGTGTAAAATCGTTCTTAGCTACAACTAAAAGACCGCTAGTGTCTTTATCTATACGGTGAACTATGCCCGGTCTTTGAACACCTCCAACCCCAGAAAGGCTTTCTCCACAGTGATATAGCAATGCATTAACAAGGGTAGAATCCGGATTTCCGGCACCGGGATGAACCACCATTCCTTTTTCTTTATTTACTACTATTAAATCATCATCTTCATAAACAATGTTAAGGGGAATTTGTTGTGGTAATGCTGTTGCACTAATTGGATCAGGAAGATTTACCTCTACTATGTCTCCCAATATAAGAAGATAATTCTTTTTCATCTTCCTACCAGACACAAGAACATCCCCCTGCTCAATCAACCTTGCGGCAGCCGAACGGGAGATGTCTTCGCATAAACCGGAAACTAAGACATCTAATCTCTGTCCTACCCCTGTTTCAATAACCGTGTGATCAACTCTGTTCAACTTTCTCCTTTTTCACCTTTATTTCGGATACTATCATATAAACTGCATAAAGTGCAACACCGATGGTTATATAACAATCGGCAACATTAAACACAGCAAAATCAATAAAGGTAAAGTTAAAAAAGTCAACAACATGTCCGTATAGAATTCTATCTATAAGATTACCTAATCCACCGGAGATTATCATAAGAAAAAACACATCGTAATATCCTCCACCTAGTTTACCCATAAACAAAAGTACGATTAAAACAAAAACCGTTACTAGTGGAAGTACTACTACCATAAACCACGATCCTGAAAACATGCTAAACGCAACCCCTTCATTTAACACATAGACCAACTCCAGCCCAGGTATAAAAGAGGAGTGGCCTATGGGTTTTAAATAGGTTGTAGCCAGCTGCTTTGTTATAAAGTCGATAGCTATTAAAATTATCATTACCAGAGGATACAAAATAAATTTTTTTTTCATAACTTTCCAAATGATTTAGCACACTGTTTAATCTAGTTCAAAATTATCATAATGATCAAACAATGAAACTCTTCCGGTTGGAACAGGCGCTTTTGACCTTTGTTCCTCTATTGCCGCCTTATGTGACAAGGACTCGTTTGTTTCCTGTTGCTCCTCTTCTGTTACAAGCGGTATAATCGGTCCTATTTCACTTGTGGCAAATGCTGCATTTCTTTTTGCTACTGCTAACTCTTTTTCCTCCTGAGTAAGCTCTGAGGTGGCCTCACGAGGTCTATATGACTGCTCAAAACCGTAAGCTGCCGATGTCTGTTGTTGCTGTTGATTATCGTCGGTCATCATGGCGGCTAATGGATCTATTTGCGGTTGAGGTTGTTGAGACTGTTGTGCAACAGTAATTGGCACGGGAGCCGGTTCTACATCCGGAGATAGCATTGGTGCTACAGGCGGAGTAAACATTTCCTCACGAGGCTCGGTAAGGGTTGGCGCAGCCTCCTGCATGTCTGCTTTTTGACGCTCATTAAAGTCTTTGTCAATCTTTTCAAAATAGTTAACAGGAATATGCTCTTCCTTCTCATCTACCGGAAGATTGCTAAGTAACTCAATATGTTTTTTATAGGCATCAATAACATTTGAGCGGAATATCGATACCTCCTGCTGCATGCGAGTTAATCTAATATGTTCGGCATGAACCTTTTCCATAGCAATATCAAAGTCACGATCGGCCTTCACCTTCGCTTCTTTTAAAATATGTTCAGCCTTTTGGTTAGCTTCACGTATAACACTTTCACCAAGACGCTGGGCGTTAATAAGGGCAGCTTTTAGAGCTTCCTCATCATTACGGTACCCCTCAATGCTGTCGGCAAGTATATACACTTTGTTTTCAAGCTCTTTGTTTTCCTCCATTAATTTTTCAAGCTGCTGGGCAACCTGAACAATGAAGTCATCTACGTCCTCCGGACGGTACCCTCTGACAATTCTATCAAAAGTTACAGATTTTATCTGTTCTAAGCTAAGCATCTAATAACCGCTCCTTTCTGCCTGTCTCTAACGCCATTACATTCCATAACGTAAAATTATTAGTTAAAATATAATCCGTTATTTTCAAGTTCACCCAGTATATTATTATCCATAAAGTCTACATTGTAAGGTGTGATAATAAATGTAGCGTTTGCTACAAGCTGAATATTACCTTTGTTTGCATAGGCAACACCTGTTAGGAAGTCAATAAGTCGACGACTAACCTCTTTAGGAGCCGACTCAAGGTTAAGAACAACCGTACGTTTCGCATTAAGATGATCGGCTACTGCAGGTGCATCATCAAACTTTTCGGGCTTTGCCAATACAACCTGTAGCTGAGTTGTTGCATTGATATTAACCACCTTGCTACGTTTTGCGCTTTCATATTGCGGTTTTTCATCTTCATAATTTTTAGGATGATTGGCCACGAACTCCATATCATCATTATACTCATCATCAATCGGCACACCCATCATGTCCTTAAACTTGTCAAATAATCCCATTGTTATCTCCTGTTTTTCTAACTTCTGCTTCCAAAAATAGCACTTCCTATTCTCACAAGATTAGCGCCATGTTCTATTGCTAATTCGTAATCTTCCGACATTCCCATAGATAATATATCAATATTATTTATATTATGCCTCTTTTTTCCCTTAATGTCAATATATAGATTGAACATATCCATAAAAAATTTTTTCTCAGTACCTGTTGAGGTGTATGGAGGTATACACATTATACCTCTAAGTCGTAAAAGATTACACTCCGATAGATAATCAACAAGTTCAAAAACATCTTCGGTAAAGACTCCGGTTTTATTTGATTCCCTTCCAATATTAACCTCAATTAACACGTCAAGGGTTTGGTTGGTTTTCATTAGCTCCTTTTGCAATTTATCGGCAAGGTTCTTACTATCCAGCGTCTGCAACATGGTTATATGAGGTAACAATGCTTTTATCTTGTTACTTTGCAGATGTCCAATCATATGCAATTCTCTACAGTTAATTTGCGGCGCTTTAAGCGTTAACTCGTTTACATAATTTTCTCCAATTATGTCTACACCAAATTCTATTGCCTTGTTAATTGCAGCTACCGGAACCTTTTTGGTAACCGCAAGCAGTCTTATATCTTCACGTTTCCGGCCAGATCTTTCTGCTGCTGATGTAATTCTCTCCTCAATTTGCTTTAGGTTTTCAACAACATAATTATAAGAATTTTCCGTCATATAAATTCCTTCCTTCAACAACAATTACATCGTATAACTTGACTTCATTTTCCTCATCATTTTCAAATGGAAGTATCATATACTCATCATTTTCAAACAATGGAGCTATCTTCTTAAACTGAATTAGGTTACCAAACTGAACAAAAACTCCTTTTTCACCATCAATGATTCTAAGAGCATCACGACTAACCATTATACCACTAAAGTTTCTAATTAATATCTCACTGTCGGTTAACCTTAAAGTAGAAACATCCTGCGTTAAGGTCTCACATCTAAACTGTAGTAAAACCTGACCGCTCTCATCAGGTTCATCCATCCGAACAAGCTCTACCGGAACTGCCTGTGAACCGGTATCTGCAAATGAGATTTCATAGTTTCCACCTAATCTTAGTCTCCCACTGTCTACCTCGGAAATCAAGCAGTAGTAATCCCATCGGTAATCTAATACTATTTTCCCAACTAAATCTTCCTGTATCGACATATCCTTGGCAAGCTCTATCTCCTTAGCTAATTGCTCTGATGTCCATTGAGCCGCTATGGTACTACTGTAAAGAATCTCTCCTCCGTCGGTATTTCTAAAAAAGTAACCAACCTCAGGAGAAGTAATAACACTATTGGGGATTGTTTGACTAGATAATGCGCTAACGGTAGACTGTGCCTCTGCAAGAGCCGGCGAAACATCGCAGGATACACCCATAGCCAGCTGCATTTTGTTATAGTTTAATAACAGCTCATTTTTATGATCATGAATACCTGTGAGATCCCCACCATTTACTACATCTAGTAACTCATAATATGCGTCTAGTTGTTGCTTTGCTATATTAGATATATCGCCTGTAATATTATCTGCAGTAATCTCAGAGTCCATTAGCACCTTCAGTTCAGCCTGCTCGCGAACCAGCCTTACGTTATCCTGAGCGGTATCGATATCGGTATATACATAAGCAATCTCGCTCTCCTTGCTGATTCGTTCACCCTCAACCGGAATATATCTTAACACCCCTTGAGCATCCGATTCTATCAGCATTTCGTCCCTTACCGCAATACCTACAGTTGATATACTCTCGCTTAGCTCATATTCAACCGCAATCTGGGTAATGTAGTTGTTCTGAAAGGCTAAAAAAACCTGTACTGATAGGTACACAACAGGAATAAGGAATAGCAAAAACATTCCTTTTTTTAGGTATTTAAATAATCTGACTTTAAATAACCTCAATTATAAAATTCCTCCAGTAGTGACGCAATTTTAAGTTTTGCTTCCTCTTTATATGCCTCAATGTTTAATGAATCTGAATATCTATTAAACCAACTCATCTGTCGCTTGGCATAGTTTCGTGTGGCCTGTTTAAGTTTTTGAATCCCATCGTCAAAACTACCTCTACCCTCTATATAATTAAATAGTTCTTTATATCCGATAGCTGCTGCTGCAGTTCTAAATTCTGTTCTATTCTTATAAACATACCGAGCCTCTTCAAGCAAGCCATCGTCCTTCATTTTATCAACCCTTCTATTTATGGCATCATAAAGTTCATGGCGTTGCGGGTAATGGCAATGGAATAACAGTCTTTGAAAAGGTGGTTGTTCCGGCATTGCTTCATCCCCTATCACCGAGAAAGGTTTTCCGGTTATCTCGCAAACATACAAAGCTCTTATAATGCGTTTGCGATTGTTTGGATGAATTTTTTCTGCCGCTACAGCATCAATATTTAATAGCCTTTCGTACAAATTTTCTGTATCAATTTTATTGAGCTGTAAAAGCACTTCGGGGCGATCTTTGCTTTCTAAAAACTCTCTTCCGTCGCATAGTGCATCAATATAAAGACCGGTTCCTCCACAGACTATAACCCTCTTACCTCTACTTAAAATATCTTCAACTATTGGTCTTGCCAGCTTAACATAATCTGCAACGCTAAAACTCTCCCAAGGCTCTGCTATATCCAGCATATGATGGATAACTCCTTCAGTCTCACTCTCGGTAACCTTTGCGGTAGCTACATTTAAACCTTTATATATCTGCATCGAATCGGCCGATATTACCTCTGCATCTATAAGCTTTGCTGCTGTAACAGCTAAGCTGGATTTGCCGGTAGCCGTTGCCCCGCAGATAACCACTATTTTTTTACTATGCTCTTCCAAATCTTTGTTCAAGTTCCTTCCTGCTTAAGCTAATCATTACCGGTCTACCATGTGGACAACAGGCGGGAATTCCTCCACTATAGATTTCGTTTGCTAATGCCAACAACTCAATGTTGGTAAGTCTATCCCCTGCCTTTATTGCCGCCCTACATGCAACCGAATGATAAACCCACCGTGTTCTCTCATCCGGGGTTAAATTACCTGAATTAAGCCCGTTTGCAATTTCTTCAAGTAATTTTTCAGCATTATAGTTATCAATATCAGCCGGTAAAGAATATAATCTTAATGAATTTCCACCAAAATCTTCTATCTCAATTCCAATAGACTTTAAATAGTCTGTTTCATCAAGTAAAATTGTTTTTAAATCAGAGTCTATCTCAACCGTAATGGGTATCAATAACAATTGTTCATCAACTTCATTTGTTCGGTGTTTAATTAGCCGTTCATATATTATTCTCTCATGTGCTGCATGTTTGTCCATCAACACCATATTATTTTCTGTCTCTAAAATAATATAGGTAGAAAACAGCTCTCCTACCAAACGAATATTATGCTGTTGGCCATCAACTGTTAGCTGGCTAAACGAATCCTGTTCGGGTATTGCTGCATTAGCTCTATCCTCAGCTAATGTAAACTCTTGTTGTATAGTAATATTTTCAGCAACTTTTAACTCTTGTTTAACAGTTGTATTTTGAGGACTATAATCTTCGTTAAATTCTATGTTGATAGATCTTGGTGTTTGGCTATATATAAAATTATAGCTTGCTTTGGGAGATTCTGCTATGTATTCTATCTTCTCGGTTTTATCTATATTTCTGCTAATATCAGCTTTATCGTAGCAAACCATATGTGGTGTCAGATTTGTTGGTTGTTGCTGTATCTCCGACTCAGTAGGTTCTAGCTGTGGCATAATAAACGCAGCCTTAACCGCTCGATAAATTGCTGAAAAAACCTTACGTTCCTCTGCAAATCTAACCTCAATTTTAGCTGGATGAACGTTAATATCAACTAATTCGGTAGGCATGGTTAAAAAAATAAAAACAACAGGATGTTTTCCGTGCATAAAAAGCCCACTTACCGCCTGGTCAATAGCAGCATGAAATGACTTATTTTTTATATAGCGGCCATTAACATAAAAATACTGCATTGCTCTTGTAGCCTTAGCACCCTCGGAACTACTTATAAAACCGCTTATCTCATACCCTTCTTCAGAATAATGCAACGGCTTCAAATATCGGTGTGCTTCCTTTGATACAAGTGCGTTAATAGCCAGTAATCTATCCCCTCCAGCACGGCAATGTATTGCCTGTTGACCATCTCGGATAAGAGTAAAGTCTATATCTGGGTGCGCCAAAGCAATTTTTGTTACAACATCGACAACCGCATTACCTTCGGCAACGTCTTTTTTCAAAAACTTAAGCCTTGCAGGAGTATTATAAAACAATTTAGAAACGCTTATAGTTGTGCCTCTATCTCTACCGGCAGGAACTACTTCTTCGCCCAGACCTCCTATAATTGAATAAGAAAGCGCATATTCCGAATTTTCTACCTTAGATACTATTTTAAGATCTGAAACTGCCGCTATAGAGGCTAACGCCTCCCCTCTAAAGCCCTTGGTAATAATTTTTTCAAGATCGGCATCTGATGAAATCTTGCTGGTAGCATGTGGCAAAAAAGCAGTTTTAATATATTCCGGCTCGATTCCACTTCCGTTATCCGAAACGCTAATATATTCCCTGCCGCCATTTTCTATCTCTATCTTTATCGATGTAGCGCCGGCATCTATAGAGTTTTCCACTAACTCTTTTACAACCGAGGCTGGTCTCTCAACTACTTCACCGGCCGCAATTTTATCCCTCAAAAGCGGTGGAAGTTCTCTTATAACACCACTCAACTTCCTACCTCTTCAACCGTCATGTTTTTTAGTTCAGACAATATCTGCCAAGCCTCAAGCGGCGAGAGTGTATCCGGCACAATTGATTTCAACTTGTTTACTACATCTTGTGTAGCATTTTGTTTACTAGGTGATATCATATCATCAAAACCAATCTGTGTAGCCACTCCCGAGAGCGCCTCGGAGTGCTGTTCAAGGTCGATCAATATCTCACCTGCGCGCTTAATAATGGTGTCCGGTATTCCTGCAAGTTTTGCTACCTCTATTCCATAGCTATCATCTGCAGCTCGCCCTACTATTTTGCGCAGAAAGATTAACTCATCTCCACGTTTCTTTGCAGTTATACTGTAATTTTTAACACCATAAAAAATATTCTCAAGGGTGCAAAGTTCGTGATAATGGGTTGCAAACATTGTTTTTGGCTTAAGATCATTATCGTTATCGGCTAGATATTCTACTATTGCCCTTGCTATTGCTAAACCATCAAAGGTTGATGTGCCTCTTCCAATTTCATCAAGGATTAAAAGGCTCTTTGATGTTGCCGTATGCAAAATTTGAGCCATCTCGGTCATCTCAACCATAAAGGTCGATTGCCCTGCTGAAAGATCATCAGAAGCACCAACCCTAGTTAAGATGCTATCACACACGCCAATCTGAGCTGAAGATGCCGGAACAAAGCAACCTACCTGTGCAAGTAATACAATTAGGGCTGTCTGTCTCATATAGGTACTTTTACCTGCCATATTAGGGCCGGTTATAAGTAGTATACGGTTCTTTGCATTATCTGCTGTAACATCATTTGCAATGAATGCAGTTCGCCGTAACAATCTTTCAACAACGGGATGTCTTCCATTTTTTATTAATAGCGCTGTAGAATCATCTACCATAGGTCTTACATAGTCGTGTTGCATTGCTACTTCAGCAAAACAACAAAGCACGTCTAGCCTCGCAATTGCAGCAGCCGTTGTACTAATTCGTGAAGCTGAATTTCCCACCCTAGTTAATAGAGCATCATATAACTCAGATTCTAAGCTTATAAGACGTTCCTGTGCTCCCATTATTTTTACTTCTAACTCTTTTAGTTCCTCGGTGATATACCGTTCACCGTTTGTTAGTGTTTGACGTCGAACAAACCCTGGCGGAAGTTCATCAATCGAGTATTTAGGGAGTTCTACATAGTAGCCGAAAACTCTATTATAACCTATCTTTATCTTTTTAAATCCATACTCATTACGATATTTATTTTCAAGCTCGGTAAGTTTATCCTTCGCTCCTTTTGAAAGCGATCTAAGCTCATCAATCTCTTCATTAAATCCATCTTTAATAGCATTTCCATCCCTTAAGTTTATCGGGGCCTTTTCCGAAAGGGTTTGATCAATCATCTCTTGAATATCCTTGAGATTGTCGATACATTTGTATATTGAAATAATTTCCGGCGAGGTAAACCCTGCAACCGAAAGCTTTAATTCCGGTATTATGGTAAGTGTTGATAAAAATGCATAAAGTTCTCTCGGAGAAGAACTTTTATAGACAATCCTACTTAGTATTCTTTCCATATCGGCAATTTTAGATAGCTGTTCTCTAAGTGTTCCTCTTTCAAGAACACTATTATTAAGTTCAGTTACAGCATCTAATCTTCTGTTAATCAGTGAAGATGAAAGCAGTGGTTGCTCAAACCATAGCCTAAGTAACCGCCTACCCATAGATGTTTTTGTTAAATCTATTGTATTTAACAAACTGCCAAGACGAGATTCTCCTCTCATTGTTTGGGTTATTTCAAGATGCTTGCGTGTCATCGGTGAAATTCTCATAAAGGATTCCACACTATACTTTTCAACATTTATCAATGCCCCGAGTCCACGCTTTTGTGTTAAGGTAAGATAGTGTATAAGCGATGCTACCGCTCCCACAGCAAGGCTACCATCAGAAAGTATAGAGTCATAACAATCATTTGGGAACTGTTTTTTTATAATATCGTTAGCAGCTTTATCAATGTATATATCGTCATCAATAATCTCTACACTACATGAAATGTTCTGTTTTATGTATTCAGTTAGGTCTTTATGTTTAAGAATTAAATCATTTGCAATAATCTCGGTAGGAGAAAAACGTGAAATTTCGTTACAAACATCCTGCACTAAACTCTCAGAATTTAACCTACAGAGATAGATAATTCCACAGGAAACATCAGAAAAGCACAGTCCGGCATCGGTATCATTCTCAATATAGATACTACATAAAAAATTGTTTCTATCATCACTAAGCATGGAGCTTTCAAGTGCAGTTCCCTGGGTTATTACCCTAACTACCTCCCTTTCAACCAGACCCTTTGTTGTTGATGGATCACTCGTCTGCTCACATATTGCAACCTTGAATCCAAGCTCTAAAAGTCTTGCAATATATGTTTCTGCACTATGGTATGGAACACCACACATAGGCGCTCGTTCTGAAAGCCCGCACTCTCTACCGGTGAGGGTAAGCTCAAGCTGTTTAGACACCGTTATGGCATCCTCAAAAAACATCTCATAAAAATCGCCAAGCCTAAAGAACAACACCTTGTCTTTGTGTTGTTCCTTAAGTCTCATATACTGTTGCATCATCGGTGATAGACCGGCCATGGTTATGCAATCCTTTCTTTATTATGACCCACATCCGCTACAGCTTGAGCAGCTGCCGGCACAATCTACAGGGGGCTCTGCCGTTGCAGGATCTTCTCCTGAAACAGCAGCATTAATTACAGCCTGAACATGCGTAAGAAGAACGTCTAGCTCTTCCTTTGCTTCGTTATAGGCAACCATACCTTTATTTTCCATGATCTCGGTATAAAGATTTCGTACCGAATTATTAAGATCGGCTATCTTTGCCTTATCATCCGGCTCCCCACCAGACATCATAGCTGTTAGCTCAGCCCTAGCAGCATTAAATTTATTTACGCTATTAACCAGAGCTTCATCAGCCTCATTTTCGTTACGTATTGTATCTAATCGTAGATAAACCGGGTCTTTTTGTAATGCCTTAGCGGCTTCGATAAACATTTCTAGTGTTGTCATAATAAAACTCCATTTCTTTTATATGCTTTATACCTGTATTAGGCTTAGTCCTCCATTATACCAGCCAAAGAAGTTGCCGTATTCCCGGTGATAAAAACCGTACACAGTTCTCCTTTTTCTGGCTTACGAGATGAAGCAGCAAACTTAACCAGTAAAAAGTTTCCGTATCTTCCAATAAATGTGCCCTCATCCTCCTTTTCGAACAGCACCGGTATTCTACTGTCTTTAAAACGTGCCAGTGCATCTGAGGCCATCTGTTTTTGCATGGTTAATAATCTTTCCATTCGCTCGGTCTTCTTAGCACTTATGTTGTCATCAACCAGCTTAGCCGCCGGAGTACCTGGTCTCTTAGAAAATATGTAGGTAAATAGTTGATAAAAACCTATCCTATGAACAAGGTCAATTGTCATATCAAAATCCACCTCGGTCTCACCAGGGAAACCTACAATAATGTCACTGCTTATTCCAACACCTTTTATTCTGTTTTGTGCATATGAGATAAGCTTCATATAGTCGTCGGAGGTATAACCTCTGCCCATTGCTGTGAGAATACTGTCGCTTCCTGATTGGAACGGTATATGTAACATTCTACACATTTTAGGTTCATCTGCAATAAAGTCGATAAGCTCTCTCGTAAAGAACCTGGGGTGGGAAGACAGGAAACTTACTATAAAATTACCCGGTATTGCGCATACCTGTTTTAGCAATCCTACAAAATCAATATCAATACTTAGCTTTCGACCATAGGCATTAACATTCTGTCCCAATAGATTAATATGTTTTGCGCCAGCCTTAACAAGATCCTCTACTTCAGAAATAATATCTTCTGGATTTCGATTAACCTCACTACCTCTTACATATGGAACAATGCAGTAGCTACAATGGTTATCACAGCCATACATAATGGGTACAGAGACGTTAAATTTATCGTCTCTACTAACCGATGTTCCCTCTATTATTTCTTTTACCTCTATTTCATCTTCAGGGAATATTCTCTCCTTAGGACTTTCTAAAAAGTCGGCAAGCGTATCCACGAGATTATCCTGAAGATTAGTATCGGACACTATATCTACAAATGGGTAGGAGTTCTTTACCGTAACAACGTTTCTGCCGTTGGAAAACATACAACCACAAAGTATAATTATTCTCTTACTGTTCACCATCTTCAATGGCTTAAGCTCGCCAAGCCTGCTCAAAAATTTAATCTCAGCATTTTCACGAACTGCACAGCTGTTAACCAATAATAAATCAGCCTTTGTTTTATAGGTAGTCTTTGTAAACCCTATTGACTCTAGAATACCGCCCAAGCGTTCTGTGTCGCTAACATTTTGTTGACAACCGTATGTTTCGGTGTAGTAGGTAAAGGTATCAGAGGAAAAAAAATCTTCACACAGTTCCTTTACATAATCATATTCTTCCCTTGTTGGTGAAGGCATAATAAACTCCTTTCAATTATATTTCCTATAAATGTTTTTTTAGATAATACCCGGTAAATGAAGCCTCGTTTTCAGCGATTTGTTCTGGGGTTCCTGTGGCAAGAACTTCACCTCCGGCGCTACCACCTTCAGGCCCCATATCTATAATATAATCCGCTGTCTTAATAATGTCAAGGTTATGTTCAATAACAACTACAGTATTTCCCATATCCACCAACTTAGAAAGCACCTTAACGAGCTTATGAACATCGGCTACATGTAGGCCGGTAGTAGGTTCATCAAGAATATAAATGGTGCTCCCGGTAGCCCTTTTAGCTAGCTCTAAAGCAAGTTTAACACGCTGTGCCTCACCACCGGACAATGTTGTAGCCGATTGACCCAAGGTAATATAGCCAAGCCCTACATCACTTAATGTTTTTAGCTTTCTGTGTATCTTTGGTATCGGTTCAAAAAACAGTAATGCATCATCAACGGTTAAAGCCAAAACATCCGCAATTGTTTTACCTTTATAATGAACTTCTAAGGTTTCACGATTGTATCTTTTTCCTTTACATACCTCACAAGGAACATATATATCCGGTAAAAAGTGCATCTCAATCCTAATTATGCCATCACCTTCACATGATTCACATCTTCCACCTCTTACATTAAACGAAAATCTACCGGTGGCATAGCCTCTCATTTTTGCTTCAGGTGTAGATGCAAAAATTTCACGAATGTCGGTAAATACCCCTGTATATGTTGCTGGATTAGAACGGGGGGTTCTGCCAATCGGAGATTGGTCGATACCTATTACCTTATCAAGATTTTCTTGGCCAACCATTTCTTGGTGTGATCCCGGATGCATCCTTGCTCCGTTAAGCTCTGCTGCCAATCTTTTATAAAGTATCTCATTAATTAATGATGACTTACCACTACCACTAACCCCGGTAATACATGTTAAAACCCCTAGCGGTAATTCTACGTTTACATTTTTTAGATTATTCTGCGTAGCACCCAGAATCTTTAAAACATTACCATTTCCTTTTTTTCTTTCGGTAGGCACAGGTATCTTTTTCTTACCTGATAAATATTGTCCGGTAATAGATTTTTTTACCTTAATTATATCTTTTACGCTACCCTGTGCAACTATTTCACCACCGTGTCGGCCGGCACCAGGACCAATGTCAACCACGTAATCTGCGCTCTTTATTGTATCCTCATCATGCTCTACAACAATTAAAGTGTTCCCCAAATCTCTTAGTCTTTTTAGGGTAGCTATTAACTTTTCATTATCACGCTGGTGCAGACCAATACTTGGTTCATCGAGAATGTACAGAACTCCCATTAGTGATGAACCTATCTGAGTTGCCAGCCTTATTCGCTGGCTCTCGCCACCTGAAAGTGTTGCTGCACTTCTGGAAAGTGTAAGATATTGTAATCCAACGCTTCGTAAAAATGATAATCTTTCTAAAATTTCTTTTAATATTCTCTCACCAATCATCATGTCACGACCACTAAGCTTTAGGTTTTCTATAAAATCAGCAGCTTCAGCTACCGACATTGCCGTAAAATGGCTAATATTTATATCTCCAACCGTCACTGCAAGACTTATGGGTTTAAGACGTTCACCATGGCAATCCGGACATGGTATATCTGTCATTATGGATGCAATTTCATCCCTCATCCATTCACTGCCGGTTTCCTTAAATCGGCGTTCAAGGTTATTTACTATACCTTCAAAGCTGCTTTTGTATTCGCCCTTTGCATACTCGCTCTGACGGGTAAGGGTAATCCTCTCACCATCGGTTCCATATAACAAAACATCTATTATCTTTTTGGGCAGGTTCTTCACCGGCGTTTTAAGTGAAAACTTATATCTTTTTGCCAGTGCCTTAAAATACATCTCGGCGATTGTGCCCTCACCGTAACCCCAACCGCTTGCCTTAACCGCACCTTCGGCTATTGAAAGGTTTTTGTTTGGAAAAATCAGTTCGGGATCAACCCTTAAAAATGTTCCTAACCCGGTACATTTTTCACATGCACCATAAGGGTTATTAAATGAAAACATTCTAGGAGAAAGTTCTTCAAGCCCAATACCATGTTCCGGACACGCATAGCTACCCGAAAATGTCATCTCCTCGCCATCAATAACATCAATAACAACATTCGACCCTGTTAAGTTTAATGCAGTTTCTATTGAGTCTGCAAGCCTTGTTCTAACCTCATCGTTAATAACAAGCCTGTCTACAACTATCTCGATAGAGTGTTTAAAGTTCTTATCAATTTCGATTGGTTCAGAAAGGTCGTAGATAATCCCATCCACCCTTGCTCGAACATAACCCGAGCGTTGAGCAGCTTCAAGTTCCTTATGGTAACTCCCCTTTCGCCCTCTTACTATCGGTGCCAATATCTGAAATTTGGTACCTTCTTCAAGCTTTAAAACACTATCAACCATCTGATCTACCGTTTGCTGAGCAATAACCCTCCCACAGATAGGGCAATGCGGGCAACCTATACGGGCAAACAGCAATCTAAGATAATCGTAAATTTCGGTAACAGTACCCACGGTTGAACGTGGATTTCTGGATGTAGTTTTCTGATCAATCGATATAGCTGGCGATAGTCCTTCAATGCTATCAACATCTGGTTTCTCCATCTGCCCCAAAAATTGCCTTGCATAGGATGACAAGCTCTCAACATAACGACGTTGTCCATCTGCATATATGGTATCAAACGCAAGAGAAGACTTTCCGCTACCTGAAAGACCAGTCATAACAATTAAGCTGTCTCTTGGTAATGTTATGTCAACATTTTTAAGGTTATGCTCCCTTGCTCCCTTTATAATTATGCTATCATTTTTCAAGATTTTTTCCTTTTCTTAATGCCTCTATCCTGTCGCGAAGATAGGCAGCATGTTCAAATTCTAACATCCTTGCTGCTTCTTTCATCTCACGAGTAAGCTTCTCTATTGCTCTCTCTCTCTCGGCACGTGACATCCTTTCAATTCCATCATCAGCAGTTACCTCGCTGGAGATATTAATAGTATTTGCCGAAAGTACCTTAATTATCGTTTTGGGGGTTATTCCATGTTCACGGTTATAAGCCTCCTGAATGTCACGTCGACGTTCCGTTTCGGTTATAGCCCGCTCCATGGAACCGGTTAACTGATCGGCATACATGATAACTCTACCCTCAGAATTTCTTGCTGCTCGTCCTATCGTTTGAATTAGTGAAGACTCACTTCTTAAAAATCCCTCCTTATCGGCATCTAAAATTACTATAAGTGAAACCTCAGGGAGGTCGAGGCCCTCTCTTAGCAGATTTATTCCTACCAAAACATCAATTGTTCCCCCTCTTAAGTCTCGTAGGAGATGTATCCTTTCAAAGGTATCTATTTCGTGATGTAGGTATTTCGCCTTTATATCGTTGCTAATTAAAAAGTCTGTTAAATCCTCTGACATCTTTTTTGTAAGAGTAGTTACTAAAACTCTTTGACCTTTTTCCTTTGTTGTATTAATTTCTGAAAGTAGATCGTCTATCTGTCCGTCGGTAGGCCTTACCGATATTTGAGGATCTACAAGTCCTGTAGGACGAATTATCTGTTCTACTATCTGTTGTGAGTTATTTCTCTCGTATGATGCTGGGGTAGCACTTACAAATAACGTCTGACCTAATCTCTCCACAACCTCATCAAATGTTAGGGGGCGATTATCTATAGCTGAGGGGAGCCTAAAGCCAAAGTCAATAAGGTTCTTTTTGCGCGCATAATCACCACCGTGCATTGCGTGTAACTGTGGTAACATTACATGGGATTCATCAATAATAGTTATAAAATCTTCCGGAAAATAGTCGAGCAAGGTTGATGGTATGCTTCCAGGTTCTCTTCCCGCAAGAACTCGCGAATAGTTTTCAATTCCTTTACAAACACCTATTTCGGTTAGCATCTCTATATCATAATTTGTACGTTGTGCAATACGTTGTGCTTCAATCAGCTTGCCTTCGTCTGTAAAGCGTTTAACCTGTTCATCACATTCTTGTCGTAACTCTCTTATCGCTGTTGTCATTTTCTCGCGAGGAACTATATAATGTGAAGCTGGATATATCGCGATGTGAGAAAGTTCACAGCGCCGTTCACCAGTAAGCGGTGTAATCTCACTTATCCTTTCGAGCTCGTCACCAAAAAACTCAACCCTAATTGCAACATCAGCTGCATAAGCCGGGTAAATTTCAACTACATCCCCTCTTACCCTAAACTTGTTTCGAGTAAAATTAACATCGTTTCGCTCATACTGTAGGTCTACTAATCTACGTGTTAACTCGTCTCTTTTTAAAGTAGCACCCTTTCTGATAGATATAACCATGCTACGGTAATCTATAGGATCACCTAAGGAATAAATGCATGAAACACTTGCAACAATTATAACATCCCTACGTTCAGAAAGCGACGAAGTTGCCGAATGTCTTAACTTATCAATTTCATCATTAATCGAGCTATCTTTTTCTATATAGGTGTCGGTTGAAGGTATATATGCTTCCGGTTGATAATAATCATAGTATGAAACAAAGTATTCCACAGCATTTTCGGGAAAAAATTCTCGTAGCTCGGTGCATAGCTGAGCCGCCAAGATTTTATTATGCGCAAGCACTAAAACAGGACGATTCACCCTCGCAATAACATTTGCGACGGTGAAGGTTTTTCCACTACCGGTTACACCAAGCAGTGTTTGCTTATTGCAGCCATCATTAAGTCCCTGCACAAGTGCATCAATAGCCTGCGGTTGGTCGCCGGTAGGCTGATAGTCGGATATTAATTTAAAATGTTCATTTGAGGTCATAGTTTTTTGAGACTGCTATAGTCCGGAAGTTTATCGAAATATCCTGATTCACGAAGAGAAAAGACCTCTTTACCTGAAACAATGATATGGTCATCAAGTGTTATATCAGCATGTTTTAATGCACGATAAAGATTTTGCGTTAAAAATGTATCGTTAGACGACGGCAGCGTTATCCCACTGGGATGGTTATGTGCAGCAACAACCGATACTGCATTGCTGTTTAATGCCTCTGCAAGAACCATTCTGGTAAGAACCGGAACAGCATTAACTGTGCCTTCGGAAATTTTCGTACATCTAATTACCTTACCGGTTGCGCTTAAACTAAGGAGATGAAATTCTTCAACAACCGCATTTAAAAATTTAGCTACAAAGTATTGTCCGGCATCCTCAGCGGAATTAACAACAACACCTTCTAAAGCCTTTTGAGACATATAATAGCTGGTAATGGCCGGAACCATTTTTATAAGTGTAGCTGATACCTCGCCAACGCCCTTTCTTTTAACAAGGTCGTCATATGGGGCGTCAAAAACAAGAGGCAAACTGCCATAGTGATCAATTAACTCATGGGCTAGCTCATTTGTATCGCATCTTGAAAAGGAATAAAACAATAACAACTCCAAAACATTGTGTGGTTCAAAATTATCAATGCCATCAGCTCTAAACCTACGCCTTAATCTTATCCTGTGATCTTTGTGAACATCTGAACTCTTCTTCATAAGAATCTCCGTAATGCTTTATGGGGTCATATTCCGCCAAGAAATCCTCAACTATAGCCTTTAGATGACATGGATAAACAATACCTTCAACAATTCTATTAAAAACAAAAAAAGCAAATTGTTTGTTAACTGTAAATTCTCCTACATAGGCTAAATCTACCGGACATGATACTGCTATTGAGTAGCTTTCATTATTCTTACACAGCTCATAATATAGTATTTCATGTACAGTTCTTACCTTTCTTTGCTCAATAATACCACTGATAACCATATAAACCTCCAACACAACTACATTCATTATAGGTTTATTATAGCTTATTATCAGGTAAAAAATATACAGTTACTTTTCGACTAATTTTTACAGAAATAAATTAATCACTCAAATGTTGTAAAAACATGTTGTAAGACGACATTAAATCTTCTATATCAACAAATCCATTTCGGTATAGTTCAATCACTATATATCCATTATAACCAATTTCATTCAAATATGCAATTATTCTTTTAACCTCGGGATCAGAATCTGTTGGTAAGACACAGTCATTTTCTTTGGTTTTTGAACTTAAATGTAGGTGCTTAAGGCAAGGTCCTGCTGCTTTTATCATGTCTAACGGGGATTGTTCGCTTCTTCTTGCCTGCTTTATATCGATTGTAAACGCAATATCGTCATTAAAAGTCTGCCTTAATGCAGTTATTTCTTCGGCTGTACATATCCTATTTCTTGAAACGTTTTCCTGACAAAGAGTAACACCATATTCTGCTGCAACATCATAAAGCATCTTTAAAGTATTATATCCCTCTAATCTATCAAGTGTACTGTTTTTATGTTCACCATGAAAGGATACAATTGGTGCATTAAGAAACTCTGCAGCTGTAAAAAGTTTTCGATATAATTTTACGCCATCAAGTATCCTTGCCTTATAGTCGCTAAAGAAATAAAACCAATCATACACCGAATAAAACGGATGTATAGCACAGATATTACAACCAAACTCTTCTGTGATTTTCTTTATGGTTTTAAGGCTGTCAATTTCAATTTCGCTATCGGTGTTAAAGAATATTTCTATATCTTTCACTCCAGAAGTAAGTAACAGCCTTAAAGACTCCATAGTTTCTAAGGGGTAAAAACACGCTGTGGATATAGCCGGTTTCACGCTTTCTTTGCCTTGCGATTTTCCCACTCAACCCAGAGTGGACCTGCTATACAAATTGAGCTGTAAGCACCTGATAACATTCCTATAATAAGTGGGAATGAGAAGGTAAATATGCTGTTTAAATCAAAAATTAAGGCAACAATAGAAATACTTGATAATGCTAAAATTGTTGATACGGTTGTGTTAATGCTACGTACCACAGATTGGTTAATACTTAGATTAACTAGCGGTTCAAATTTCATCTTTTTGTAGATGCCTTCATTTTCACGAATTCTATCATATACAACAACGGTATCATTTATAGAGTATCCAAGTATAGTTAGCATAACAGCTATAAAGTTTCCTCCAAGAGGAATACCAAGAACAACAAACACGCCAAATACTATAATAAGGTCATGAATTAAAGCAATAATAGCTAAAATACCCGCCGGCAAACCACCTATGTTTTTAAAGCGAATCGCTATATAAATTAATATCAATACAAATGCTGCCGCAATAGCAACCATGCATTTTGCCATAAACTCACTACCAAGTGTTGGGTTAACGTTTGAAACCTCTAGCTGTGTAATGTTATTATCCGGATAAGCTTCTATAAGCTTATTATTAAGTTCACTTAACGTTTCAGGTGAAATAGTTGCACTGCCAGGAAGCGAAACAATTACGGTATTAGTACCAAGGGTTGCATTAGTTCCCGACTGTAGCGTAATATTATTTCCCAAACTCTCTTCAAAATGCCCTTGTAACTGTGATGACTCTATGTCGCCTGTGTAGCTGTAGTTTATCATTGCCCCGCCCTGAAACTGAATATCCAGCTTTACTCCGAAAATGGCGGAATATGCAATTATTAATACAATTAATATTGATGAAATTATAAAGAATCGGCGCCTAATCGATATAAGATTTAATCCTTCTGTTTTCATTTGTTTTTACCTCCGTAAAGACGCCTGTTGCGAAACATGTTCATCTTAGAAACACTGCGCAACATTATACGTGAGGCAACAACGCCCATCACAAAGTTTAACAGCACTCCGATTAATAGTGTATATCCGAACGAATAGATAACACCTGCAGTTGAAGGTCCGAAGGCAAAGAAGATAGGTGTTAAAAGTTTTGCAAATATACCATTTGTAGGTCCGAAGGCACCCATAAGTATAATACTCACTATAATTACAGTAACGTTACCGTCAATAATCGGGGCAAGTCCTCGTTGGAATCCTGAGGTGATAGCTCCATCTAAGCTTTTACCTGAACGTAGTTCTTCTTTAATACGTTCTGCTGTAATTATATTTGCATCAACACCCATACCGATTGCAAGAATAATACCAGCAATACCAGGTAAGGTTAATGTAAAGCTATTGTATACAGCAAAGTAGCCTGAAATAAGTGCAATGGTGGCAGCTGTCTGTCCGAGAAGTGCAATGGCAGCAACTGCACCCGGTAACTTATACCAGAAAATAATGTATGCACAAACTAATAAAAATGCAATAATTGCAGCAATAAGCATCGCCTGTAGCGAATTGCTTCCCAGAGTTGGACTTATTGTTGAAAAGCTCTCTGCAGATAATTTAAAAGGTAATGAACCGGAATTGATCTGGTTTGCCAAGGTAGTTACCTCTTCGGCTGTAACAGTGGTTCCATAGCTACTATCCCAGGAAATTATTGCCTCGCCATCAACAATAGCATCGTTAACCGATGGTGAGGATATCATGGTATCATCCATCCAGATAGAGATACTTCCCGTTCCGGCTAGCCTTGTTGTCGCCTCGGCAAATTTTTCTGTACCCTCCTCGGTCATTTTAAGTTGAACAACATAGTTAGAGTTGCCAAAATCATCCTGCTGAACTGCAGGTGTAGCACTCTCGATATCATCACCTTCAAGGATAATTGTCTCGGCTGTAACACCGGAAGGCAGACCATTTTCATCAACCTCTTGTCCTTCACGGAATGTTAGAACTGCAGTAGCCCCCAGCTCAGCAATTGCACTCTCGGGGTTAAAGTCGGTTTCATCCGTTTTCCAAGGGAAACGAACTATTATCCTGTCCTTGTTATAATCAAGGTACACTTCATAATCAGTGATGTTTAGTGAAACAAGTCTGGTTTTTATAACACTTTCGGCGCTATCCATCTGCTCATCGGTAGCATCTACACCGTCTGCCGGCATAAATGTTACATCCACACCGCCTCTGATATCAATGCCAAAGCGAATGTCGTCCATTCCCTTAACATATACCGTCTCGGTGTCACCATAAAAGGTTGAAACACCGGCAAAGGCTGTGTAGGCAAGAGCAAATATAAAAATAGCAACTAAGAAAAACCATATTTTTCCAGTTCTTTTCATATTTACCTATCCTAAAAATATCTAACCGTTTTATTATAACGTTTTTTTTCTTTACAGTCAATCCCAATATTAAAAATTTAGTCGGAATAAGGAATACCGCTAACTACCTATGTTTAATAAACACATTAGCTACTCATGCCTTTCAACAAGTTTTCTGTTGCGGCAATCTTAACTGAAAGGGTAAAAATTTCAAGTGCCTGTTCAAGTTCTTCCATCGGAGGAAATGTTGGTGCAATTCTTATATGCTTATCCTCTGGGTCATTACCATACGGGAAAGCTGCTCCTGCCGGAGTTAATACAACCCCCGCATCCTTACAAAGTTCAACACAGCGCTTTGCGGTTCCGGCCATTGCCTCAAAGTTAATGAAGTATCCACCATTAGGTTTAAACCAATAAACCAGATTTCCACATTCCTTTAGTTTTTCGGTAAAGTATTTGTCGCAGATATCAAATTTGGGGTTTAATAGCACAGCATGTTTTTTCATATGCTCCAAAACACCGGCCTTATTCTTTAAGAATTCAACATGACGCAGCTGGTTAACCTTATCAAAGCTAATTGTCATCGCCTGCATTCTTTTAATGATGTGTTTAATATTTTTATCAGAGGCCGCAAATGCACCCACACCAGCGCCTGAGAATGTTATTTTACTGGTTGAACAAAACATTAATGCTCTCTCAGGATTTCCTGCCTCGGTGGCAACTTCCAGTATCGGCAAAACCTCGGTTGTTTTTTCAACTAGATGGTGTACACAATAAGCATTATCCCAAAAAATCTTAAAATCTTTTGCTGCTGTTTTCATGTTACAAAGGCGCTTTACGGTTTCATCACTGTAAATATATCCCTGTGGGTTGGAATACTGCGGTATACACCATATTCCCTTTATGGAATCATCAGAAGCGACTAAGTTTTCTACAATATCCATATCCGGTCCATTTTCAGTCATCGGAACAGTAATCATCTCTATTCCGAAATCTTGTGTAATTGTAAAATGTCTGTCGTAGCCCGGAGAAGGACACAAAAATTTAGCACCCTTGCACTCACCAAGCGGAGATGGACTATCTGAAAGGCCTACCCTCCACCATAGCTCCATAATGTTGTACATTAGGTTAAGGCTGGAGTTACCGCCAACAATAACATTGCTTTTGTCGCATCCAAAAATTTCAGCAAAAAATTCTCTTGCCTCCGGAACGCCTTCGAGATTACCGTAATTTCTAACATCAATACCATCCCTAGATTTTGTTACCTCAATCTTCATCATTGGCATAGATAGATCAAGTTGTTTTGCCTCTGGCTTACCACGAGACATATCAAGCTTTAAACCAAGCTTTTTTTTCTCATTCATCATGTTGTTAAGTCTTGTCAACTCATCATTTAGCTGTGTCTTGTTTAGTTCTGTTAACTGCATTTTCTACCTCGTGAATTAGTCTTAATATATTTCCAATATCCCCCGCCGATGGCGGAAATTATTATTGCATGTATAATTTATATGTTAGTAGCTACAAAGAATTGTTAATCTATGTTAAATGCCGGTCTATCTCCATCACCATCTGCACGAAACATTGTAAAATCCTCTTCCTTACTTGTAAAATAAAAGAAGTCTATATTTGCTTTTTCAAGCGGTTCGGTATAATTCGGTATAATGTTATCATCAAGCTCATCTCGGATATTAAAGCCAGCCGCTCTTAACTGAGCTACCTCAATCCCGGCACAGTAAAAATCCAGATACTCGGCATTAAAATCGTTTAAAAGTTTTGCCAGTGCAACTCCGGCTATAGCTATATTTTTTTTATCACCGATATAATCTACTAACCTTATTGCACAAGCATCACCTACCGTGGTTAACCTTAGCACAAATATTCCAACAACAGCTTCTAGCTGCAATGCAAACAATCTGTATTTTCTAAAAGGATAGTTAAAATATCTAAACTTGAGGTATTCTAAGTCTTTTTTTACACTTAAAGTGGATGTTAACCTTTCAAGGGTTGATTGTTTTACCTCGGTAATCTCAACCAATCTTGCCATTGAAGGTTCGGGGACATTATGCCTATATTTTGTAATATCGGCTATGTTAAATATTTTTTTCTCGCTAAGTAGGTAAGCATGGGTAAATTTGCCGGTATAATAACCTAAAAACTCATAAAATTTTAATGTGTTTGGCCTAATATTGTTGCAACACAACACATCAACACCGGTTATACTTTTCAAACTATCCATTAATTCAAGTCCGGCACCATTATATTCTTTGTCGGCACACCAAATACTAACATATGCGGCTGTCTTTTTTTTGTTTGCATAAATGTACCCGGCAACCGAGATAATTTTATCCTCGGCAAAACAAAGAGCAAAATTAAACTCGTCATCTTTACAAAAATAATAGTTGCAAAGAGTGTCATCGTTAACAAGAGGATGTTTAGCACCCCAGTGCGTATTCATAAATTCTATCACTGCTTGACGGTCGAATAAAGTCGCTTTTCTGAAGGTGTATTTTTGCATTTTAACTCCCACCTGTTACCGACAGCATCGTTCCGGTAATGTAACCGGCTTCATCAGACATTAAGAACCTAATCACCGGAACAACATCGTCAACATCTGCATTTCTTCCAAGGGGATGTGCCTCGGCTGCTGCCTCTACAATTAAACTGCTGGTATCTTTTAAAAATTTAGTTTCTATCATGGAAGGCAGTATGCCATTAAAGGTAATACCATGCGATGCATAGTCGGCAGCTAAACTTTTACATAGCCCTGCCAGCGCAGATTTAACCGTTACATAGGCAACCATATTTTTAGGAGGCAAATTTATATATGATGTTAGCATAAAAACAACTCTACCATACTTAGCCTTAGCCATCTTTGGCATAATAGTCTGGCAAATTTTTATTGCCGAAACAACCTGTAGGTTAAAGTCTATGTTAAAGTTTTCAAAGTTGAATTTTTTCAGCTTTACGTTAACCGGCATTAGTGCCGGCAGGTGTAAAAAGTTTGTGAATGTAATATCACGACTCGCTAAATCAAGCAAAAACTTATCTATTTCATCACTCGAAGCAAGGTTAACCTTTGCTACAACAAAGTTAAGCTTTGGGTTAACTATTAAAAGCTCATCTTTAAGTTCATTTAATAATCCCTCACCGCTATTTGCGGTTGCTACAATACAATCTGCATGAGGCGCTATATCGCGACAAAATGCCATGCCTATATCGGAGGAGGCTCCGGTAATCAAATAGTTTTTCAATTGTTTTCCTCATCTAATATTCCTGCCTTAACAACGGCCCTTAGCACGGTTTTTCCGTTTTGATTAAGAATTCTTGCCTTAATAGTAATTTCCTTAAACATCTCGTTAACCTCGGAAACTGTTCCTTCTACTAAAAGCGTATCTCCGATATAAACCGGTAGCTTAAATTTACTCTCAATACTATGTAAAAGGCATTTTTCACCCGGTAGGTAAACACCTGCCAAGGTAGACAACATAGATGAAGTTAGAGCACCATAGCAAACCCTATCAACAAACCCTTTGCTTTTGGCATAATCTGCATTAATGTGTAGCGGATTATTATCACCTGTTATCATTAAAAAGGCATCCATCATCTCGATGGTTATGGTGCGTTCAAACGATGCACTCTCGCCTACCTTTATAGTGTCTATACTAAAGTTGTTCATGCTGTTAGTCTCATTAACAAATCAACTAAATCTCCAACATCCTTAAGGTTTCGAACATCTCCCAAGGTAAACTTAACACTGAACTTCTTTTCCATGGAAGTAAGTAGATTTATCTGTTCGATGCTATCCCAGTCTTCAATATCAGCAGCACAGGTTTCTCTTGTTATAACCAGATCTTCGTCATCAAATACATCGTGAAAAATAGGTTGTATTGCCTCTAAAATTGTCTTTTCATCCATAATTATACTCCTTTTAACTCTATATGTTGTGCCTTCGGAACGTATCCATCGGCTAACAGCTCATACTCGGTTGCATCATCGATGGAAGCTAACTTTGTAAACCCTGCATTTTCATAAAAGTCAGCACACGGCTTATTCTTTGCTGTTGGAATAAAAATTCCTTTAATAGTTTTAACTTCACTGTTTTCAATAATTTTCACCAGTCTATCTATCATTGCATACTCAAGCTCACGTTTGAAAACCCTACAGCTCATTGTAAACAACTCGATAACACAAACCTCTTCCTCAATTTTAGCAAAAATTACGCTAACTATACCATTATCACCAAATCTATCCGACAAGGATGCGCAGATGGTTATATAGTTTTCATCCCGAGATATCTCTTCAACCTCCTGCTCGGTGAACCGTCTGGTTGTCATGTTGAACTGGTTAGTTTTGTTAACAAGTTGGGTAACTCGTTCGATATTTCCTCCACCAACAGCAACCATCCTAGCGCTCATTTCAAGACTTTTAAGATACTCACCATAATCGGTAAAACTTCCTTGAGCACTACTTCTTTTAAGGTTATCACGTATAAATTCTGTTCGTTTCTTATCATCTCCGGTTAATGATGTAAGCTCAAAAAAATTGTTTTCATCCACCACCCGAAGGTAGCTATCCGGTTCTTTTAGTTCCGGTGTAACAATCCCATATATTTCACCGGCTACTATGTGTCGTTCTGCAGGATTATCGTCAATGAAAATTGCTGCATCAGCATTTATATTCATCTCAGCAAGAATGCTCTTTATGTTTTCACTCTTTGGCTCCCAGTTAGCCTTAAAGGTTACGAAATCTTCAACCTTAAGTGGCATCTCATCTCGTGAAAATCCTGATAGTGCTATGTCGTTTTCGTTTTTAGAGCATACAGCCAACATCACCCCCTGCTCCTTCAATCTTAAGGAGTAATCACAGAGTGCTAGATGTGCCATACCAAGGGGGCTTTCATTTCCTATCTCTATGCCTTCAGCACCATCATCCCCTATAACTCCCCCCCAAAGCGTATTATCTAGATCAAGAATAACAGCCTTTTTTGATTTCCCGAAAATGGAGGATATAATTATTGAGATACTATGGCTTAAATAAGGAATTAATCTTACTGCAAAAGGATATTTATAGGCATACCATGCCGTTTCATCATGCCAATTATTCAGGCCATGAAAACTGCTGATATAGTTAATATCGTTAATATATATTTGTCGATTTTCTGAATATTCGGCAAGTAGGGTATTCATACGGCCAACATGGCGAACCATTCCTCCCGCAAACCTTGCCTCAGCATTACCTGCGGGACGATAAGGGGGAAGTTCAAAGTTATTTTGTATAACAGGACAGCCAAAGCTCATTGCAGCTTCCATAGCAGATCTATATTTTTCAAATTCTAACCTTGCAAACTCATCCGCCTGTTTTTCATCGCAGGAAATTGATGGAAAGTTTAGATTTCTTACCGAGGTGTGAATGTATATAATATCTGGGGCAAACGATTTAACGCTACCATCATCAAATACTAAATCTTCATAAAATCTACCATAACCGCCGGTATAGAACTCCGGTTCAATACCCATGTCCTGTAAAAAAATACGTAGCACAGATTCCAGCTCACCTATTGTTGAGCCGGAAAATATTGCTATTTTTTTTGGTATTCTCCCCTCTACTTCTCTTAAACCACGCAAAATGGATTTCTTTTTTTGCATAATATAATCAGCATCAATAGGATATTCAATAATTCCCAAACTAACCTCATTTAAAATCAAGCTTTTCCACACTTAAAGTTCTTAAGTTACTTTATGAAATTATACGAAAAAATACCGTTTATGTCAAGTTTATATTAACCGTTCCTTATATAGCTGTTCAATTATGTTAACCGAATTCTTAATGTTTTATTGTACGAATTTAATAACACTTCACAATACATACATTATTTTTAAGTAAATATATAAAAAAAAGTTGCAAAAGAAGTTTTCATATGCTAAAATAACTTTAATTGTAAATAATACTATAAACAGGGAGATGTTGAAATGAGTGATATTTTTAACCAAGCCACCTCTATGAATATGACCAGTAGTGGTGCACCAACCAAAACCTTGATCACTAAAGATACTATTTTAGTGGGCACAATTGCTGCCGACTCATCAATTATAATTGATGGCGGTGTTAAGGGTGATGTTTACAGCAAAAATTCAATTGAACTTACCGGTAAGGTTGACGGTAATATAAAAGCAAACGATGCTACATTTTCAAATGGTGCAGTTAAGGGCGATATTACAACTGAAGGTAATATATTGGTTGCCGGTGATTCTGTTATTGTTGGTAATCTTTTTGCATCATCTCTTGAATTTAATGGTAAAATAAAAGGAAATGTTCGCATAAACGGTCATGCTATCATTCGTGAAAAAGCAATTATCCACGGAAATCTTTCTGCCTGCAACTTTACTGTTGATGATGGCGCAAAGATAATTGGTTTTGTTGAAATTTTAAGGCCGGTTGAGGTAAGCGGACAGCCTACAGAAAAGATTGATGAAATCGTTGATTTTAACGACATTGAAATACCGGAAGATGCCGGAACTCCTGACAACAGTGCTTCAGCAGCTTCTGAGGTACCATCCGGTACGCCTCTTTTAACAACAGTTCCTACACCTGTTGAAGAGTCAGCTCCTGCTATCGTAGAGGCTCCTGTTCCGGAGGTTGCCGAAGTGGTTGAAGAAACTGTTGAAGTAGCTGATGAGATTCCGGAAGAGGTTGAGGAAACATCTTCTGAAGAAGCAGAAGACTCTGATGGCAGCGACAGCTTCGTTGACGAAAAACAAAAGATGTTACAGGATCTTCGCACACGTATGGAAAAGGCCAAGAAGAGTGGCCAATCACTGTAATATAACAAGAAATATATTACTAAGGACATCATACAAATGTATGATGTCCTTAGTGTAAAAAGCATATGCTGAAAGGATTTATCGCTTGAAAAAAACAGTTACAATTTATACCGACGGAGCCTGTAGCGGCAATCCCGGTGCCGGTGGTTACGCTGGAATTATAAAATATAACGAACACGAAAAGGTTGTTGTAGGAGGTGACGCTGACACCACCAACAATCGCATGGAAATGCTTGCTGTTATCACATCGTTAGAGTCATTAACCGAACCTTGTAATGTTGAGCTATATAGCGATTCTAAATATATCCTTGATGCTTTAGGAAAGGGGTGGGCAAAAAACTGGCAAAAAAACAACTGGATAAAGTCAGACAAG
The DNA here is from genome assembly GCA_964368625.1 of uncultured Oscillospiraceae bacterium. GTDB lineage: Bacteria > Bacillota > Clostridia > Oscillospirales > Ruminococcaceae > CAYJBH01. Next base: position 123,704 of record CAYJBH010000002.1, read on the forward strand.
AAACCTGCTCTTAACAAAGATTTATGGGAAAGGCTTTTAAATCTCACCGAGATACACGAACTCTCGCTACACTGGGTAAAGGGGCATAACGGAAATCATTTTAACGAAAGATGTGATAAACTTGCGGTTGAACAAAGTCAGCTCTATAAAAAGTAACCGATTCTTATATTTTTAAATCGCGTTTATTATAGCCTACGCATCCCGCAACAAGTGAAAAAATATAAACAACTATGTAGACAGCAAGTGTTATTGCTGTCTTTTCGTTTAGCTCAATAGTATTTTCTACACTAAACATAATGAACGGGGAAAGGTAAAGCAATAGCTCCCCATTTTCACCCAAAAGTTGTCCTAGATATCCCGCCATGTAGCTAACCATAACAACCCCGCTTGCTACTGCACCTGTACCAAGATTCGCATTTATTCCGGCAATTTTAAAACCTATTGCACCAAAAATCAATGCTGTAAAACTTGATATTTTTCCCGAACTAATTATTGCCATAAGATCAAAGGTCTCTCCCCCGCCAAAATATCCACAAACAATTGCAGATATAATTGCACAACTCAGAACTATTCCTACTGCTAGTGTTGCGGTTATATATTTCGAAATATATATCTCGGTTCTACTTACGGCAAGTGAATTTAAAAATTCGATAGATTTCGACTTTTCTTCCTTAATAATCAATCCGGCAGAAAAGGTTGCCGAGAATATAGAAACTGCAACAAGTATAAGACCAAATATAGTTCCGTAATAGGATGTATAATTTGACATGTCGGACATATCTTCCATGCCTACAAACTGTAAAAGTTCTTCCGGCATTACATCAAATTTTGCTGTTGCCATTTCCTGTATTGAAGAAAATAAAGCCATATAAAGCGTCATTACACCTAAAATAGCTACACTCCAGCCGATAATTGTTTTTCGGGTTGTTAACAAATTAAATTTGCATAGCCTTAAAACATTCTTTAAATCAATGTTATTCATGTTATCCTTCCCTATAATATCCGATAAACTCCTCTTCCACCGATTTCGTTCTTATCTCTAGGTGTGAAAGATTTAACCTTGAAAGTTTTAATACCAGTTCATTAATATCTTCTGTAAGCTCGAAACTTTCACTCTTGCCATCAGCAGTGGTATAACTTACCTGTTGGCTGTGCTTAATCTTAACATCTGACATTTTAAAATAATCAACCAATTCACCATCCTTTATAACCGCAACCATGTCACAATACTTTTCAATTTCAGCTAGGTTATGGCTAGATAAAAAAACTGTTTTACCCTGCTTTTTTTCCTTTAATAATAGATCAAAAAATTTATTTTGCATCAAAGGGTCAAGCCCATTTGTTGGCTCATCAAATACCAATACCTCGGCGTTCTTCAAGAACCCCTGTATAAGCAAAACTTTTTTGCGATTACCAAGGCTTAATTCATTAACCTTTTTTGTAAGGTCTAGCTCAAAATATCCTGCAAGATCATCCATCTCCTGAATCGATGTTTTAGTAAAGCTAATTGCAAATTTTAATAGCTGAGCACAGGTTATATTATCATAAAACGATGCTTCGCTCGGTATATAAGCAACCCTTCGTTTAATTTCTTTTGACTGCTTTACGCTGTCCATACCCAAAACAATTATGGTTCCTTCGGTTTGTTGAATCATATTAAACATGCTGCGCAACGTTGTGCTTTTACCTGCACCATTTTTCCCAACAAATCCAACAATTTCTCCACCAGGAATAGATAAGTTTAAATCCTTAACTGCCATAACGGAACCATAATTCTTAATAAAATCTTTAATCTCAATTACAGCCATAATCACCTCATTAAATCTTGATGATATTGTATCACAACAAAACATTAAAGTAAACAAATATAAAATAATAAGATTTCTCTTTACTTTTGCGTTTTAACTTGTTATAATGTTATAATAAATTACGAGTGTATATTTATCAATTGGAGCTAGCTTATGAATGGTAAAGAACGAATTTCAAGAATACTTAATCATGAAAAAGTTGACCGCATTGGATTTTATGAACATTTTTGGAACGACACCTACACTAAATGGCGTGAGGATGGATATATTGGAATAGGCGAAGATTTCGACGACCATTTTGGATTTGATATTTCCGGAACATCGCCTTTCAACCTTGTTGCTGATATTAACTTCGAGCCTGTTGTTGTTGCTGAAACCGAAGATACAATAACCTACCTTGATGGTAATGGAGCTACATTAAAGAGACATAAACATCACGACACAACCCCCGAGCATATAGATTTTTCGGTTAAGGAAAAAGATGTTTGGGAGGAGAAAGTTAAACCACTTTTAAAAATCGATCCGGATAGAATTAACTTTGAAGCATATAGAAAAGCTAAGCAATCTGCAGAAAAAGCGGGAAGGTTCTTTGTTTTACAAGGAGTTAATGTTTTTGAGTTAATGCATCCAGTTTGTGGTCATGAACATATGCTTGCAGGAATGGTACTCGATCCGGACTGGGTTAAGGACATGGCAGCCACATATTCTGAGATAATTATAGGTTTACAAAAACTTCTTTTTGAAAAAGAAGGAAAACCGGATGGTATATGGTATTACGAGGATATGGGGTATAAAGGCAGTCCGTTTATGTCGCCCGACATGTATAATGAAATAATAAAACCGTCACATAAGAAAACTATTAACTATGCAAAAAGTTTGGGATTACCTGTGATTATGCATTCTTGCGGTTATATTGAACCTTTACTTCCCGGTATGATTGAAGCCGGCATAGATTGTCTTCAGGTTATAGAGGTTAAGGCCGGTATGGATTTATTAAAACTACATAAACTATATGGTGATAAAATTTCATTCATTGGAGGAATTGATGTTCGTTGTTTATATAATAACGACCTTGCCGAGATAGATGCAGAGTTAACATCTAAAATTCCATTTGTTAAAGAAGGGTATAACTTTGTGCTCCACAGCGATCACTCTATACCTTCGAATGTTAACTACAACACGTATAAATATTTTATTGATAAAGGTCTTGCACTGGGAAAATATTACTAGAATGTATTACCTTTACACCAAAGAAAGAAATTTGAATGACTGTATTAAATATAATTATCGCCACCTTTGTTCTGTTAGAGCTATTTAATGTAATGATATTATATATAAAACCCTCGATTAAATTAGGAAACGGAGTAGGTGTATTTAACGCCTATTTTGAATCTCAAAACAATAGCAGAACTCGTATGTTTGTAAAATACCTTATTAACTGGGTTGCAAATGTTAAGTTAGTCTTTATAGCTCTATTAATTGTAATTTTGTTTACGGGAACCGAAACGGTAAAATTATACAGTTGTTTTGCACTAATAGTTTCTATTGCTGTTTTTTATATTTCTCTTTACCCAATTATAAAAAAACTTGATGACGATGGTTTTATATCTCCAAAAGGATATTCAAAAACTTTGTTTGTACTGATAACGGGCTTTATTTTGATGTTCATAGCCGGTATTACAATGTATTTTTTATAGGAGTTATTTAGTGTCTGTTTCAACAAAGATAAAGAATATTCTACTCGTAATAGCTATTATACTAGCATTAGCGATAAGTATACTTTTAATCTGGATGGCTACAGAGTATAAAGCAGATGATATCGCTCTTAATATTTTACATGAGAATGAAAATGTTACTGTTGCGGGAAATGTTATTACTATAACCTCCGAATCTGCAACCGATACCGCTATAATCTTTTATCCGGGCGCCCGGGTAGAGAGCATTGCCTATCTCCCTTTATTAAATGGCATTGCTGATGAATGCGATGTAACCTGCTATCTCGTAGAAATGCCCATAAATCATGCGATTTTTGACAGTGATGCTGCCGAAAAAATTATAAATGTGGACAACGAAATAAATAATTGGTATATGGCCGGACATTCTCTTGGTGGGGCTATGGCATCAGACTATGCCTCGAACAATATCGACTTAATTGAAGGCGTAATTGTTATGGGTGCTTCGGTTTATGGTAACTACCCAAAAAATCAATCCTTAACAATATATGGAACATTTAACAGCGAAATAGCCGATTATATAGATTATACCGAAAACATTGTAGTTATAGAGGGTGGCAATCATGCCCAATTTGGCAACTACGGTAAACAATCGGGTGATCCTGATGCAACTATCACAGCACAACAACAGCAACAACAAACTATAGAGGCGATCAAGCTATTTTTAGATGGTAATTAAGCCTTAGCCTCCACAAACCAACGATTTTCCTCGTGAAAAAGATAGGACTCCTTTCCACAAATTACAATGGTGTATCGTGTTCCACATCCCCCTACCTTGGTAGAAGCCGCTTTGCATACATGCTTTAGGTAATCAATTTCATAAACATTTCCATCCTCCCATGTTATACTTATTGGGAGGATATTTCCTTCTGTATCGTTTTTTAAAAATACATCTACATAAACTTTTCTTATAGACATTTGTTATTCTCTCTCTATTCTATTGAAGCATGCCGGTGGGCATTGTTATCTCCACATCTTTTTGCTTAGGCATCTTTATATCCTTACATAAAACAGCATTACGTATAGCATTATCCCCAAATCTTTTTCTTATATTTTCTACGGTAATATCCAGCTTTTCTCGCCGCTCGGTTTTTATTGTATCGTTAAAAATATCATACTGAAGAGGTATAGTATCATCTATCAAATTAATTGCGCGAACGGTTAACGATCTTATCGGAAGTTTCCACTCATAACTTTTTATAAACAAATTAAATGCTGCCCTCGCAACCTCGGTAGCACTCTGTGTGGCAATTGGTAACGTGCATTGCCATTCTTTACTAGCCAACTTGTTATTACGTACCGTTATTGATACACCTGTTGCCTTTTTGTGATTTTCTCTCAGCTTAGAACCTATATCCTGAGATAGCTCTAATATAACACACCAAGCCTCAGAATTATCCTCTAAATCTTGTATCGTTGTTATCCCGTGGCCTATGCTTTTTATCGGAACTTCGAAGTTTTCTTGATTCACGGGCGAACCGTCACGGCCGTTTGCATACTCCTTTAGCTTTAATCCATTTATTCCAAAACGTGTGCTTAATAATTCTAGTGGAGCTGCTGCTAGCTCCCCTATCGTTCTTATACCAATTGATTGAAGAGAATGCGCTGTTGCTCGCCCTACACCAAGCATCTCTGAGGCCGCAAGTGACCACACCTGTTCCCTATACCCTTCTTCGGTTATACAGGTAATGGCATCAGGCTTTTTCATATCACTTCCAAGCTTTGCAAATATCTTATTAAAGCTTACACCTGCTGAAATAGTTAATCCTAATTCAAACTTTATTGCCTTTCTTATCTCATCCGCTATCTCAAATCCTGATTGTTTGCTCCCTGTAACATCTAACCAACATTCATCCATCCCATATGGTTCTATCTTATCGGTATACCTTGCATATATTTCACGAGCATACCCGGAAAACTTTACATAACTCTCAAAACTTGGTGGAACAATTATAAGATCCTTACACTTTTGCTTTGCCTGCCAAATTGCCTCTCCGGTAGCAACTCCAAATGCCTTTGCTTTATAATTTTTTGCCAGTATTATCCCATGTCTACGCTCTACCGAACCAGCAACCGCAACAGCCTTCTCTCTTAAAGAAGGATTTAGCATACATTCTACCGAGGCATAAAAATTATTCATATCACAGTGTATAATTTTTCTTGTTTTCATTTCATCCCCTTGACATTTTGTGTAGTTTAGTGTAACATATAGGAAATTAAACTACACTTATATTATAGGAAGTTTAACTACACTTGTCAATCTTTTTTTTTAACATGAGGTTTTATAATGACATTTGGCGAAAAGGTTAGTAATGCAAGAAAATCGATTGGTATTAGCCAACAAGCTCTTGGAGACAGGATTGGTGTAACCAGGAGGGTTATCACCTCCTACGAAGGAAACGCATCAAGACCTAGAGGGATAGAAGGATATAGGCGCCTTGCCGATGCATTAAATGTTAATGTAAACTACCTATTAAAAGAGGGCGCAGACATTCTACAACACGGTAGCTGTCAATCGTTGGTAAACGAACTTACCGGACTTTTTGCCGGCGGAAGCGTTGCCGAAGAGGACATGGACGAGATGATGCTTGCACTACAATCAGCCTATGTTATGGCAAAACAAAAAAAACGAAATAAAGTATAGCAATAATATATTTTAACCTTTAATTCTCCTAATATCCAAAGCTCAATGTGACACAAACAACCCCTCTCACATAAAGCGGTGGAGAGGGGTTGTTATTTTTATTTTATTTAATTTTTAAGGCTTTGTAGCGGAGCCGGTATTCGCCCTGCTCTATTTATGAAGATAGAGGGACTTTTTCTGTTAACCTCCATAACAGGACCTTTACCAAGCAGTCCTCCAAAGGTAAGCTCATCACCAACTGTTTTGCCTATTGCCGGAATTAACCTAACCGCGGTTGTTTTGTTATTAATCATACCGATTGCCGCCTCATCTGCTATTATAGCAGAGACTATCTCGGGGGTAACATCCCCAGGAACAACCACCATGTCAAGACCAACCGAGCAAACTGCCGTCATAGCTTCTAACTTCGATAGTGTAAGATTGCCACACTCGGCGGCGGCTATCATTCCGGCATCTTCCGAAACGGGAATAAACGCTCCAGAAAGTCCTCCCACATGAGACGAAGCCATTACGCCGCCTTTTTTAACGGCATCGTTAAGTAACGCAAGTGCCGCGGTTGTTCCGTGGCATCCGCACATTTCAAGACCCATTTCCTCTAAAATATATGCAACTGAGTCACCTACCGCCGGTGTTGGGGCAAGTGAAAGGTCTACTATGCCAAAAGGAACATCAAGGGCACGACCTGCCTCTTGTCCAACCAGTTGACCCATTCGTGTTACCTTAAAGGCGGTTCGTTTAACAAGCTCGGCAACCTCGGATAAATCTGCGTCTTTCCCCAAACGAGATAGGGCCGCGCGAACTACACCGGGACCGGAAACGCCTACGTTTATTACGCAATCAGGCTCTCCAACACCATGGAAAGCACCTGCCATAAACGGGTTATCGTCCGGAGCATTACAGAATACAACCAACTTTGCAGGACCTATACATTCCCTATCGGCAGTTAGCTTTGAACTTTCAAGTATAATTTGACCCATTAATTTTACCGCATCCATATTGATACCACTTCTGGTGCAACCAATATTTACGCTGGAACATATATTATCTGTAATAGATAACGCCTCCGGTATAGAACGGATAAGTGTTTCATCTCCTGCCGAAAAACCCTTTTGAACAAGGGCCGTATAGCCACCAATGAAGTTAACACCTACCTCGGTAGCCGCCCTCTGCAATGCCTTTGCATAGGCTATCGGATCTTTTCCTGAGGCTAACATCATTGCAATAGGCGTTACCGATATACGTTTATTGATTATCGGAATACCGTAAGTGCGCTCGATAACTTCACATTTTTTAACAAGTTCTCCTGCTTTACGACAAATCTTATCATAAACTTTATCACAGCTTTTAGCGCCGTCACTGTCGGCACAGTCTAGTAAGGAAATCCCCATGGTTACCGTTCGAATGTCGAGGTGTTGCTCCTCAATCATCTTTATTGTTTCAATTATTTCATGTACTTTCATAATAGATATACTTCCTTAAATTCTGTGCATCGAGTTAAATATGTCTTCATGCATAATATTTATCTTCATTCCAATCTTTTCCTGCATTTTATCCAACATATCGGCAAATTCAACAAAGCCACAATTAAGCTTTGAAACCTCCACCATCATTACCATAACGAATATACCCTCCATAATGGTTTGGTTTACATCAATTATGTTAGCATTAGCTTCTTTACAGCATACACTTACATCAGCTAAAATACCTACTGTATCCTTCCCAATTACCGTTATTACAGCGTTCATAAATCCTCCTTTGGTGACTTTTTATTATTATACACCAAAAAGACCAAAGTGGCAAATAAATTATTGTTTTCACTTGCAAAATATCTATACTTTTGCTAAAATTGACCTAACAATTTTTATTATCGGGTTATTGATGAAAATACAACTACCACCCTCTGTAGACTTCATATTAAACACCCTCAATGAGCATGGATTTGAGGCGTATATTGTTGGCGGCTGTGTAAGGGATTATCTATCTAACAAAACACCTGTGGATTATGACATTTGTACTAACGCCACCCCTAACGAGACAAAACAGTGTTTTAAAAAGTATGCAACAATTGATACCGGAATGAAACATGGTACCGTTACGGTATTGGTTGAGAAGCAGCCGTTTGAGGTTACTAGCTATCGAAAGGATGGTGCTTATAGCGACAGCCGCAGACCCGACAATGTTTGCTTTGTTAATGATCTTTGTGAAGATCTGATTAGGCGCGATTTCACAATCAATGCTATGGCCTATAATCACTCGGTTGGCCTGGTTGATAATCATGAAGGATTAAAAGATTTAGAAGAAAATCTAATTCGAGCTGTTGGTAATCCCGAAACACGGTTTAAAGAGGATGCGCTTAGAATTATGCGCGCTCTTCGTTTTGCTTCGGTATTAAACTTTAAGATAGAATATGATACGGCTAACGCTATAAACAAACTATGTTATAATCTAAAAAATGTTTCGCAGGAACGAATAAGCGGTGAACTATCTAAATTGCTGGTTGGCGATAGCGCAGTGGATATACTTTTAAGATATAGCAATGCGTTTGCCGTTTTTATCCCTGAATTACACAGAACCATTGAATTAAAACAAAACCACCCCTACCACAACTATAGCGTCTATGAACATATGGTGAGATCGCTAGGGTTTGCGCCTCCTGATTTAACCTTAAGACTCACAATGTTTTTGCACGATATTGAAAAACCCTCCTGCCACTCCGTAGGCAAGGATGGAACAGATTATTTCTATGGGCATGAAAAACTAAGCGCAGAAACTGCCTTAAAGATATTAAAAAGGCTGCGATACGATAACAGAACTGTAAAATCTGTGCAGGAGCTCATCTTGATACATGGTATCAAGATAGTGCCAAACGCTAAAGACATAAAGCGTTGGCTAAACAAAATAGGCGATGATCAAGTTTTAAAATGGATAAAAGTACGAACTGCAAATATATCTGCACAAGACAGTCTTTTAATTGAAAAACTACTTTTTGAAAACAATATAATTTTACAAATTACCGAAGATATATTACAAAAAGCTCAGTGCTACAACATTAGTGACCTAAATGTTACCGGTGATGATTTAATTGAAATTGGGATTAATAAGGGGCCGCAAATTGGAAAAGTTTTATCGCTACTTTTAGAATTGGTTATTGATGAAGAAATAAAAAACGATAGGGAGAGCCTGATAAACAAGGCAAAAACTTTGTCATTTTTTTAACATTTTAGCTACCCAACACTTTACAAAGTGTAATGATTAATGTTATAATAAATAAATATAACATCGTGGAGGTGTGTTTGTGGACTCAACAAGCAACATTTTTTTCCGTCATATGATGGAGATGATAAGTATAGCAGAAGAGAGTAATTTTTCAAAAACTGACTTTTTAAAAGAAACATGTGATTATTTTGGTATATCGCATTCATTTATTTATGAAATTGATAACGCGGGACAATATATAAAGAAAGAGAGCATTACTGCCTTTTCTACAGTTAAATTAGATGATAAGATAGATCTAGTTAACTATTTGGGCTACGAGCTATTAAGCGAGCTTTCATCTGAAAAAATTATTATTATCACAGGTGATTCTGCTCAAAGTGTCTTGACTGTGAAGCTAAAGGAATTATTTGCATGTAACACCTTAATAGTTATCCCTATATTGAACCAAAATTATGAGCTTTCCGGCTTTGTTGGGTTGGCTGACCGTCGTAGTTCGGTTAGAAATTCTGAAATAGATATTAAAACTTCCTCAGCTGTACTCTCTTTATTGGCAAATCATGTTAAACTTGAAATGTTTACAAAAGGTATTGCCAACACCGAAAGGGTGTTAAGCAATGTATTAGACAACATTGGAATAGACATTTATGTTAATGATTATTATACTCACGATATTTTATATGTGAATCAATCCATGGCTAAACCGTATGGTGGGGTAGACAACATGATAGGCAAAAAGTGTTGGCAAAGCATCTTCACCGACAAGGATGGTGAGTGTGATTTCTGTCCTCAACCTAGACTTCTTGATGAAGAAAACAATCCTAAAAAGACATATACTTGGGATTACCAGAGAATGATGGATGGTTCTTGGTTTAGGGTTTTAAGTTCCTCTTTCCCATGGACAGACGGCAGGATAGCACATCTTGTTGCTAGTGTAGATATAACTGAAAGCAAACGAAATCAACTATTAATTGAAAAATTGGCGCAATATGATTATCTTACCGGACTTCCTAACCGTCGTAGCTTACAGGATGATGTAGAGGCTTTCACAAGAGATAGTGAACTTTTTTCTGCTCGATGGTATGTTCTTTTTTGTGATCTCGACGGATTTAAGAAGGTAAACGATAACTTAGGACATCAAGCAGGAGATGTACTGTTACAGAATATATCTAATAGGCTAAAAGTTTTTTCTAATGATGTTTTTAGGGCATATCGCCACGGCGGAGATGAGTTTGTTATGCTAATTAAGGATACCGGAAATATCATCGACCTGGAAAAGCTGCTGGGAGACATCTTTAATGTTTTTTGTGATTCTTACAGCTTTGAGGGTAACGAGATGAAGTGTGGTTGTAGCATAGGTGTTTCACACTTTCCAGAAGATTCATCAACTCCTAAAGATCTCTTTTTCTTAGCCGATTCCGCCATGTATGCTGCCAAAAAAGCAGGAAAAGGTGTTGCTAGATTTTGTTTTGGCGATAGCTTTATTACGTTAGAACAGCTCATAGAGGAAAAGGAATTTTAATGAACACCATACTAGTTTTGATACTATTTTTAGCGCCTATTGTTGCTATAGCCGTAGGGGGTTTTATTATATATAACAAGGCTAAAGCTTCTTTAACGAGAATTTTTGGAACAACATCGATATCCGAGTTTGCCGATATTAGAGATATGGAAATAGAGCAGACACCAAAATCTATAAGTGGCATGGAATCACTTGAGCGTCCTAAGATAGAGAACGATTTTCCTGATATGTCTATTGATGAGTTAAAAAGTCGCGACATCGATGAAATCTACGCCTACTACCACGCTCTAGAAACCGGTGATTTTTCAAGATATAAAGATAACGAACTTTTTAACGATATGATGAATTCAGCTATCAATGAAGCTAAAAAGAAAAATTTCTCACTAACCGGAATTAAGATTCATCGTCAATCAATAAGCAGATATGCTAAAACTGCAGACACAGCAAGCATCAAGTTACAAACTGCCTTTGAAGGTACTAAAAAAGACAATAGGAATACAGCAGGAAAAAGAACCCAACTTAAAGTTGAAACAGAGTGGGTATATTTATTGAGTGATAGCAATTTTGGACGAAGCTTAACAGCAACCCTTAACTGCCCTAACTGTAATGCACCTATTTCAAATATAGGTGATAATGTTTGCGAGCATTGCGGTAGCGATATTAAAATAGATTATAGCAGAAGTTGGCAGCTAAGTTATATTGTGGAATGTTAGTCTCTTAAAAGTCGATTAAAACACACCTTACCCCACAGTGTTATAATAACACGAGTGATATATAATTTGCTGAGCAAAAATTACATTAACGGTGCAAACACCCGCAAAATCGAATCAGACACCCTGCCTAGAAACGATGTTCTGCAGTCGTCATTCGTAATCAGTTTGCACTGTTTTTGTGTGTCTAAAAAGTCCTGTTTCATCTGTTCAATTATATCGTCATCATGCAGCAGCACACCACATTCAAAATGCAAATTTAAACTTCTAAAATCCATATTAATCGTTCCAACAATTGCTATTTCATCGTCAGAAACAAAACTTTTTGCATGAATAAAGCCCGGCGTATAGGTAAATATTTTTACGCCCTCTGAAATAAGAGGCAAAAAATTTGACCGCGTTAAACGGTATACAATTAGTTTATCCGGTATTCCGGGCGTTATTATTCTTACATCTACTCCGCGTTTTGCGGCACGCATCAATGCAGTAGACATTGATGAATCTACAACTATGTAAGGAGTAAAAATATAAAGATATTTATGAGAAGAGCCTATAATATCGAGGTATAAATTTTCCGAAACTTCCTCGTTATCTAGAGGTGAATCTGAAAAAGGTTGTACAAAGCTATTATTTACCACAGTGGTGTTTGGAGCATGAACAGATGTAGCGGAAAGAGTTGGCTCATCCCCTACCCTTTTTAAGGTATCCCACATTTCAAGAAAAATCAATGTAAATCCATATGCACCCTCGCCGGAAAGTTTAACACCTGTATCTTTCCAATGACCAAAACGTTTATGCTCATTAATATATTCGTCCGCTATATTAATACCTCCGGTAAATGCTACCTTTGAATCAATTATTACCATCTTACGGTGATCTCGATGGTTCATAACCGCAGAAACAAAGGGAATAAATCGGTTAAAGGCTATTGTTTGTATTTTGTATTTACTCATAACCAAGGGGAATTTTGCCGGTAGACGGTCTATGCACCCTATATCGTCATATATTAATCTAACATCTAACCCTTGTGCCGCTTTTTCTTTAAGAACATTTAATATTTCGCCCCACATTCTACCTTCGTCTATAATAAAAAATTCAAGAAAAATATGATCTTTTGCCAATGACAGCTCATCCAACATGTCATGAAACATATCTTCACCAAGGGTGTAATATTTTAAATCGGTATTGCTATATATTGGAAAACCACAGTTCTTTTCAAGATATCGAAATTTACCTGCGGTTGTTGGCAGTTTTGCGGTTAGTTCCATAAGGTAGTTTGGGTTAACTTGATAATACTTTAGAAATTTTTCGTGGGTCTTTGCAAAATATGTTCTAAGCGGCCGGCTAATATTTTTATTTCCTAACATCAAATACAACGGTATTCCTATAATAGGAAGTATACAGATCGACATAACCCATGCAATCTTGGTAGACGCATTCGTTCTTGTTCCGATAATGTATACAGACATCACCACGCCTAAAACGCGCAGCACAACATCTATATATTTCGAGATTAATGATATCTGTGAAAACAACAATATTATCCAGGATAACTGCAGTATAATAATTACTGCAGTTATCACAGACCGACTAAAAATATAGCTTAGAAGTGTTTTAGGTTTCTTTGACATCACAACCACCATCTCGAAACAAAGCAAGGGAAATATATTGGTTATTTTAACATATAATTTTTAAAAATAACAGCAAAATATAAAAAATTAAGAATATTGTTATTTTTAAACGTTAGATTAAATAATACAAGCTACTGCATAGCTTGCAACGAGATAAAACAAGAGATATCTAACCGCATTTATCGGCTTTAAAAGGCTAATGATAGCTAAAACGGTTGCAACTATCAATACAATTATACCCCATCCTGACAACAACCTAAGTGCCGTAAATCCGTATGCTTCTATATATAGTAAAAGTTTCGACATAGCTGTTATAGCAAAGAATATGCAGATAATAAGAAATATAATTCCGGTTATTTTAAGAACCTTTTGGCTTCGCAAGGGATATAAGCTTAGCTTGGCCACTGCTGTTAAAATCCCCAGGTTTATTCCCATGATTATGCAAAGCTCAAAAAAACCTCTTCGTGCGTACTCAGAATAGGTAAAATCTTTCGGTAGCTCACGAAAAAATCAACCAAAATTATAACCTATCTGTAGCCCGATATATACAGCATATACGGCTGTAAACATTACTAATATTATCGTTAGCGTAGCAGTTCCTATGGATCTCATTTTTTCGATATCACCCTTAACAGCAGCTATATTAGGAACACCAACATGCTTTTTATAGCCAGCAAACACAAGACCAAAAAGGTAGCACCCCACCGGTATAGACAATAAAATATACACTGTTAATTCTAAATCCGGTTCGGGAGGCGAAAGGCTAAATATTTTAGCAAAATTTTCATCAATACTACCGAGAATGGCAATTACCGTAACAAGAAGCATGAATGCTACTATCAAAACCAATGCCGTTGGTATAATTCGTTTTTCTTCGCCTTTGTTTTTTCGTAATTTATTATAAACTGCACCTATTCCCGCATTAACAATTTTCATCCTTAGTAGCCAAGAATTGAATGGCTGTGATATAACCCCATTAAACAAGTCTACAATAAAAAAATCACCACTCTTACCCTCTACAGATAGCTTAAGCCTAATAACTACCCAATAAATAGCAAGGCTATGTATTATTAGTTGAGAAAACATAAACGGTATGTCATGCTGTGAGTTAATCATACCTAAATTAAAGTTAGCAGAAACATAAACAACGGCAAGACATATGAGAAAGAAATATGCCTCTGCCTCTTCTTTTGCTGAAAAACGTTTATTTTGATACCGATATAAACCTTCTACCCATAATACAAACCCCAAAAAAAATATCGTTCCCCATAACTCGTTATTACTTGATGAAAACAAGGTGACTACATATACATAACCGAGAATATAACTTGCTACAACAGAACATTGTTTTATGTTCATACTAATCCTCCCTGTATTCTAAAATATCTCCCGGCTGACATTCAAGGGCCTTACAGATAGCCTCTAAGGTAGAAAACCTTATTGCCTTTGCCTTTTGATTTTTCAGTATCGAAAGATTAGCAGGGGTAATATCCACTCTATCTGCAAGCTCGCCAGCACTTATCTTCCGCTTTGCCATCATAACATCCAGGTTAATAACAATTCCCATTTTACAAAGCCCCCTTTACACCGTAAAATCCAGTTCGTCTTTCATTGATACTGCCTGCTCGAAAACATTTTTCACAATGCGCAGTATCAAGCCTACAAGGCCGGCGGCTAAGGCCACCACCGATAACAATGGCCATATTAATATAAACGGAAGAGTTATAACCCCCACTATAAGACAGCACCAGCTAACAACCCGAAAACATTTAATGTTAATTACGGTAAATATCTCACCCTTCGTAATACGTTTTAAGAGCAAAAACAGCTGTGCCAGCACAATATATGCAGGAATGTTGCAAAGGTAAAGATATACTAACATTAGAGTATGGGCAACGTTGCCAAAATAGTTTGCAGGCGAAAGCTCAAGGAGGTATCTTATTACCCATGGCCCACGCAAATCCACTAATAACAATAATATACCAAACACTACTATTATTATCTTGCTATACAAAATGCTTCTTTCGTTACTACCCTTATTGTTTTTACCTACTATTCTCATCTTTACACCTATCTCCTATGCTAATTTTTTGGGCAATAACCATCTGCCGTTACTCTGGAAATAATATAACATCAAATTTATTGTTTGTCAAGAATTATTTATCGTTTATCGATATTTTTTTATCTTATAACAGCATTTCAAAATATAGAAAACCTCGCATTTATAATAAAACTTATTAAAATAAGGATATAATATTTTACGAAATGCTATCATTTTTTCGTTTGACATTATTTATACGATATGCGATAATATAGAATTATAAATACTAAAAGAGGCATTTATCATATGAGCATTAAAAGAATTGGTTTACCTCAGGGCACTTCGGACACACTTTTCGAACGATACGAGAAAAAAAACAAGCTGGAATCATCCATTTTAAACGCTCTTTCCGAACAGGGATATAGAGCTGTGGCTACCCCTACATTTGAATATGTTGATGTTTTTGATAGAGGCAACGAGTATTCAGATGAAAATGCATACAGGTTTTCAGATTTTAACGGACGACTTATGGCGCTTCGCTGTGACAGCAGCTCACCTATAGCAAGAATGATAAACAGCTCGTTGAGAAACGTTAGTTTCCCTTTGCGGGTTGCCTATAATCAAACTGTATATAAAAAGCAAATTTCACACGGTGGTAGGCGTCATGAATCGGCACAGTGCGGTGCCGAATTAATAGGTTATGACGACAGTTTTAGTGCTGATTTAGAGATGTTACTGCTTTCTATAAACTCACTTAAGGTTGCTGGAATTGATGATTTCAAGATAGAGATAGGTCATGCCGGGTTGTTTAAAGCAATTGCGTCCTTGCTTCCGCTAAATAGAATTGAGCAAGAGAAGCTTAGGGTTTTTATGGAGTCAAAAAATCTTGCTGCGTTAACCGAGCTTTTAAATGATTACTCTAATGAATATCCTAATATATGCAAAATCCTGTGTGAGATGCCAAGTCTATTTGGAAATATTGATGTTTTGGTAAAAGCTAAGGCTTTATTTTCCGAAATAGCCGACACAGCAGCTATTTTAGAGCAACTGGAACAGCTAAATATAAAATTATGTGAAAGCGGTTATACCTCAAAGGTTAGTTTCGACCTCAGCCTTGTTAAACACTTAGGATATTATACCGGCTTAGTTTTTTCGGGATATTCTTCAGGATTTGGTGAAGCTGTATTATCTGGTGGCAGATACGATTCATTATACGGTGAATTTGGTGAGGAAAGATCAGCTGTTGGTTTTGCAATTAATATTGATGCAATACTGGATTTAGAACAACCTCATGCCGAATTAACTAACCGTCCGCTACGAATTGCCCTAACCAAAGGCAGACTACAAAAAGATGCCTGCAAATTAATGGAAGCAGCCGGAATAGATATATCTGCAACTACAGCCGGAACAAGACAACTTATTATTCCTATTCATGAAGGTAAATATGAATTGATACTTGCAAAGTCGGCCGATGTTATTACCTATGTTACTCATGGAGTTTGTGATATAGGTTTAGTAGGTAAGGATACAATAAGTGAACAAGGTGGGGATTTTTACGAGTTACTTGACACCGGCTTTGGCAGATGCCATTTTGCACTGGCAGCACCTAAAGGTTTTTCATTAGACCTAACTGATGGATCACTTACCATTGCATCAAAATACCCAAAGGTTGCCAAGGAATTTTTTGCAACCAAGGGACTTAATGTTGAGATAATCAAAATCGATGGTTCGGTTGAGCTTGCCCCTCTGTTAGGACTTGCCGACGCTATAGTTGATATAGTTGAAACAGGTGAAACTTTAAAGGCTAACGGCCTTGAGGTTGTTGAAAAAATAAGTGAAATTTCAGCCAAGATCATAGCAAACATCCCCTCAATGAAGTTGCGAAAGGAAGAAATAGAAGAACTTATATATTTGCTGGAAAGGAAGCTTTGATGTTAAAAGTCATCAAATCACATGAATCAGAACGGTTGTTATCTGCATCTATAGAGAGAAATCGTGAGATTCCGCAAGAGGTTATTAACTCTGTTACTTCAATAATTAAGGAAGTAAAAACGCGAGGAGATGCAGCCGTTTTTGAGTACACAGAACGTTTCGACGGTGTAAAGCTAGATGGTTTTACAGTCCCAATTGATGAGGCAGCGTTAGCCAGCAAACGTCTTAAGCTTAAAAATCCTCAACTCTACGATGCTTTAAAGCTATCTGCCGGAAGAATCACAAAGTACCATAAACATCAACTGAAAAAGGGGTTTTCCTACACCACCGATGATGGAAGTGTTTTTGGGCAACGTGTTATGCCTCTTGAACGGGTTGGAATATATGTTCCCGGCGGCACCGCTGCGTACCCATCCTCGGTAATGATGAATGCTATACCGGCCAAAATTGCCGGAGTTAAAGAGATTATTATGGTAGTACCACCTAACATGATCTATGGCTCAGATTCCACCGTTAAGGATTCAATTCTTGCAGCCGCACACATTTCAGGAGCAACTGCTATTTATAGTCTTGGTGGAGCCCAGGCTATAGCGGCACTTGCCTATGGAACCGAAACAATACCTAAGGTAGATAAAATCTGTGGACCCGGCAATATATATGTTGCAACTGCTAAGCAGATGGTTTTTGGTGCTGTAGATATTGATATGATAGCAGGACCGAGCGAGATATTAATTATAGCCGACGATAAAGCAAAGCCTTCATATATTGCGGCAGATATGCTCTCTCAGGCTGAACATGACCCTATGGCGTCTTCGGTACTTTTATGTCCTTCTGAATCCTTTGCTAACAAAGTTTCAAAGGAAATCACAAAGCAGCTTGCTAACCTTAGCAGAAACGAAATCGCAAATCAGTCTATTAAAGAATATGGCTTTGCTTTTATATATCATACTCTTTCCCAGGCAGTTGAGATAGCAAATAGATTTGCGCCCGAACACCTTGAAATTCTTACCGAGAATCCGATGGAGTTATTAGATTCAATAAAAAATGCCGGTTCTGTTTTCCTTGGAGAGTATTCTCCCGAGCCAATAGGCGATTATATTGCAGGCCCTAATCATGTTCTCCCTACATCGGGAAGTGCAAGGTTTTTCTCCCCTCTCTCGGTAGATAGCTATATTAAACGTTCTTCCTACATACAGCTAAGTAAAGAGGAGTTTATGAATCTACGTGGCAGTGCTGGAATGATTGCCGAGGTGGAAGGTCTTACGGCACACCATGCAAGTTTAGAGATAAGAAAATAAATAAGAACAAAGGGTTTTAATAAAATGAGGGAAGTTAATATTAAACGTAAAACCAAGGAAACGGATATAGATCTTACGTTATGCCTAGACAACAGTTCAATAATCAATGTTAATACCGGTATACCATTTTTTGACCATATGCTTACCGCAATGGCTTTTCACGGTGGCTTTTCGTTAACGATTTCTGCAGTGGGTGATCTTATGGTGGATATGCATCACACTATTGAGGACATTGGAATTGTTTTTGGTCAGGCTTTTAACAAAGCAATAGGTGACAAAAAAGGAATTGCAAGATTTGCTGACGGTTTTTTACCGATGGACGAAGCCCTGGCATTTTGTAGTGTTGATATTAGCGCAAGGCCCTATCTTGTTTATAATGCTCAACAACTTGAAAATGTTACTATGCCCGGCTTTGATATACCGATGGCGCATGAATTTTTCTATGCTTTTGCTTCAAATTCAGGAGTTACATTACACTTAAGAGTGGAATACGGTAAAAATCCTCATCATATTCTGGACGCACTTTTCAAAGCATTTGGAAGAGCGATAGGTGCTGCTTCAAAAATAAATGGAGATGAAATAAAATCTACAAAAGGAGTTTTATAATGCTTATTTTTCCTGCAATTGATATTAAAAATGGTCTGCCGGTAAGGCTCTACAAAGGCGATTTCGACACTGCAGAACAGGTAGCTGCAAGTGTGGTTGAAACTGCAAAGGAGTTTAATAAGGTTTGTACACAGCTTCATCTTGTTGATCTTGATGGTGCAAAGCTTGGTACTGCTGAAAATTATGATCTTATCTGTGAAACAGTTGAGGCTTTCGATGGGTTTGTTGAAGTTGGAGGAGGAATTCGTAATATTCACACTGTTAAGCATTATATTGATGCAGGTGTTGAACGTGTTATACTTGGTACTACAGCTTTAAAAGATCCTGGGTTACTAAAGGAGCTAGCCGCAAGTTATGGCGATAAAATAGCCGTCGGCATCGACGCAAGAGATGGGTTTGTTGCCACCGACGGATGGCTCGACAGTTCTAATGTTGGATATATTGACTTTGCCCGCCAGTGTGAACATATGGGGATATCTACCATAATTTTCACCGATATATCTAAAGACGGAACACTCTCGGGGCCAAACATCGAACAGACCAAGGCACTGCGTGATGCTGTGAGCTGCACACTTTTAGCTAGTGGTGGCATTCACTCGATAGAAGACCTTGTTACATTAAACAATATTGGCATTGATGGTGCTATATGTGGAAAGTCGCTCTATCATGGAAAGATTAATCTTAAGGAGGCCATTGCAGCCGTTCAGGGTAATAAGTAATGGATATAAAGTCATTTTTTAATAAAGGCGATTTAATTCCCGCAGTAGTTCAGGCAGAAGATACCGGCGCTGTATTAATGCTTGCATACATGAATGAGGAATCCTTAGCCAAGACGTTAGAAACAGGATATACCTGGTTCTACAGTCGCTCGAGACAGGAGCTCTGGAACAAGGGTGCTACCTCAGGACATCTGCAAAAGGTGGTAAGCATTATGGCTGATTGCGATGATGACACCCTTCTTGTAACGGTTATTCAGGATGGTGTTGCTTGCCACACAGGTGAATATAGTTGCTTTTTCAAAGAGATTAAGAAATTTTAACATAGG
The DNA here is from genome assembly GCA_964368625.1 of uncultured Oscillospiraceae bacterium. Taxonomy (GTDB): domain Bacteria; phylum Bacillota; class Clostridia; order Oscillospirales; family Ruminococcaceae; genus CAYJBH01. The sequence goes on from CAYJBH010000002.1 coordinate 143,887, forward strand.
GGAATTTTATGGTTATTACCGAACTTTATAATGTAATTAAAGAAAGAAAAAATGCAAAGGATAGTGGAAGCTATACTGCGTATCTGTTTGAACAAGGTGAGGATAAGATACTAAAAAAGGTAGGCGAAGAAACAGCTGAAGCTATAATCGCAGCTAAAAATGATAACAATGAAGAACTTGTAAATGAACTTTGCGATCTTCTTTATCATTCTCTTGTTTTGGTAGCTTATAAAGGAATTGAACTAACAGAAATTGAGACAGAGCTAAAAAAACGTGCAGAAAAATTAGGTAACCTTAAACAAATGAAAAGCACCGACAAAAACAGTTAGATTATTTAAGATGTTACGGTAACAACATTAAGTTACCAGAAATGAGGATATTGGCATGATTAGAGATCTTTTTAGTTTAGAAAATAAGTTGGCAGTTATCACCGGAGGAAATCAGGGAATAGGCAAGGTTGTAGCCAGATATCTTGCAGGTGCAGGTGCCGATGTTGCTTTACTTGATGTAAAGGATGCTACTGAAGTTGCCGAGGCCATTGAATCCGAGTATGGAGTTTCTGCTTCTTCATATATTTGTGATGTAACCGACAGCGATGCTGTGGACAGTACTTTAAACCTTATTACTGAAGAAATGGGTTGTCCGGATATACTATTTAACAATGCAGGAATAGTTTATCAAAAGGAGTGCATAGATTTAGATAACAGCGAATGGGACAAGGTTATTAATGTTAATCTTAACGGTGTGTTTTACGTTGCAAGGGCTTTTGCAAGACTGTTAAAAGCTGCAGGCAAGGGCGGCTCTGTTATTAACACCGCATCCATGTCCGGGCTCATTGTTAACACCCCGCAACCACAGGCTTCATATAATGCAACAAAGGCCGCTGTAATACAGCTTACTAAGTCGCTTGCAATTGAATGGATTGACCTTGGGATTAGGGTAAACTGTATAAGTCCTGGCTATATTAAAACCGAGCTTGTTGATTCAATTAGAAAGGATTGGCAGGAGTATTGGCTTGGCCTAATTCCAATGAAGCGTATGGGAACTCCTGAAGAACTTGCAGGTGCTGTTATATATCTTGCTTCCGATGCATCAAGCTATACTACAGCAAGCAACATAGTAATCGACGGTGGATTCACATCTGTTTAAGCCTTTTAAATTAATATAACACAAAGGAGTAATTATGGAATTTAATTATTTTATACCCACAAGGATTCTTTTTGGTAAAGGATCTTTAAACAAGCTATCGGAACAGGATTTATATGGAAACAATGCATTAATTGTTACTACAAGCGGGAGATCGGTTAGGAAATATGGCTATCTTGATAGGGTAATAAATCAACTTGAAAGTTGTGGCGTAAAGTCGACAGTATTCGACAAGGTTGTTCCAAATCCTACTAAGGATCATGTAATGGAAGCTGCAGCACTATGTAAAACAAATAAAATAGATTTTGTTATAGGACTTGGTGGTGGAAGTGCTATTGACTCTGCAAAATCTATAGCAATTATGGCAACAAATGATGGGGATTATTGGGACTATCTAGGCGGTGGTAGCGGAAAGCAACAACCTATAAAAAATGATCCTCTGCCTATAATAGCCATCACAACAACAGCCGGTACCGGCACCGAGGCAGACCCCTGGACTGTTATTACGAAAACCGAGACTAACGAAAAAATTGGTTTTGGTTACGATAAAACCTACCCAAAACTTGCTATAGTAGATCCTGAACTTATGGTAAGCGTTCCAAAAAAACTTACTGCTTATCAGGGGTTTGATGCTTTATTTCACAGTACCGAGGGATATCTTAACAATACTGCATATGTAATGAGTGATCTATATTCTATAAAGGCAATCGAATTAATAGCGAAATCGCTTACAAAGGCAGTTTCAAATGGCAACGACATTGATGCTAGAGCAGATGTTGCTTTAGCTAATACCTTAGCTGGCATGGTAGAGTCTACTTCCGGCTGTATAAGCGAACATAGTATCGCCCATGCAATAAGCGCATTCCATCCAAGTTTTGAGCATGGTGCCGCCTTAATAAGCGTTTGCTTAGAGTATTATACCTTTATAGCAAACAGTGGACGTTGTGATAAACGTATGGTAGATATGGCAAAAGCAATGGGAAAAGTTGATGCAACCAAAGCTATTGATTTTGTAGACGCTCTTCGTGAACTTATGAAAAACTGTGAAGTAGATGATATCAAGATGTCGGATTATGGTATGAACTACGATGATATTAGGAAATATGCCGTAAATGCACGCGACACTATGGCTGGCCTTTACTCCGCCGATCCAATCGTATTTACCGATGATGATGTTGAAGCTATAATAAAGCGCTCGTATAAATAACAGCTGTCGATAAATTATAGTTATTTCAATTTTTTCTATAATTAAATGAATTATCTTTTCTTTTTTCTGAAGTAGCAAAAGTTTTTTAAGTATTATTTTGCTACATTAGAAAAAAGAAATTGAATTCCTTCCCTACTAGATTTTTAACTCCATTATTTGATTGGTGAATGTGTATAAAAAAAATCGCTCTATCTGTTTATTGTTAACAAAACAGAATAAAAAAATAAAATATATAAAAAGGTATTGACAAATATCGTGTTTTGATGTAATATATTAAATGCACCGTGACGGGAGTTT
>CAYJBH010000003.1:0-118507 GCA_964368625.1 uncultured Oscillospiraceae bacterium
AAACAACATTTGCAGCAGCAGGTCAGCAGGGTGTTATCCGTCGTGACCCAATGGCAATGTTACCGTTCTGCGGTTACAACATTGGTGATTACTTCGGCCACTGGTTAACAATGGGTAAAAAACTTGGCGATAAAGCACCAAAAATCTTTAACGTAAACTGGTTCCGTATCGACGACGATGGCAAGTTTATCTGGCCTGGATTTGGCGATAATATGCGCGTTCTTAACTGGATTGTTGAGCGTTGCCATGGTAATGCTGATGCAGTAGAGAGCCCAATCGGATTTATTCCTAATGCTAAGGACATCGACATTGCCGGACTTGAAGGTGATGGAATTACTCTTGATGTTGTTGAAGGTCTTCTTGATGTAGACAAGGCTTTATGGCTTGAAGATGCAGCAGCTTGCCGTGAGTTCTACACCAAAATCGGCTCAAGAATGCCAAAAGAGCTTTGTGATGAGCTTGAGAAGCAGGAAGCTCGCCTAAAATAATTTAGGAGACGCTAGGTTTCTCTATTAAGGATACTTGATAAAAAAGCGATGTGAGAAAATCACATCGCTTTTTTCATTTATAAACACTCCTAATAATTAAAGACATTAATTTTTTCTATTGAGAGTAAATTGTTTTCTTCAAAGGTGAATTTTACTATCCATGGAAACAATCTTTTTATCTTAGTGAACTCATTATATCCAAAAGAATTATCGAAATAATTAATTATAGTGCTTAATGCAGTTCCATGGCTACCTATAACAATGTTTTTATTTCTATATGCTATTAAAACTTGACGCAAAGCCTTAATATTTCGAGCTTGAACTTCCCCTAAGGTTTCACCATCTGTTAATTTATATGTGAAATCATTCCACTGTGCCCTACAAAAGGCATTAAAGTCATCAATCCAACTACTATCAACACGGCGCTCTTTGAATTCATCTATAAGCTGAATAGAGATATTATGTTTATCTGCAAAGTGTATGATTGTATCTATTGATCTTTTGTATGGACTGGATAAAATAATATCGATTTTTTTATCTGATAGATAGGTTGTAATCAATTCTCTATCTATTAACCCCTTTTTTGTAAGCTCGCGTGTTCTGTCATCGTGGTTGCTATAGTTTGGCTCTGCATGCCTTACAAAATAGACTGTGGTCATAGAAATCCTCTTGTTTAGAACTGACATAATAATTAAGGACAAATTATGAATCATCTTGGAACTAAAACGCTTGAAACTAATAGACTTATATTGAGAAAAATAACCCAAAATGATATCGAAGCTGCCTTTAAGAACTGGACGAGCGACGAAAAAGTTACCGAGTATTTAAGATGGCCAACACATCTTAATATTTCGGTTACTGAATTTGTGTTAAACGGTTGGATAAAATCTTACGAAAAAAAGCATTATTATCAATGGGCAATAGTTTTAAAAGCAATTAATGAGCCAATCGGTACCATTGGAGTAGTTGGATTAAAGGAATTATTAAAAGCAACTGAAGTTGGATACTGCATTGGCAGTAAATGGTGGAACAATGGTATAGTAACCGAGGCGCTAACAGCTATAATACATTTTTTGTTTAACGAGGTAAAGGTAAATAGAATTGAATCACAACACGACCCTAACAACGTCAACTCAGGAAAGGTACTGTTAAAATGCGGTTTTAAATATGAAGGGACGCTGCGTGAAGCTGATGTAAATAATAAAGGGATAGTTGATACAGCAATTTATAGTTTACTAGCTAGTGAATATTTTGGTGAACAATAGTAATTATTTATCGAGCCATATAACAGAATTATAATTCAACATTGTTTATTTTGATTATATTTTTTTGGTAGAAAATCAAAAAACAGAAACAAGAGAAGCATGAATTATTGGTATTATCTAACTATTCCTGCTAAATACCGTTGATTAATTGATGATTATACAAATAACACTTAGCTAGGAATCTGAGTAATACAGTGATTTGGCTAGGTTACAGCGATTTTACTTTACGAGGGGCTAAGATATTGTTAAGTTAACAAAGCTATTTTTTCGCAAAGTAGTTGCCATTGCTGCATAGTAAGCTTTTCAGCACGTATGTTGGCGTTATTGGTAACGCTTGTAACCACATCGGTTAAAACGACCTTCCCTTGGCTAAAAGACGCATTTAAAGCATTTACTAGTGTCTTCCTTCGTTGCTCAAAACCTGCCCTTACTATTCTAAAGAACAACTTTTCGTCTGCAACGGGATAAGGAAGCGGGGTTTGAGGCGATAGCCTAATAACACTGGAAGCAACCTTTGGTGGGGGATAAAATGATCCGGCCTGAACATCAAACAGCTTTTCGGTTTTAGTATAATAGCTAACAGCTACAGTTACGGCCCCGCTTTCCCTAGTGCCAACATCTGCACATAGTCGATCGGCAGCTTCCTTTTGCACCATAACAGTAATACTCTCAAAACCGGCAGGGTTTTCTAGTAGCATCATAATAACGGGGCTGGTAATGTAGTAAGGCAGGTTGGCAACAACAGCTACCGGAATGCCTGCAAACTCCTCTTTTATAAGAGCGGGGATATCAGTTTTCATTGCATCACAAAATCTCACCGTTAGATTATCACAGTGTGCCAATGTTTCCTCATGAATAGGTTTAAGTCGATGGTCTATCTCTAAGCTAACTACCTTAGAAGAAGCCTCACAAAGATGTTCGGTAAGGGTTCCTATACCGGTGCCTATTTCCAAAACTCCATGACTAGGTGTTATCCCCGAGTATTCAACAATCTTAGGACAAAGACTAGGGTTAACAATAAAGTTTTGGCCAAATCTTTTTGTGGGCATGGCACCGTATTCTGTACACAGCCTGGAGATGGTATTTCGGTTAGTTAAATCATATTTTTTCATCAAAAGCTCCACTAAATGCATGTGGAAGTAATTCTCCCACAGTAAAATCCTGTTGTAACTTATTTCCTTTAGTATATATTGGTGTATCCTGTTTTGCAAATTCAATTAAAAATTGCCTACATGCGCCACAGGGCATGCAGCTTTCTCCTGCAGCACAGTAAACTGCCAGAGCTACTATACTTTGACAACCACTTGAGACCATCTTAACGGCTGCAGTGCGTTCAGCGCAGATGGTTATGCCATAAGAAGCGTTCTCAACATTGCAACCTGTGTAGATATTACCATCCACACCAAGTATTGAAGCACCAACCTTAAAGCCGGAATATGGGCTGTAAGCAAGCATTGCAGCATCTACCGCTGCATTTAATAATTTTGTTTTATCAATTTTCATTAATTTTCCTCTTGCAATTATCGACAATATGTTATAAAATTTTATTAACATCTACATTATGAGGGAAGATATGCGTCGTGATAAGACAAACTACTATCTGGACATAGCTGAAACGGTTGCAAAGCGCGGAACCTGTCTGCGCCGTAACTATGGCGCGGTAATTGTTAAGAATGATAATATTATTTCAACAGGTTTTTCCGGTGCACCCAGAGGCAGAAAGAATTGCTGTGATATCGGTGTGTGTCGCCGTGAAAGGATGCAGGTGCCTCGGGGCCAACGATATGAACTATGTCGAAGCGTACATGCCGAAGCAAATGCAATAATAAGTGCCGCAAGAGAAAACATGCTTGGTGCTACTATGTATATTGTTGGTATGGAGGCAAGTGGGGAATATGTTGCAAATGCAAGCAGCTGTTCTATGTGTAAACGTTTAATTATTAATGCCGGAATACAAAAGATTGTTATAAGGAACGACAGCGAAGCCTTTAACGCATTAGATGTAGACGATGAATGGGTATTTCACGACGAGAGCCTATCAGACGAACTTGGGTATTAATATATAGTCATAACTCTTATCTTCTTATCCTTGTTATAATATATTGTTGTATATAGAGCTAGAAGACCTATACTAAACGATGAAATATTTTGTAAAAACGGCACCGGTAACATGGTGTTGTTTATTATACCGTAAATTACCTCTGCCGAGGAGATGGAGGAAGCAAAAAGAAAGCAAATTAAGCCTGAAATTGATATGGCAAAAGCAGATCTAGAAAGGCCATATAGATGCTTTACAAGGCTGGTTAAAAATATTACCACAGTCATAGGAACGAGCACCTCTATAATAGATGATACTCTATCTGTTGAGGAGATGATTGTAACAAAACGATAGAGCATAAGGATATAATAATAGGCTGTTCCAAACAATGCAAAAAACATCGGTCCAACAGCAAGCTGGTTTGAGGTTAAGGATACAAAGCCACTTAAGGTAAACCATATTCCAGATAAAAACATTGCAACTGCAATAATTATTTCAGTTAGCGTTGAGCCTAAGCTAATAACATAAAGATATAAAAAAACCGAAGCAAATATATGAATAATTCCAACGAGTAACATAATTATGTAAAAGCCTTTTCCGGAAATTGTTCTACCGCGTTTTCTTAAGAAAATTGTAGAATGCACGAAAATCAGTATTATTGGTACTAAAAATGTAAGATATCTTATTGAAGCGTTCATTACCGTAACTAGGCCATCTGCGCCTGTAAAATAGCTAAGGTCATAATACCTTGCCATACCTAAAAAAAGACATATTAACAATATGAATACTAAAGATACTGTTTTCATAAAACCTCGATGTATAAACATAAATAATCTTAACTAAAGTAGCACTGTTGTCGGTATATAATCATAGCGTAAAGCATAATCTTTTAAAAAGAGGAAAAATCTGAAAGGATTGGATACTAAAATGAAAAAGATTATTGCATTATTACTATTTTTTGGAACGGTTAGTTTTTTGTCGCCTTATTCATGGATGCTATTGTCTAAAGCATATAGCCAACCGGGTGTAGCTATAGAAGATGAACAGCCACAAGAGCAAGAGAGTACACAGTTTGAATCTATTCAGCCCGGTGAAAGCGAGCTGCCAGAGGAGTCGTTACAAGCTAATAAGGCTAAATTTTCTGAGTTTACGATATACTGCAACGATCGTTCAAATGTTGTTATTGTTTCGTCAACAGAGTACCTAATAGGTGCACTTGCTGTTGAGATGACGCTATCTAGTCCGATTGAGGCATTAAAAGCGCAGACTGTTGCGGCATATAGTTACGCAGTGGCTCGCGCTGAAAACAAGGAAGCATCTGAAACACCAATGAATGCTGATTTTTCAGCAACACCATCGCAATACGAAGGGTTTGCAACCGAAGAGGAGCTAAAACATCTTTGGGGTGATGGCTATGAAGAAAACTATAAATACCTATCAGATATTGTTAATTCGGTACTGGGTGAAGCGGTTTTATACGAAGGAAAGGCAGCTTTAAGTTGTTATTTCCCTTTGTCGAACGGTAAAACACTTCCGAGCGACTTAGTATTCGGTACAGAATTACCTTACTTAATTTCGGTGGAATCACCATATGATACACATTCCCCGGAATACATGCAGAAAATTACCTTTACCGCACAACAAATATATGATGTGTTGATGGTTGAATTCCCTAATACGGAGTTAAAAGGCGAACCGATAGAGTGGTTTACTGCCCCGGCATATAATGATTACGGATACCTAACCGAAATAACAGCCGGGGGAGTGGTGATTCCGTCAGATAAATTGCGTGAGTGTCTGGGCCTGAGATCGAATGCTATACAGATAGAGTTTGTTGATGATGTCTTTATATTCACCACACAGGGTATGGGGCATGGTGTGGGGATGTCACAATACAGTGCCAAAATGATGGCAGAAAACGGTTACACATATCGCGATATTTTAGGATATTTTTATCCCGGCACAACGGTGGAGCTTTATTAATATACTAATTTACCCGAGAGTTGATTTTAGGTTAGCAATCTCCTGTGCAGCAAGAGGATCAGTATTACTAAATAGGCTGCCATACCGATAAAGTGCAAATCCTGAAACCCCGCTAATTTGTCGCAACGCTTCAACCTGTTTTGCAAGATTGTTGCCGGAACTCCACTCTGCTTGATCATTAGATCCGCCATCGCCAACCCCAATACGGTATGCGCCAAGCCCGATATAGAGAGAAACAGAAGCGGCACGAGGGTATGATGCCCACTCGTTACTAAGATTTACAAACTGGTAATCCGTTCGCCCGGAGGCTGTTAGATAATTAAAACCCCAGTAAAGCTGTGGCATTATATAATCAACATAGCCGGGCGTGGAAAGCCATAACTTAACATCACTATATTGTGTGTTATAGTTGTTATCGTTATTTCCCTGAGGAGAAATACCAAATACAACAGAGGGATCGGCATTTTTTACAGCGGAATAAACCTTGGTAACAAGACTGTTAACATTAGACCTTCTCCAGTTGGCGAGGCCAACTCCGCCTCCTAACTTGGAATAAGCGGCACTATCAAAGCTTGCATCGGTGGTTGGATAGAAATAATCATCAAATTGTATGCCGTCAATATCATAGTTCTTTACTATTTCAACAACGCCGGATACAATTAAATCTTGAACCTCGGTATATGCAGGGTTGTAGTAAAGGCCATCATTAGCACTAACAACATAGTCGGATGTTGCTGGATTGTTCATATATACTACAGCCGGATTATTAGAGGCTAGCGAAGCAGGCTTACTGCTCGTTAACTGTACTCGATAAGGATTAATCCAAGCTTCTATTCGAAGCCCTCTTTCTCTACATAGATTAATTACCACATTTAATGGATCGTAGGGTAAAGAAGAACCCTGAGTTCCGGTAACAAGGTGGCTGGTAGGGAAGATAGACGAGTTATACAAAGCATCGCCAAATGGTCTTACATGAAAGATAACGGTATTAATTCCTGTAGATACGCAGTTATCGAGCATGGTTTTTATTGAAGAGGTGAAACTTTGTTCTGATGACATGTTGATCCCCTCAAGCTCGAGATAGGATATCCAGACAGCCCGATACTCTTCACTATCATTCACAACCTGAACCGAGCTATTAATATCTGAGGGTACACTAGAGACAACCTCTTCATCTGTATGTGATGAAGAAGCAGATTCTAGGTCTTTCGCTGAATCAGATTGAGAGGTTGATGATAATTCGGTTGATAATGATGTAGATGTAGCAGAACTATCAATGCTGGGAGCACTGTCAGGTTCGGCAATAACTGCGACTGTAGAAGAGTTTGATGCATAGCTCGAAGAAACGAGTTCGTCGGGCTCTGACGTTAAGGAACTAATCCCAATAACACCAAGGCCAACCACCAGAACTAATCCTGATAAAATATATACAACAAGCCTCGTTAAAGACTTATTTTTTAACTTTCGGTACTTCATAGTTTTCCTTACATAATCTCCATAATATTTTACCACAAACCACCGCCACAGTCAACCGTAGCGGTGGTAATATAATCGACAGATTATTCACTCACTTAAGATCGGTAAAAGAAAAATATTCTTCACCTTTTATCGCTTCAATATGAATATGAGGTTCATCTGCTATTTCTGCTGGCACTTCACCTATCTTTCCAATGATTTCACCCGAGCGTAGCTGTTGTCCTTTTTGAACAGCTATATCCGGGTTGAGACCACAGTAACGAATAGTTACATCTTCTGAAGCTATCTCAACTACACCGCCCCATAAATCATCTATAGAAACACTGATAACCTCGCCGCCAACAGCGGCCATTACTGCGGTGTCAAGTGCTGCAGCGATATCTACTCCATTATGAGTTCGCCAATCATTCATTGTATTATTATATACAAGCTCATCACCACTAAATTCCGTAACTACGCTTCCCGAAACAGGCATGGTGAAGCTGGGAGGCTCTTCGGCTGTATCATCAACAGCCTGAGCAGGTGTTGCTTCTACAGCAGTTTCAACGATTTCTTCCTCTATTTCAGCAGTTTGTGAATCAAGATCGCTGTCGCTATCGGTTTCAGCTACCGTATCAACAATTTCATCTTCTTCTTCCTGCTGTGAAGATGATGCAGCACTACTATCGTTAGAGTCTTCATCCTCTGTGTCTGGGTTTATAGGAACATTAGTTTGTGAGTTATCAACCGGTGCTCCTAAATCATTATTTGGTATAGCCGATTCGCTCATAAAGGAGTTACCATCTGAAACGAAATGATCCATAAGGGTTTCTACAGCGAGATAGGAGGATACAGCTGCTGCTATAACACAAACTATCAATACTATATAAAATCCCTTTGATTTAAAAAAACCTGTTAACCCTTTTTTGTTATCATTCATAAAATCCACCTTTCCTGCGTTGTACTGTGTAGTTTAGTCAGAAAAGATGGATTTATTCATATGTACTTTGTAAATATATTTTAGTGTTAGTATCGCTTTATCATAATAACTATAATTGTAATAATCATCCATACAAGCTGATAGGCTAAAATAATTGCTGAATGAAGTCCGTGCAATCCAGATGTAACCGATAAAATAACGGTTATCATTAGGCTGATAATTACCGTTATAGCTTGAAGAACAGAAGCCATCCTCTCTGCAGATTCAGCAGCTGAGGCCGCCCGTAAACCACCGATAAAGGAAGAAAAGGTTCCAAAATGGGTCATTATACCCTCGCTATCAGGCATGTAGTTGGTATAACGTTGAGCAATTTCGTCTTCCTTACTATTTAGCACCTTTAAATTATCTGGTGAAATCTCAAATTTCTGCGAAACCAGCTCACTCGTTACGTTAAAGTCATCTGAACGAATCAACAAGGACACCTCGCTCTGGCGCAGAATATTAAGAGTCATGGCAATGTCTTCATCGGCAACGTAAGATACCAGAAACATGCAGTAAAGGTTTCCTGAAACAGCAAGATAAATAACACTGCGTTCAGATTTTGAAAATCTGCTTTCAAAATCCATTGATGGCAAGGGAATGTTGTGCTTTTCCATTAAATCACGGTTACCGATATTGATTCGCTTTCCGTCAACCCATGCAGTAAACCCATACCCAACCTCATTGGTTAAGGATTCAACCTCGAAAAGCATTTCGGTTTTGCCTTCAATCATGGATAAAAAGATATCCCTTAAAGTTGAGCAAGCATTGGTTAGAACACTTGCGGCATACAGAATAGCAAGATCGATACGTTGCTCCTTGTTAAAGGTTTTAATTGCATGAAGCCTAACCGAGGTTGGTGGGAATATATCATGAGAATTAAGCATAACAGCTGTGGTTTTTCCTACGCCCTCGATTGCTTCCCAACCTGGTATAATAGCACCAACGCGTGAGGCACTCTTATTCATCAATACGGTAGGGAGAACCTGAACAAAGATTGAGGCAAGTGGCGAGGCTATAACCGATACTGCAGCAAATACCGAAATAACAGTAACAAGATTACCCTGGGTAAGGTAGTAGGTGATTAATGCAGCGGCAACAGCAGTAAGGAAAATTATTATTCCATATCTTCTACCGTTTCTATCACTCTCATGAGGGCTAAAACTCTGTCTTAAAAAGTTTTTAACCAGCGCTGTAGGCCTTGAAAGTAGCAGTTCAGGATACTCTTCTTTTATACCGGAAGTAAGTTTTAATACGGCCTCCCTGTTTTTTACTAGATATGCGGCAGAATGGTCAAACCCTTCACTTGCAATAGAAAAGTTGGTGGTTATACCTTTTAACTGTAACCAACGGCCAAGAGCATTTATCAGATAGGCCAACATTGCAAAAGGTGCAAAAATTGTAACTTCTTCTGCTATTGCTGAGACATCTGTAATGGCTAATACTGCTATCTGAGCGGCAGATCCAAGTATTGAAATGAAAACAAAACTGTCCTGCGTAGGAATGGAGAAAAGGCCTGTAAATCCTCTACCAAAAGTTGGGAAAGCTACCAAAACAGTGAGTGTTAATAATCCCAGAAGTGCGTAGTATATAGCTAAGTCACCACCCTCTCCAAGAAAAATAGAGGGGAGAGGACTAACGAAAAATAATGCAATCGAAAGATAGGTAACTGCTCCTGCTAATAATGTTATTACAAATAATCTGAAAAAGGCAAAGCGGGTCATCCTTTTTAGATCCTGTAAAATGCCGGCAGCATCGGTTAAATCGTTGTAATCTTCGATATCAATCTCATCAACTGCCTCCTCAATAACCTGCTCGTCCTGAGGGGGGACAAATGCATCTGAGCGAGGTACATCACCGGTGTTTATGCTGGTGGTGTTAAAGTAGTTACGCATGGTGCGTTTACGTTTTTTACCCTTTACAGCATCCTTTAACGCCTCTTTGTCCATCGCTACGGTTGAGCTAAAGAACTCATAAAAGCGTTCATCACCTAAAGCCTCAACCCTAATTGATCCGGTTCTGGTTAAGTTATCGCCTTGTTCACCGGATGGAACAGTATCGGAATTATCTGTATATTCCATTGAACTCATGCGGTTTTCAAGCTCTTTTAGGCTTTGAAAGGTAGGCTTGTTAACCTCTTTAGTAATTACTCGTTCCTTTGGAATGAAAGTAGTTGTCGATTTTTTCTTCTTAGGAGGAGTGAAAGTTTCGGAAACAACAGGCTTTGCTATAGGTGGAGGAGTTGGTGGAGTTTCCTCAATCTGCTGTTTAGGAGCAACATCAACAACCTCGTTAACAATTGGGGTTGGATTTGTTGCCGGTGTCGGTGGGGGAGGCACAGCAGGACGTGTAGTGGGTACAGCACGTGCATGCTGCTGTGGCTTAGATGGGCGATCAAGGTCATTTAAAAGTCCCGTAATAACGCCATGTCCTTTTCCATCCGAGCTTGGTTGTACCTGCTGCTGTTGGCTTATGTATTCCTGTTGCGTTTGTGGATAGGAAAAATCCTTGGCGGGTTGTTGCCCCTTGTTCTGAGACGCATGATCAAGGTTTCCCAATAAGCCGGTAACAACGCCATGTCCTTTATTATGTGCCGGTGGAGGGATCGGTATTTCTTTTACCGGTTCCGGTGGTCTTGCACCAAAAACAGGACCTTTCGGCTTTGGTCTTGCCGTAGACTGTATCTCCACTGCAGGCGGTGTTGAAAAATTTATATTGCTGTTTTCTTTATACTCCGGTTTGAATACAGGTTCAAACTTTTTTTCATCGCTATTATTACCGGTCGAGTTTGACCCACCTGACTGTTTTTTCTGCCGAACCTGATTTAATATGTCTTCGATACTCTCCTGATTGTTGAAATTATTCTGCACCTCTCACCTCTTAACTTCTTTAATTAGAGTTATATACGATTCATTTTTTGTAAAATAATACCCGCTGCTACGGAAACGTTTAGACTATCGATAGAATCGTCCATACGATGTGGGATTGTAATTTTTCCGTCACAAAGTTTTTTTACCAGTGGACTAACTCCATTTCCTTCGCTACCCATAACAATCGCCAATTTGCCACTGAAATCCATCTTCTCCAAAGGAGTTCCATCTGTATCAGCAGCAAAGACAAACACAGCATTATCCTTCAGTCTTCTTACAGCTTCACCCATATTTGCAACTCTAACAATTGGGATACGATGTGCTGCACCTGCCGAAGATTTTACAGCAATTGCTGTTACCGAGCAACCACCTCTTTTTCCAATAACCACTGCAGTAACACCAAAAAGATATGCAGTTCTTATCATTGCACCAAGGTTATGCGGGTCAGATATCTCGTCTAGCAACAAAAAAGTAGCCTGATCTGTGTTGGTTGCCAGCTGTTCCAGGTCGGCAATAGAAAGATATTCTATCTCTGCTGCAATGGCAATAAGCCCTTGGTGTTTACCGCCTCCGGCCATTAAATCCATCTTTTGTGAAGGAGTATATTTAACAACGGCTCCCTTTTCCTTTGCAAGTGCCTCGAAATAAGATGCAACCTTGCGTTCCATAGAGCTAGAAATATATAACCTATCGACGGTAGCATCGCCCTTTAAAATAGCTTCTACCGCATTTTTCCCAAAAACATTATCGCTATGTGTCAATTTTCACCTACAAAAAAATATATATAGATATATTAACATGTTTTTTATCAAATTTCCACTAAATATGAAAAATTTTATAAATAATCTTACCTATTACTCGAATCAAAGATTTGAAACAGCTGTCCAAATTCTATTAAAAACCACAACTTCGGCACAATGAGCCTCGTTAGAGTTTTATGAATAACTCGAACCTGAAAGCCTTAGAAACACATTGTTTTTGCACAGGGTACATAATGCAAAGGTATATCTTGCAAGCTAAATAAGCCTTATCAAAAAAATATAAGGCAATGATTAACTATATTAATGAAAAACCTATCTCACCTGTCCCTCACCCTCAACAATGTATTTAATTGTTGTTAGGGCAGAGGGTCCCATCGGCCCACGTGGCGGGGGCTTTTGAGTTGAAATTCCTATCTCAGCGCCAAGGCCAAATTCTTCTCCATCAGTAAATCTGGTAGATGCATTTACATATACCACAGCTGCATCTACACTTGATGTGAAAACCCGCGCTCTTTTCATATCGGTAGTTACAATTGCCTCGCTATGCATTGTTCCAAACTGTGAAATGTGTTTGATTGCCTCTTTAATATCATTTACTATACGACAGTTAATTTCAAGATCATTATATTCGGTAGCAAAGTTATCGTTATCAGCAAGGTTAATATCTTTAAGAATTTGCACTGTTTTTTCGCATCCATGCCAGATAACGCCGGATTTATCCAGTGTCTCCTTTGCAAGAGGCAAAAAACTTTCTGCAATGTTTTGGTTGCAGAGCAAAGTTTCGGCGGAATTACAAACTGAAGGTCGTTGTGTTTTAGCATTTTCAAGAATTTTCAACGCCATATCAATATCGGCAGTATCATCTACATATATATGACATATTCCGGCCCCAGTTTCTATAACAGGAACTTTAGCATTGTTAACGGTATGTTGAATTAGTGACGCACCACCTCTCGGTATAAGAATGTCGATATATCCTCGAAGTGTTAACAGCTCATCGGCAGTTGTTCTGGAGGTGTCCTTAACAAGATAGATAACCTCTTTTGGCAGATTATTATCCAACAATGCTTTTGATATTAACGTGCTTAAAGCAATATTTGTGTATATAGCTTCGCTTCCGCCCCGAAGAATAGCCCCATTTCCGGTTTTTAAAGCAAGCGCAGCAATATCTACAGTAACATTAGGCCTGCTTTCAAATATAACTGCAATTATACCTAGTGGGACGGTTATTTTATTAATTTTCATACCATTTGGATGAACATGACCAATGCTATGCCCAAGAGGGTTGGGAAGGGAAACAACCTTATTAAGTGAGGAAAATATACCTTTAATACGCTCATCTGTTAAGGTTAATCTATCCACCATGGCATTAGGACGACCATTTTTTTTTGCATTTTCTATATCTTTTTTGTTTTCAGATATAAGGTAGTCTTTGTTTATTTCAAGTAGCATGGCTAAATCTGCTATAACCTTGCATCTTAATGTATGTGATGCTTCCTGCAAAAAAGGAAGCGCATTTTTTGCTGCTAAACAAGCATTTTTCAGCTCGGTCATAAGTCCCTCCGTTTATGATTTTCTTGCAATTGCAGTGTAACATAAGGTATAATAATATCTAAATATTAACACTATGCAATAAGTTTGTAAATAAAAAAACAAAATTTTTTTATTATCTATGCAATAAAACACTATGTCTATGCATTAACATAGTGAAAGGGAGAAAAATATATGTTACTTTTTTGTTTGACGTCATTAACAGGAACCGCAACCAAGGATAGCTTTTTGGATAACTGTATAGAGGAGATAGCGCAGGGTGACCGGTCGGCACTTGAACTTTTATACAATAAGACAAAAACATCAGTCTTTGCATATGCTCTCTCTCTTTTAAAAAACTCTGCAGATGCAGAAGATGTTATGCAGGATTGTTACATAACAATATATAATTCAGCAGACAGATATAAACCTCATGGGAAACCTATGGCATGGATTATGACAATCGCCAAGAATTTGTGTTTTATGAAGATGCGACAACAAAAGAAGACGGTTCAGATAGAAGATTTTGAACCTTTTCTCGAAGCAGCTGAAGGTTTATCAACTGAGCAAAGAGTAATACTTAGCGAATGTTTAAACTCACTTTCACAGGAAGAACAACAGATAGTGGTACTACATACTGTAGCAGGATTTAAGCATCGAGAGATTGCAGCATTTGTGGAGCTGCCAATCCCGACTGTACTTTCTAAGTACCACAGAGCCATAAAAAAATTAAGAGAAAAATTGACCGAGGAAGGAATAGGCTAATTATGAGTAATCAAGATTTTGAACAAAAAATAAAACAGTCCTATGAAAAAATAACGCCGGACGTTTTTGATGCCATCCTCCAAGGCTGTGACCGAAAGGAAGGAAAGGTACTTATTATGAATCCAACTAAAAATAAAAAGAAAATTTTTACAGCAATTGCAGCAGCTGCTGCCTGCATAATGTTAGCGGTAGGGGTATATGGTTATAATATTAATTTTGCAACTGCGGCAACGATATCGCTTGATGTTAATCCCAGTGTTGAGCTGACAGTTAACAAAAGTAATAAGGTGCTAAGTGCAACCGCTCTTAACGCTGAGGGTAAAATAGTTTTAGGAGAGATGACGATAGAAGGAAATGATGCCGAGCTTGCAGTAAATGCTATTGTTGGGTCTATGTTGAGGAACGGATTTATTACCGATATCCAGAACTCTATATTGCTAACAGTTGAGGATGCCGACGCAAATACAGGCGAACAACTGCAACAACAGCTAGCCTTTGCAATAGAATCGGTGATGCATGATGCACAGATAGACGGAGCGGTATTAAGCCAGACCGTTAGCACCGAAAATACCGCTGAAACTGCCGATAGATACGAGGTGTCTGATGGTAAGGCTAATCTAATTAATCAGATATTAGCACAGTCACCAACTTATGATGCAGTGCAACTCGCCAATCTTTCCATTACCGAACTTGGACTACTGCTGGATGTTACAGATGATATTAGTAGTTTAGGAGAGGTGAGCGACACTGCATATATCGGAATAGAAAATGCTTTAAATGCAGCACTTCTCGTAGATGGGGTATCGGCTGATCTGATTGTTGATCGTGATGTAGAGCTAGACTTTGAGAACGGCATAATGGTATATGAGATTGATTATGAAACAGCAAACGGGGATGAATATAAGTATGAAATCAATGCCTTAACCGGAGAGGTTGTTAAAAGAGAAATTGATTTTGAGGATGATAGCCTTGATGATATAACAGACGATATTGACGACGACATCGAAGATGGTATAGACGATCTGGATGATATCGATGATGATCTCGACGACCTGAATGACATCGATAACGATATAGACGATATAAATGATGATATATATGACGACTACGATTACGATGATGACGATGGTGATGATGACTACGATTACGACGATGACGATGGTGATGATGACTACGATTACGACGATGACGATGACGATGACGACGATGATGATGGAGATGATGATTAATACAAGCAGCTTGTGGGTTTAGCATAATAATCATTTATACCAAGAAACAGGGGGTGACAAATAGTTATGTCACCTCCTGTTATTTATATAAAAAAAGTATATGTTTTTAACAAAATGAGTTGATTTACTTTTCAACTTTTTTATTATAGAATAAAAAATAATAACAATCAAAGAATTTTACACGATTTATAATGGAGTTCTATAGTGCTTTTGCATACATAACAAGAAGGGTGGATTATGAAAAAGTGATGTGAGAAACCGATGCGAGTTTTACAGTTTAATCTGCAGGAAAAAGATGCTGCACTTTTGGACTGTGCAAAAATTGCGGCAGATGTAGAGAAGATGGGGGCAAACACCCTTTGTATGAATGCAGATGGAAACGTTGCATGGTATCCAAGTGAAACTTAATATGCTGTTTGAACCATACGACAATGGAACGCTGTTTGAAGCAACCCAAGAAACCGTTTTATATATTGACTGCTGGAAAAAATATATTGAATTTTTGGCAAAGAACAGGTATAATTATTTAAGCCTGTGGAGCGAAAATCCGTTCTTTATGATATTATACCTTGACAAGTATCCTAATATCTGCCATTATGACGATGTAGCGTTAGAAAAACACAAGAATATATTTAATTCATCTTTAAATATGCAAAAGATATTGGCTTGCAATTGCATTGCAATAATGAAGAATAAATATATTAGGTAAATAAATTTAACAGAAAGGAACTATGTGATGAAGGACTCGATTCATAAATATTTTAAGATGGGAACCATCCAGTGGATGAGTTATCCGGCGTTAAGTTCTTGTGATGCAATTAAAAAAGTTGCCTGTGATGACTTTTTTGATGTGATAGAAGTTTGCTTAATTCCCGATGATGCAGAACGTGGGAAGGCGAAGGAGTTACTTGCCCAATCACATCTTAAGGTTTGCTATGGAGCGCAACCACGCCTGCTGGGTCCCAAGCTAAATCCGAACGATATAGACGAGGGGGAGCGCAAGAAGGCAGAAGCTACATTGTTAGAAGCAATTGATGAAGCAGAATATCTTGGCGCAAAGGGGATAGCATTCCTTTCAGGTAAATGGGAGGAGGCTAATAAGGATATAGCGTTTAAGCAGCTGGTGAAAACTACAGAAACTATATGTAATTATGCCGCCGGTAAGGACATGATGATAGAGCTTGAAGTATTTGATTATGATATGGATAAAGCTTCCTTGATCGGTCCGGCACCATATGCGGCAAAGTTTGCGGCTGAAATTAGAAAAAAATATAATAACTTTGGATTAATTGTGGATCTAAGCCATTTCCCCACCACCTATGAAACATCAAAGTTTGTTGTAGAAACCCTGCGACCATATATCACACATTTTCATATTGGAAATGCCGTTGTTAAACCGGAGTGTGAGGCTTATGGTGATTTGCACCCCCGCTTTGGATTTCCAAACAGTGCTAATGATACGCCGGAGTTACTCGACTTTTTTAGGGTGCTAAAGCGCGAAGGCTTTTTCTGTGCCGACAATCCTTATGTTTTGTCGTTTGAGGTGAAACCTTGGGAAAACGAAGATGCTGATATTATTGTAGCGAACACAAAACGTGTGATTAACAGGGCATGGGCGCTACTTGAAGATTAACAGGAGGGAATTATTATGAAGATTGTTATTCTTGATGGATATACCGAAAATCCCGGCGACTTATCTTGGGAGGTTTTTGAATCTTTAGGTGACTTAACCGTATACGATCGCACACCCAATGAGCTTGTTATAGAAAGAATTGGTGATGCCGAGCTGGTTATTACCAATAAAACAGCCTTATCAGCCGCCACATTTGAAGCCTGCCCTAACATAAAATATGTTGGAGTGCTGGCCACAGGATATAATGTAGTTGATATTGTGTCCGCCAAAGCTCATGGAATACCGGTTTGCAACATTCCTACATACGGGACACAGGCTGTCGCACAATACACCTTTGCATTGCTGTTGGAAATATGCCATCATGTAGGCTACCACAGTGATCAAGTATATGAAGGTAAGTGGGAGAATTGTTCGGACTTCTGCTTTTGGGACTATCCGCTTATCGAGCTAAAGGGGAAAACAATGGGGATAGTAGGTTTTGGAAGAATCGGTCAAGCCGTTGCTCATATTGCACTTGCCTTTGGATTAAATGTTGTTGCATATGATAGCATGACAGTTAATACAGACATAGCGAAAATGGTAACACTAGACGACCTGTTATCACAATCTGATATTGTTTCACTTCATTGTCCGTTATTTCCCTCTACCGAGGGCATAATAAACAAAGAGAGCATAGCGAAAATGAAGGACGGGGTAATTATTTTAAATGACTCGCGCGGTCCGCTCATTGTAGAAGAAGATTTAGCCGAGGCATTAAACAGTGGCAAGGTTGGAGCGGCAGCAGTGGATGTTGTTTCCAGCGAGCCAATTAAGGGCGACAATGTATTGTTAAAAGCCAAAAATTGTATAATAACACCTCATATCGCCTGGGCGCCAAAGGAAAGTCGACAACGATTGATGATGATAGCCGAAAATAACGTTAAGGCATTTTTATCAGGAAAACCAACCAATGTTGTTAATCCGTAACAATAAACGTATCAAACCGATTATTTAAAACAAATATAAATGAGCTAGGGGTTGCTTTTGTTTCATTAGCAGTCCCAAGCTCATTTTGTATTGTGGGTTTATTTTGTAAAAAAACAAGTAGAAACGAGTAGCAAGGTTAAACAGCAGCACCGGAAAGAAGCTCTTCTTGGGAATCTTCACGTCGGTGGACCGAGGTAGCCGGGATAATTTTTAGCACTATTACCGACATATCATCTCCATACAAGTTTTCACTATCGCGATTTTTGGCCGTTTCAATTATGGCAGAAGCAATTTCTCGTGAGTTTTTATATTGAAACCGATCGATTAAATCGAGAAGCCAATCAGGATCATCTCCAATCGTACCATCACTCACCATAATAATTATGTCAAAAAGTTTTAACTTTACCTTAACCTCGGTTCCGTTTACCGATGACATTATACCAATTGGCAAAGTAACGGCATTAATGCAATGGATTTCATCTCCGGATATATGATAGGTGGGGGCAGCACCGGCTTTAAAAATAACCCCGTCGCCGGTATAAAGATTTACCGAAAGTATGTCGAGTGTTGCTCCGCTCTCTTCGTTAGCTTTAAGCGAAAGCGCAACATTTACCAATCTTGCCACCTCTTCGGTTTTAAACCCTGCAGATAGAAGGCGAGAACTTAACACAGCGGCAACACTTGCATCTATGGCCGCGCCGCGCCCTTTCCCCATTCCATCGCTAAGAATTGCATGGGCATTTCCGTAATCATCACTAAAGGTTCGCAGGATGTCACCGTTTACCCCGCTTCTGTCTGCCGCTTTTCCGGAAGCAGCAAACTCAATAGTGAACTGAGCTACTTCGTAAAATTCAAATACCGTTATCGACTCAAAATCCTTTATAACACAGGGGAAAAATTTCCTATTTAGAAGATACCCAATCTCTTCTGTTAGAGCTGTTCGCTGTCCCTGCTCGAGATATACTCTACAACAGCTTACGCTTATTCGCATCTTTCCATTTTTTTCTATAACAACCGAACCTTCAATGGGAGCTAGTCCCAACTCCTTAAAAAGAGCAATTACCTTTGAAGTTTTATTTTTGTCAACACTTTCTTCACGATATATTTCACCGGCAAGTAGAGACAAAGCGCTTCCGATAGCGGAAAACTGCTCTGATAGCGTACCTCTCATCATCTCTGACTTCATTAACCGGCTTCTCTCAGCAGCCGCAACTGCATGCCCTTTATGTAGAATGCTGCACAGGTCGTTAATTTTGGAACAACGATGTTTAAAAACCTCTCCCATCCAAAGCGGTCCAACGCTGCCACGTCTGGATATTGCCGAAAGTGCTGTTTGCATGGCATCAGTAGTCATGTTGTGGTTTTGATGCCAACAGTTAACATTGCCGCTACAGCCGTTACAACAGTTCTCAACAGCATAATCGATGGCAATGCTTTGTCCGCCAATGTTTTTGGCAGAGCTACGAACAAACACCTCGGCAACAACCTCGTTTATCTCATTTAATGCATCGGCAAAATTTTGCAATCGGCCTGATAAAAAGCCGGCTACAGAACGAACATCAGGGGATGTTGAATCGGATTGATATCCGGTTTTAAGTAATGATTTTGGTAAGGCTATAAACAGTGCGGTTGCAACTAATATTTCAATAATGAATCCAGCCGCCGAAGAGCTATCAGGTGCCATAACCATACCAAAAACACTACAGCCAAAGAATAGGGTGGCAACCCCCAGTTTTTCACCATGGCTTAAAAGCCCTGCAAAAAGTCCACCAACAGAGATTCCAATGGCGCTGTGAATAAGTTCCGGTCTTGTTGCCGAAAATGCAGTAAGAACCGCAACAGCAAAAACACCGCAGATGCGCTCGCCGTAACTATATGCTATAACGCAGGTTAACAGGCCTACGAGGCAGACACCGAGATTAAAACCAAAAGGAACTATAGCTAGGAGAGTAGCAGATAAAGTAATAAAAGCAAAAACAAGTGAAGCCTTACCTTCGCCGGACAGCTGAGAAAATCTTTCCGGTCGAACAATTTCACTCGAAAAGATGGACAGCATAAAAGCAATAAACAGTATTAGCATAGATTCGCTGAGGGTAGAGAGAAGCTGAACCTCAGCACTCTCGTCAACTAATGGAAGCAGTAACCTCATAAATAGCAGAGTTATTGCTGCAACTAACGGGATTGCCCCCATAACTAACACTCGGTTTTTTACCGCTCTGAAAAACGGCCTAATAAATAAAGCGGCAACAATGGCAATTCCGTATTGCATAGCCAGCATAAGATCAAGAAAAGCGATATAGCCAAGAATGGCCCCAGCAGCAGCGGCTATAGCATAGTGATCTGACGCCCCGGTAGCAACGGCAATGCCGAGGGGGAACAATCCGTTAAACATATTTGCAGAGGAAGCAAAAAATGCAAATATCGCAATACCAACCTGTAAAAGGTATGGCATTTTTTTAGTTATTATACCGCCTATCCGTATAAACCTTGCCTTCACAGCAGGCCTCATCTTTAACCTCCTTAATCATTTTAAACGTCAGATTATATTATAGATAGTTTAATAGGCGGTATTTGTTGAAATATATAATAAACGTTTTTTTTCTTTCGGCAAATTTCGTTGATTATTTTCTCACTTTATGCTATAATCATTAGAATAAATCTGTAGTGAGGATTTTTATGTTACCAATTTTATATCTGGTTATCCCTTGTTACAATGAGTCTGAGGTGTTACCTAAAACCTGCGGAATGTTTCGCGATAAGGTTCTAAGCTATATAGATGCCGGTCTTGTTTCCAAGGACAGCCGAGTTATGTTTGTTAATGATGGATCTACCGATGATACCTATAGTATAATTGAGTCTCTCGCAGAAAAGGATAAGCTTTATTGCGGAATTTCCCTTTCTCGAAACCGAGGTCATCAGAATGCACTGCTTGCAGGTCTCTACGAGGCATCACAGTTTTGCGATGTATCAATATCTATCGACTGCGATGGGCAGGATGATATTAATGCTATGGATGGATTCATGAGAGAATATAACAATGGGTGCGACATTGTTTACGGAGTTAGAAACTGCCGAGAAACCGATAGTTTTTTTAAACGGTTTACGGCAGAAAGTTTCTATAATTTCATCAACAGTATGGGTGCTTCGGTTGTTTTTAACCATGCTGATTATCGACTTTTGTCTAAAAATGCCCTAGAAGCTTTATTTGAATTCAACGAGGTTAATCTCTTCTTAAGAGGCCTTGTTCCTTTAGTTGGATTTAAATCTTCTACTGTAGAATATAGCCGAACAAAAAGATTGGCAGGGGAGAGTCATTATCCACTTTCTAAGATGTTAGCGCTAGCCATTGATGGGATAACAAGCCTTTCTAATCGGCCCCTTCACCTTATAACAACCATTGGTGTAGTAATTTCACTTGTAGGATTTGCCGGCGCAATTTGGGCAGTTTTGCAATACTTTTTTGGAAGTACCGTTAGCGGTTGGAGCAGTACAACCTTTGCAATCTTTTTTATGGGGGGAGTACAACTTCTTTGTCTTGGAATAATTGGTGAATATATTGGCAAGATTTATCTTGAAACAAAACGCCGCCCACGATTTATAATCGCAAGGCGGACGAATGATAATATTAAAGATTAGCTATCTGCAGTATTTTTCAATATATTTATCTAGGGCTTCCTGTATAACCTCCATAGCTACTTCACGGTTTTCAACATCGTTTACCACAGTTTCTTTCTTTTCAAGGTTTTTATATACCTGGAAGAAGTGGCTCATTTCGTTAAAGATATGTACCGGTAGCTCGCTAATATCTTTATAGCTGTTGTAAGAAGGATCTTCGAACGGTATAGCAATTATCTTATGGTCCATCCTATCATTGTCAAGCATAGACATAACGCCTATTGGATAACATCTAACAAGACTTAACGGACGGATAACCTCACTACTTATAACCACAACATCCAGCGGATCATCATCATCTGCAAATGTTCTCGGTATTAAACCGTAGTTTGCAGGGTAATGTGTAGATGTATGAAGAATCCTATCAAGCATTATATGCCCGGTCTCCTTATCTAACTCGTATTTCTTTTTACTTCCCTTTTCAATCTCGATTACCGCAATAAAATCTGTTGGGTTTATTCTACTCGGACTGATATCATGCCAAATATTTGTCATATTCCCTCCACTCTTTCTTTATCGTTACTAGTATACTATACATCAAAAAGGTAATTTTGTCTATATGAAAAAGTATTTATCTCTATTAATAATTCTTTGCCTAATGCTTAGCTTGTCTGTAAATGCTAGCTTTGAACCGGATTTTAATGTTAATGCTGAATCGGTAATTCTTATTAATCTTGACAGCAACACAGTAGTGTATGAAAAAAATGCAGATACTAAACGTCCGCCTGCATCGCTAACCAAGATAATGACGTCGTTGTTATTAATAGAAAAGGTGCCGGACTTACAGAATATCACCATGACGGCACCAAACTACATTTACGATGAGTTTGTGGGCCTAAATGTTTCTACCGCAGATATTCGCCAGGGGGAAACTATAACCGCAGAACAGGCACTTTACGCCATGATGTTACAAAGTGCGAATGAGGCAGCTTCAATCGTTGCTGATTATCTATCCGGTGGAGACATGACTTTGTTTTTTGCCGAGATGAATGAGCGTGCTGCACAGCTTGGGTGTACCTCAACAAACTTTACAAACGCTCATGGATTGCATAATGAAGATCAATATACAACAGCAAGGGATATAGCTAAAATAACAATGGAGGCATTGAGCCATCCCTCCTTTGTTGAGGCTTCTAATTCATCAAGGTATACTATCCCACCCAATAATAAGCACACAGAACAGCGTATCCTCGTTACCACCTGCGCAATGCAGGATGAGAATACATCATACTATAAAGACTATGTTTTTGGCGTGAAAACGGGAACCCTTCCCGAAGCAGGGCATAACTATATATCAACATCAAGCCAAAACGGTGAGAACTACCTTTTGGTGGTTATGGGAGCTGACTCTGATGGAGTTAATGCAGCAGGTGAAGCATTGTCTTCAAAACCGGCTTTCGACATTACTGCAGATATTTATAACTGGGCATATAATAACTTTACCGTAAGGTCGGTTATTGAGGCCGGAGCACCGGTTGAACAGGTTCCGTTACTCTATAATGAGGATAGCGACACGTTGCTTCTTTATCCTTCAGAATCAGTTTACTCGTTGCTTCATAACGATGAAGACGAGCGGTCGTTAACTAGGATATATGATTTACCTGAATCTGTTGAGGCACCTATAGAGGAAGATACCGTTATCGGAACATTAACGGTAAAAAGGGGCGATACGGTTATAGGAACAACAGACCTATTAGCGGCACAGAGCTATGAGCGTAGTGATATGCTATACTTTACCTCAAGAGTGGTAGACTTTTTTAACAGCACAACATTTAAAGTAGTTTTTGGTATTATAGCTTTTGGTGTTATAGTTTATCTTGTGTTGTTGGTTTTGTCTATTCGTAGATATAACCTAAAAAAGAGACGTGCCGCAAGAAGAAATGTAAATAGGAGGATGAGGTGATAAGTAATCGCAACCTGTCAATGCTCATGGATTTGTATGAATTAACCATGTCAAATGGCTATCTTAATTGTGGACACGGTAACGATATGGTAGTTTTTGATATGTTCTTCCGTAGAGTGCCTGATCATGGTGGCTTTGCAATCTTTGCCGGACTGCAACAGCTGATTGAGTATATACAAAAGATGAATTTTTCACCTGAAGATATAGAGTATCTTAAAGGGTTAGAACTTTTCTCGAAGGACTTTTTAGATTATCTTGCTAATTTTAAATTCAGTTGTACTGTATACTCCGTGGCTGAAGGTACACCTATATTTAAAAATGAACCGGTAATTACCGTAGTGGGACCGGTTATTGAAGCTCAGCTAATAGAAACTTTCTTGCTCTGTACCATTAACCATCAAAGCTTGATAGCCACGAAAGCCAGTAGAATTGTTAGGGCTGCAGGAGATCGCTCGGTTATGGAGTTTGGCGCGAGGCGTGCTCAGGGATACGATGCCGCAAACTATGGATCAAGAGCTGCATACATTGCAGGGTGTAAAGCTACCAGCAATGTTATGGCCGGAAGACTCTTTAATATACCTGTTGCCGGAACAATGGCTCACAGCTGGGTTCAGCTTTTCGACAGCGAGTATGAGGCGTTTGAAGCATATGCAAGAAATTATCCGCAAAGTTGTACCCTGTTGGTGGATACTTATTCCACGCTTAATAGCGGTATACCAAACGCTATTAAGGTTTTTGACGAGGTTTTAAAACCACTGGGTCATAGACCGGTTGCTGTTCGCATCGATAGCGGCGACATTGCCTACCTTTCAAAGAAAGCACGGAAAATGTTAGATGCAGCGGGTTATAGTGACGTTATGATTATTGCAAGTAACTCTATTAATGAATATATTATTAGAGATCTTCAGATTCAAAATGCTGCAGTTGATGGCTATGGAATAGGTGAAAAGCTTATAACCGCCAAAAGTGACCCTGTGTTTGGCGGTGTATACAAGTTGGTTGCTATACAACGGGATGGAAAATTTATTCCACGAATAAAGCTGTCGGAATCGGTAGAGAAGATGACAACGCCTCATCTAAAAAAATTATATAGAATTTATGATGTTGAAACAGGTTTTGCTGAGGCAGACTTAATATGTATGCATGATGAATTTATAGATGAAACAAAGCCGTTAACTCTTTTCGACCCGATAGAAACATGGAAGAGCACCACATTTAAAAATTATAGATTAGAGCCTCTGCATAAATTAATATTTGATAAAGGTAAACTGTGCTACGAAAGCCCTGAAATAGAGGATATACGAAAACATTGCCTTGATAGCATCAATAACCTTTGGGATGAGGTGGTTCGTATGGAAAACCCACACACCTATTATGTAGACCTATCAAAAAAACTTTGGGATGAGAGGTATCGGCTACTTACAGAAAAACAAAAAGAGATGATATAAACATAGAACCTAATCGAATTTTAGTATGACTTGCTTTAAGAGCATGTGCTGATCATCCCTTTAACAATAAAATATAAGCTGTTAAAGCTCGATAGCTGGAATTGTTTGTTATAAGTGCCGCAAATCTGCTATCGGATAATAAAAAAGTTGAAGAGGATATAACAAAAACAAAAGCTGCCACATTGTTTGGCAGCTTTTGTTTTTTCAATAAAAAAATAAAGATAGCTAGAAAGCGAGGTAAAACATATAAAAACCAATTAGCGACATTAATACGCCCATAATTATTTTTAGTATATTACTTAATCTACCGTATTTTTCATTTTGAGTTAACTTTTGAACAAACCCAACCCATGTTCCACAGATAACAGCAAGTATTCCGTGCCCTATTGAATATAAAAGTAGAAGTAATATTCCAAATGCAAAGTTACCACTGCCTGCCACCACCGCTAGTAGAGCAATAAGCACGGGTGTTGAACATGGTGATGAAAAAACACCTCCTAAAACTCCGGCAATCAAAGCGCCAATGAACCCCTTCTTTTTGCTTTTTGATATTAGATAGCTTGATGGAATAATCTCATATAACCCAAAGGTCTGCAATGCCATAAGAAGCATCAGAACCCCTAAAAAAATATACCACCAGGTAGAGGTTGTGCCAATTAAGGTTCCGGCTGTTGTTGCAACGATGCCCAAAATGGTAAAGGTTATAGCCGATCCAATAGCAAAGGTAAGTGATAGTGCAAAAGCGCGTTTTGTTGTTTTTTCACCGGTCCCGCCAACGTATCCTACGATAATAGGTACGCTTGATAAGGCGCAGGGAGTAAAGCTTGTAAGTACACCGGCGAGCAGTGCCAGTATTGGCGCAAGCCAGCTAACCTCTAGTAATAATATCGATAGATACTCTAACCATCCCTCTATCATCTTTCAAATCTCCTATATACGCAACTACTTATTTGGAAATAAAACATTTTGCTAAATCTTCAAATCAAAAAATATTGAACTATTACTATAATAACCATATAATCATTAATTGTCAATACTTAAATCAAATATTTTTGATTTAAGTATTGTAGTTTCGTTTTAGTATAGCTAGAATGACGAGATAGCCTTTTGTAAAACTTAATAGTTGTTAATATTGACAAAATATTATTCTAAAATAACATATTTATCGATATAACATTGACAATACTAATTCTATAGAATATAATGAATTTGAAACTAAGTCGCAAATTATATATAGTTTTAGGAGGTGATTTCAGTTAACCACTATACAACCGATCAACGAAAAATTTTGTTTTCGTTTTTTAAAGAAAATATACACGAATCGTTTAGTGTTAAACAACTGGAACTAATTCTGGGTAACGAGGGAATTAGCAGAAGTGCAATATATCGAAATATAGCGCTGCTGGAAGATGAAGGGGTATTATGTCGTGTTGCTAACGATAAAAATCGTGAGACGCTATACCAGTATATTGATCCGGATAAATGTAGTGGAGTAATTCACCTTAAATGTGATAGATGTACCGCAACACATCATCTAAATAAATATGCTTCCGAAATGATTTCGGGGTTAGCACTTGAAAACTTTGGGTTTATCGTTAATACACAAAAAGCAGTTATATATGGATTATGTGAAAATTGTTCGCAAATTCAAAACAAAAAGTAAATACAGGAGTAGCAAAAATGAAAATTGGAAAAGTTTTAATGGCAATATTAGTATCTTTAAGCATGATACTTTCGTCCTGTTCGCAGTCGGTTGATACAGTTGACTCACAGGGTACTTCGTTTGGGGAAACAGAAACAGAAAAGATAAAGATAATTGCTACAACATTTCCAATATACGATTGGATGAGAGAGATAATAAAGGATGATTCAAACAATATAGAGCTTTCCTTGTTGATCGACACCGGTGTTGATCTTCATAGTTACCAACCAACAACCGAAGACATTGCAAACATTTCAAATGCAGATTTATTTGTATATAACGGTGGCGATTCCGATGGATGGGTAAATGAAGTTGTAGTCCAAGCGATGAACCAAGAAATTGTAACGGTTAGCCTTATGGATACTCTTGCTGATTTAGTAGTTAAGGAAGAAACAATGGAAGGTATGCAGCAATCTGAACATGCACATGATCATGCCGACGAAGATGAACACGCCCATGCCGACGAAGATGAGCACGTCCATGCCGACGAAGATGAGCACGCCCATGCCGACGAAGATGAGCACGCCCATACTGACGAAGATGAGCACGCCCATGCCGACGAAGATGAACACGCCCATGCTGACGAAGACGAGCATAACCACGCCGATGAAGATAGTGCTGAAGAGGGCACAACTGGGCATGATGATGAGCATATCTGGCTTTCGCTAGAAAATGCAGTAGAAGTTTGCAAGATTCTCGAAGATACATTGTCTCAAATCGATCCTGAAAATGCCGATGCCTTTAGTGCAAATACCGAAAACTATATTTCTGAATTGATGGCATTAGATGATGAATATGTTGACGCTTTAGCAACGGTAAGTAGAGACACATTATTATTTGCCGATAGATTCCCTTTTAGATATATGTTAGACGATTATGATATATCATACTACGCAGCATTTCCCGGTTGTTCTGCAGAAACCGAGGCAAGCTTTGAAACTATTACCTTTTTGTCACAAAAGGTTGATGAGCTGGATATAAATAATGTTTTGATTACAGATGGCGCAGACGATGCAATTGCTAACACTATTATTGCAGCCAGTACAGATAAAGATGCAAATATATTGATCTTAGATTCACTGCAATCGATTAACGCAGAAGATATAGAAGGCGGCGCAACATATCTTTCGGTAATGCGTGATAATCTAGAAATATTAAAAACAGCTTTAAGTTAGGATATTATTAATGAAACAGTTTGTTTGCGAAAATCTTGCCATTGGCTATGACGGAAATGTTGTGCAAAGTAATATTAACCTTGAGATAGATAAAGCCGACTATCTTTGTATAGTTGGTAGAAACGGAGCAGGTAAAAGTACTCTAATAAAAACAATATTGGGTCTCATTCCGCCAATTTCCGGAAAAATGGTTTTAGGTGATAACCTTAAGTCGGTAGATATAGGCTACCTGCCGCAACAAACTCAGATACAAAAGGATTTTCCGGCATCGGTATGGGAGGTTGTACTATCGGGATGCATCAATAAACATGGAATGAGATGTTTCTATAATAGGGAAGAAAAGGAAAAAGCAATACAACTTCTTGAAAAAATAGGAATATTAGAACTAAAAAATAAGAGTTATAGTAAATTATCGGGTGGTCAACAACAGCGGGTGTTGCTGGTAAGAGCTTTGTGTGCAACCAACAAAGTTTTGCTTCTCGATGAACCGATGGCGGGACTTGATACAGAATCGGTAAAAGAGCTTTATGAAACGGTGAAAAAGCTTAACAACGAAGGAACAACTATAATAATGATAACACATGAGATAGAGAATGCGCTTCCCTATGCAAATTTTGTACTAAATATGGATGAAAATGCAGTGTTTATGAAAAAAGAGGAATACATCTCTATGATAAAGGATATAGTTAATGAATGATATAGTTAAGGACTTAACCCTCTATTTTTCCTATGAATTTGTTATTTATGCCTTTATTGTAGGTGTGTTAATTGCCCTGTGCTCCTCCTTGTTAGGCGCAACGCTGGTATTAAAAAGGTTCTCATATATTGGCGACGGTCTATCGCATATAGCTTTTGGTGCGATAGCCATTGCATCAATACTAAGGGTTGCCAATGTTAATTTTTTGGTGTTTCCGATTACAGCTCTTTGTGCAGTGTTACTTCTTCATATAGGACAAAATACTAAGATAAACGGAGATGCGGCGATAGCTATGATGTCGGTAGGCTCGCTAGCTATAGGTTATCTGCTACTTAACATATTCCCTGTGTCTACCAATCTTGCCGGTGATGTTTGCACAACACTGTTTGGTTCAACATCAATCCTTACCCTTACCATAGTTGATGTACTTATATGTGCTATTTTATCTCTATTCGTTATTGCGGTGTTTATTATTTACTATAACAAGATATTTAGCATTACCTTCGACGAGGTATTTGCAAAGGCAACCGGAGTTAAGGTTAAAAGATATAATTTTATTCTGGCAGTAACGATAGCGGCGGTAATTGTTATAGCAATGAACTTAGTGGGTTCCTTGCTGATTTCTGCACTTGTTGTTTTTCCGGCACTATCTTCTATGAGGGTTTTTGGAAGCTTTAAATCTGTTATAATATCCTCTGCAATAATTTCGGTATTCTGTGCCGTTTGTGGAATTTTGGTTTCTATACTGCTAGGTACACCGGTAGGTTCAACAATTGTTGTTGCTAATATAGCAATTTTTGGTATTGCCTGTGTTGCAAAACGTATTATTAGGGTTTAGTATGATGAAAAAATTAATGATATTAATTCTGTGTATAACTATGTCCGCCTGTGGTGAACAGGCGGACATAGCGCAGGGTGATAACAACACAATAGATATAGATCTAACCGAGATGAGCAGTACTATGGTTTATTCTCAGGTGTACGACATGATGATGGATCCTGCTGAATATGCCGGAATGAGCATCAAGGTTTTCGGTACATTCTATTCAGAGTATTATGAAATAACCGATACCACCTATAACTTTGTAATAATAAACGACGCTACGGGGTGTTGTCCTCAAGGGATTGAATTTATAAGTACATCCAGCGAAGAAATGCCGGAGCAAGGTTCTAAAATAACAATGGTAGGTGTCTTTGACACCTACCAAGAGGGTAATAACCAGTATTACAGAATAACTACCGAGGAACTATTATGATACCGGCTCAAGTATGCTAGAACCAAAATCATCCGCATACTGTTCGCAATAGATTGAAACAGCGTTGAAAGTTCCAACATCATCCATCGTTAGCTTGAGGGTTGCATCTTGTTGCACACCCTCAATTTTTTCGCTTATTAGGGCAACTCTCTCAAATGCCCCATTTTCAGACTTATTACCTACAGCGATATAAACATCAGGAGCTCTTCCATCATAGTTGAAATTTAAAACCTCAACCGAGTTATCACTATAGATGCTTATGGTAGCAGATGACTCATGTTCACCGTTCTCTATAACGGCAGAACTAACTAAACTTACCTCTTCAGCTACCGGCGAAGTTGTTGAATCTGCAGAAGGGTTTTCATTTTCGCTTCCGGTTGATGTGACTTGTGAAACAGAGGTCATAGGCTCAGACGAAGAGATAGAAATATCACTTCCTTGTGCTATATTATTAGTACAGGAAACAAATAAGGTGCATAGGGAAAAAACAATCAGCAGATGCTTCATGAGTTTGTTCTCCGTAAACTTAGCTTAAACCAACACCAAGAACCAAGGTGTAGAACAATATGATTGCGAGAACTATTGGGCAGATATATTTAATTGAGATTGTAAAAAATCCTTTAAGGGCAAATTTAAATTTGCCACCCTGCTCAATTTCTTCTATAGCGTTTTCAGGTTTCCAAATAAAACCAACAAAGATGGATGTCAACAGTGCTCCAAGTGGTAGTGCAAGGTTATCGGTAAACCATTCCATTAGGTTTCCAAGAGAAATGCTTCCAGCCTCGGTAAACCAGGGAATGTTTAAGGCAACAGCACCCTGCGACAGTGAGTATCCAACCCCAACAATAAAGGCGAGAGCGCCAATAATTATTGTAGCTTTAACACGTGATATTTTAAACTCTTCCGAGGTGTAGGCAACGGTTCCTTCAATAATGGAGATAGCGCTCGTAAATGCAGCAAAGAATAATAATATAAAAAAGAGTAGTCCAAAGAATATACCAAAGGGCATCTCTTCAAAAACAGCCGGAAGGGCAATAAAAGCAAATCCAGCGCCTTTACCCATATCAGTGCCGGTTGCGGTTACAGCCGGGATAATGGCAAAAGCGGCAAGTAGTGCAACAGCTGTATCAATTGCACAGATAGATGCGGTGCTCTTAGCTAGGTTATCCTCTTTTGATAGGTAGGAACCATAGGTAATCATTATGCTCATTCCCAGTGATAAAGAGAAGAAAGCCTGCCCCATAGCAACCACTACCGATTGCATTGTAAGAGCCGAAACATCAAAGCTTAACATAAATGCAAGCCCCTCATTTGCACCCTCAAGAGTTAATGAGCGAATTGTAATTGCTACCAATATAACAAGTAATAATGGCATTAAAAATTTAGTAACCTTTTCAATACCACCGGATACACCTCTAATTATAACTAATAGTGATAGAACTAGGAATATTAGCTGCCATACGATAGGAGCAAAACCAGAGCCGATTAGGTTTATAAAATAATTCTCATATCCGCCGCTAAATGCTGCTCCGGTAATATACTCAAATATATATTTCATAACCCAACCACCTACAACACAGTAGTAGGAGGCGATAATAAATGCAGTAAATACCCCTAGTTTACCAATGAAAGTAAATCTTTTATCAATATCTCTAAAAGCAGCCGCAATATTCTTTTGGGAGTGACGTCCGAGTGTGAGCTCTGCAAGCATAACCGAGAAGCCGACTGCAGCAATTATAAGAAGATAGATTACAATAAATGCACCACCGCCGTTTTCTGCAACCTTACCCGGAAATTTCCAGATGTTACCTAGGCCGACAGCAGAGCCGGCAGCCGCAAGTATGAACCCAAAATTACTTGCCCATTGTTCTCGTTTTTTCATTTAAAACCTCTATTGTTGTTGTTTATATTAAATAAGCTAATCACGGTAGATGTAAACGGTTACTATTCACCCGTAATACTTATCACTGCATCTTTATCATTTAGAAAACTATGTTCTGTTCTAAAGATATATGATTCTCCATCAAACTCAACCTCTATAATATACGGCATGCAATCATATATTCTTAAAAAATCATCACAATCAAAGCTACTGTCATAATAGTTTAGTATACAAGACAACAAGGTACAATGTGTTGCTATAATTATAGTGCAATCAGAATTAACATCCAAAATATCATGTAAAGCCCAGATGCTTCTTTTTTGAACCATGTTAATCGACTCGCCATGAGGTTCGCTAAAATCTTTATTTGCCCAACGCTTAAAAATTAGCTCTCTTTTATTACCGCCAACACCTTTCTGGCGATCACGAAAACGCTCATCAATAATTATGTTCTTGTTAAAGTGCTTGGCTGTTGAGCTTATAGTTTGAACGCTTCTTTTATAAGGGCTGCTGTAAATATAATCAATGGGAAGCCCTTTGAAAAAGTTAAGCACCTTACCGCTGCTTCTAATCCCTTCTCTTGAAAGCGGACACATCTTTTCGGCCATTTTAGAGCTTTTGGGTTGCGCATGTAGAACAAAATACACCTTAGCCATATAACCTCTGATTACGATGGTTAAAGATATTATACCAAAAATATGCTAATTGGTCAAATCAAAAATACCGCTAAAAGAGCTGCTTTTTTTGTAATATTTAATAAAAAATAAACAAAATACTTAACAATTGATAATAATTTTAATCTAAAATAAATGCTGTATCAACATCATATAGCAAATGGTCCCACAGCCAATGCTAAGCAAAATATTCTTTTTCCATCGATGGAGTATGGTGATAAGAACAATAGCAATAAATTCGGGGATACCATGGTATGTGCTGAAGAAGGCATCCCTTAAACAGTAAACAATCAATAGTCCCATAACTGCATATGGGAGAACCGAGGCCAAATATCGAATATATTTGGGCGGTTCTTTAGAGGATGGGAACAGAATAAATGGGAGAAATCGGGTGAGCATAGTTCCGAGTACAATTGAGGCGATTGTTATGATTTGTTGTGTTAAGGTCATTTTTCACCAACCTTGTTTTCCATGAAAATAAAACAAACAACAATGCCAACCATTGCAGGAATTAAAAAGTTATCACTGCCGAATACAAAGAGGCAGATAAATGAGGAGAAAAGCCCAACTAGTGCAGAGGAGTGATTTTTATTAGCCTCCCACTGATCCAGAAATAAAACAACAAACAAGGCAGTCATAACAAACTCAATGCCTTCAGTGTTAAAAGTAATGAAGTGGCCAAGTAATCCGCCTAAGGTGGCGCCGAAAACCCAGTATAAGTGATTAAGAAGTGTAACAAAAAACATAAACCAACCCTTATCAACATCCCTAGGAGGAGTAACAGTGCAGTTGATAGAAAAGGATTCATCACACATTCCAAATATAAGATAAATTTTCTTTAGCCCAACGTTGTTGTATTTATCCAACATAGAAACACCATAAAAAATATGGCGAGCGTTAACCATAAGTGTAAGTAAAAAAGCTTGTATGGGATTAAAAGAGCCTATTAATAGATTAGCGGCAATAAACTCCATAGATCCTGCAAATATCAACAAACTCATTATCATAGGATACAAAAAAGAAAACCCTAAGCTGTTCATAAAAAAGCCATAGGATAGCCCTAAAAACAAGAAACCAAAACATATAGGAAGAGTAAGCGGCAAAGCCGCCTTAAAAGCATTAAACTTCATAAAAAACCAAAGAAAAAGCGCCTTATTGAGCAAAGCGAAAAAACAGCCAAAGAAAAAGCGCCTTTTGAGCAAAGCGAAAAAAACAGCCAAAGAAAAAGCGTCTTTTTGAGCAAAGCGAAAAAACAGCCTACAAAAAGGGTGAGGGGCTTTGTTGTATGTACCCGCAAAAAGGTAAAGAGAGGGAATATGGGAGTAGTGGCGCGTTTACAAGCCACCCCATATGAGTGAACGCTTTTTGCGGCATAACGAGGAGCGACGAAACGGATGAACGACGATTTTAATAAAAAATCGTCGCGAACATAGTGTAGTCCGCGACGAGTGGCACGCCCGGAGAGACTCGAACTCCCGACCCACTGCTTAGAAGGCAGTTGCTCTATCCACCTGAGCTACGGGCGCGTGTTTTTTATTAAATTCTAGTCGCGTGAAACATACTCTTCGTCTAGGATTGTATACATTTCCCTAGCTGCATCCTTTCGAACATTATCCTCAACGCGGTCAACCCTAACGGTAATTTTGCGATTACCAAAGGTTATTTCAATTACATCATCAACCTTTACCTGATAACCGGCTTTAACAACCCTATCGTTAACCGAGATACGTCCTACATCTGCAACCTCATTGGCAACACTACGACGTTTAATGAGTCTTGTTATTTTGAGATATTTGTCAATGCGCATTATCGGTTAATCCTTATAAAATTGCTAAATCATGATTTAAGGACTTTATCTAAAACGAAATGGATAAAGTCCTTAAATAAACAGACTAAAATTATTTTACAGCGTCTTTAAGAGCTTTACCGGCTTTGAAAGCAGGAGCTTTAGTTGCAGCAATTTCAATCTTCTCTTTTGTGCGAGGATTTAAACCTGTACGAGCAGGACGATCGCGTACTTCAAAAGTACCAAATCCTACTAAAGAAACTTTATCGCCTTTTGTTAGAGCTTCAGTTACTGCTTCAAGAACAGCATTAGTTGCTTTTTCAGCATCTTTCTTAGTTAAACCAGTTTTCTCAGCTACACAAGCCGCTAATTCTACCTTTGTCATTTTAACTTCTCCTTATTTATGTTTAATTATTTATTTCAAAGAGTAACCACTCTGTGAATACAGTTTAATTTTTGCCGGTTAATTTATTCTTATACTCATTAGCTATAGACATTAATGCGATTTCGGGATCATGCTCCTCAGTCCTTGCAAGGGCTACAACATCAAACAAAAGCTTACCAATAGCATCACTACTATCCTCTTTTGCCTCAATAATTTTACCTAACTCTAATGTTCGTTCAGCTATATTTCTTAAAGCAGTTTCGCTGTCTGTCTTATCGAAAAGCTGCTTGTGAAGTTTTTTTGAATACATAAGTGCGGGCAGGGAACGTGCAATCCCTTCAACAGCCGCAGCTTTATCGGATTGTCCCTTCTCAGAACGTTTTAAATCCTCCCAGTTCTTCAGAACCTCATCAGTAGAGTCTGCAACCGTGTCGGAAAAAACATGTGGATGCCTAAAAATAAGTTTTTTGCATATTCCATCACACACATCATCGAAATTAAAATTATTCTTTTCATATTCCATTTCTGTGTGTAGGCAAACCTGTAAAAGAGTGTCGCCAAGCTCTTCGCGCAACATCTCGGCATTGCCGCTATCTATAGCATCCAAAACCTCATAAACTTCCTCAACAAAATTATGACGCACAGAATGATGTGTCTGTTCCCTGTCCCAACTACATCCGTAATCAGGGTTGCGCAATATTCTTACAAGTGTTATAAGATCATAAATATTATAGGATGCCTTTTCGGCAAAATTCTTTAAAAACAATTTATCCACGTGTTCTATTTTACTTGAAAACTGAAATAAAATCAAGAGTTTTTTAGATTTTTTTTATAAATGGTAGCAATAATACATCTTTTTTTCTTAAAACACCGAAAAAAAGTTGTATTATAAGGTGAAAAACCAGCGAAATCACAACTGCAACTGCCAGAGCCCAACCATTTCCAACCTGATTAATTACGAGTTTATGAACAAAATAAGCAACAAGAGCGCTCAACCCACCGGCACCTAGGCCTCTAAAAAATATGTCTGCAACCGGAGCTGGTATTTTACAACTCTTATGTAGTGCGATAGATGATAAAATAAATAACGTAAGATAGCAGAAAAAGGTTGAGTAGGCTGCTCCCTGAATATTAATCTGCGGAATTGGCACCAGCACATAGTTTAAGATTAGCTTCACTCCTGCAGAAAATAGCATGAGCTTAACAGGTAAGTCGGGTCGTCCTAGAGCCTGAAAAACAGTATTGATTGGTATTAACATTGCAACAAATATAGCAGAGTACCCAAGAATAATGAGCATTGGAGTTGCTACCGCCACCTCCTGAGCTCTTGTGGGATACAATAGGTTTAATATAGGGCCTGCAAGTGCGGAGATACCAAATCCTGCAGGAACCGCAAGCAAAACGGTAAATCTTAATGCGGTTTCCACTGCATTTAAAGCTCCGGCCATATTCTTTTGCTTTGCATATCCCGAGACTAATGGCATTATGCTTATTCCAAGAGCTACCGTTAGAGAAGGAACAAGGTGGAATACCGACATTGCAACACCGGTGTAGCTACCATATAAAAAGTTTGGTAGATCATCACCCTTTAACTCTAAACGAAGACCTTCGTATGAGGCATAGAGCTCAGCTGCTCGTTCATTTAGAAGAACTTCAATATGCCGCATTATTGTAACTAGGTCAATTAATGAGGTTAGGTTTATAACAACGGCTGAAAGTGCGACGGGGAATGCCATTCGCAGAAGGTCGAAGGTAATGTCTTTGGAGATACTACCGCTGATAACAGTTGAACGTTTACATACAAATGTTAAAATAATAGTTCCTATTAAATTTGACAATGTAACACCGGCAAGCGATGCTGCTGCACAGAGTGGCGTTATGGCTTCTATTGCCTCGGCAGTAGTAGGGTAGACGGTGGTAAGTACATAGCCGGTTGTCAAAAATTCATTCATTAAATGGTTATATACTAAGATTGCAAGACCTATACCGGCTCCAAGCTTAATTATAGCCTCAGTAAGCTGTGAAATAGCGGTAGGAACCATATTTTGTCTACCCTGAGTAGCACCTCTTAAAACCGATGATATCGAACTTATCAATAAGGTAGGGGCGAGGCAGTAAATTGCAGGAACTGCCGCAGGATTATGAACGATTTCGCCAAACGGCTCTGCTATGGCAACAAGAAGAACCGTTCCTATTATACCTACTACTATAGAAACAAGCAACGAGGTGCGAACAACGGCAGAGGCCTGTTTTTCATTCCCTGATGAAACTGCGCCCGCTACAAGATGAGAGACGGCTACCGGAAGTCCGGTAATGCACAGTGCATAAATAGGTGTAAATAAATTAAAAGCGGTACTATAATACCCCATTCCTTCACCGCCAAGTATGTCGGTAAGCGGAATACGATATAGTGCCCCTAAAACCTTTACGAAAAAAGTTGATATAAAGAGAATAAATGCACCGGTAACAAATTTTTGCCTACTCATATTCATATACTACCCCCAAAAAAACAACACAAAAAAAGAACGTGTAATGATTCACGTCCTTTTTTATGTTTTCTATTATTTTTTGTTATCCTTGTCGTTGCCCACATCTAGGGCAAAAAATATCGCTGTTAGATAGCCTCTCGGTGCAACCAGAACAGTGCCTTGTTTGGGATGTTATAGGTTGAGAGAGGGTTTTAGCATGCTCAATTTTATCGTAAATATCATCTATAGTATCCATATATTGCTTGGTTAGTGCCTCATCCTCCTGGTTGGTTTTTTTTAGGCTGTAAACCAGTGCTCCTAGCTGTCGTTGAGCTTTGGACAGCTCTGCTTCAAGCGACATAACATCAAGCTTTTGCTTTCCGGCTGAGGCATAACCGGAAACCTTGTCGGTTAGGGTGTTGAAAATTCTTTTGGATTCTTCGATAAATTCATTCTTGTCTATCATAACGGCTCCTTTTTTAATTTATATGCTAACATTGGCTTTTATATACAGATTAGTTTCCAACAAACTCTCGAAGCAATGAATCAGCAGGTATTTCATCTTTGGAAATAGGTATAAAGAGATTGTAGCGCTCCTTTAAAGCATTAAAGAGATTAGCATGGTCAATGTTCTCTATTTCGTCCATATTAATATTGTTTAAAATAGGAGAAATTAAACAGGGTTCATAGCTGTGGGAGGTATCTAATAGGTAGTCAGCCTCAGGT
Source organism: uncultured Oscillospiraceae bacterium (assembly GCA_964368625.1). Taxonomy (GTDB): domain Bacteria; phylum Bacillota; class Clostridia; order Oscillospirales; family Ruminococcaceae; genus CAYJBH01. Next base: position 37,740 of record CAYJBH010000003.1, read on the forward strand.
TTATATACTTTTATATATTGCTTTTCACCACGGCAAACATTGCTCCATAGTGAAAGGGTTCTCTTTGGTGGATAACCTCTAAAAAGATTGTCTCTTATAGTTCTTCTAGCTAACCTCATGTCAATAGTAGGAATCAATCGATGCCCGTTAAAAGAGTATTCCTCTCTCATGCTTAAATATACCTTGAAAAGATCATCTTTTCCAAAATGTGAGGTTATTTCCGGGTTAAGTGCGTGTATTCCCTCAACGATAACCACTCCGTCGCCGACGTCTATATGCTCCCGCTCACTACTTCGCCGTGAATTAACAAAATCATAAATCGGTATATCTACCTCTCCTTTTTGCATTAACTCTAAAATGCACCTTGTTAGTTCAGGAATATCGATGGTGCCAATACTTTCAAAATCCTTGCTTCCGTCCGGCAACACAGGGTACTCTTCCTGTTGACGAAAAAAATTATCAAGTGATATAACCTCAGCCTTTTTACCCATAGAGATAAGTTTTGATGCAATACGACCCGAAGTTGTTGTTTTACCGCATGAGGATGGCCCTGTTAGCATAACAACCTTAAACCTTCCGGTAAGAATGGTTGCACATACATGCTCTATTCTCTTGCTATAGCTATCTTCACACCATGCAATGAAGGCAGCTTTATCTTTAGCAGCAAGATTGATCATATCTATTTCACAAAGTCTTTTAGGCGGATATAACGAAATCATATTAAGCTTATTCCTTTCTTGGTATTTTTTAGAGCATACCATTATATTAAGCTAATTATAAGTGTAGCAAACCTTTACTTCTCTGCAATCGAAAAGTAAAGCGCTTTTACTAAAATATGTAATATAATGTAACATTTATAATGCTATCAATTAACCTATAAATCAATTATAGATTAAAAATTCATAAAGGTCAACCGTTGATAATCTCCGGGAGTCCGGCGGCTGTCATGGACTGACCAACGCGACGAGTTTTCTCGTCAGGTGCAGTGGGGATAAAAGTTATTAGTGGATAATCTTTTTGTAAAACTTCACCGGCTTTTTTCAATATTATATCTCCGCCGATACCGCTCATAACACGCCCAAGCATTAAAACGTGTTTAATATCGTAAAAACTAGAATATAAAGCAAGGCCATGCCCAAGATAAATGCCAATGTCGGCAAATACAGTCATTGCAATCGAATCGCCATCGGCAAGAAGTTGTTGAACCTCCTTAAGCTTTTCGGCTGGCGAGGTTCCTGTTAACTTTAATCCACCCATCTCGGCAAGTTTAATTACCGAGTCCTGGCTGAAATACTTGACGCCGCAACCAATATCGCCGCTCCATTCATCCTCCATAGCATCAGGATTTGCATCAATTGGGGCAAAAGCTAACTCGTTTAACCAACCCTCAATGTTTCCATCAGAATTAACATAGCCAACCGCTTCGCTTGTTCCCATTGCTATACCCATAACAGCACCTGACTTAAGGCCGCTAGCCCCTGCTAATGCTGACACATCGCCATCGTTAGCAACAACCACAGGAACATCTCCTATCTCTTTTGCAGCCCGTATATAAATATCAACAACCTTTTCATCAAAATCTTCCTTAGCTACCTTTAAAAATAGCGAGGCAACACGTGTGCGATTGTCAATGTATATTCCGGCAGATGATACTCCTATAGCATCTACTCTTGGCATCTTTGAGGCCGCTGTTTTCAGTGCTGAAACTATCCCGTCGTAGTGGTATTGAGGGTCGGAATTTGTTTTGGGAAACCAAACAACCTCCTCAGAGAATACGGTTTCACCATCTATTACCGCAGAAACTTTACGATCAGAACCTCCTGCGTCGAATCCGATTCGACAGCCATCAAAGTGACCGCCGATAGCCATGCTTTTTGAGCATTCTTTGGGGAACTCTTCATCGCTAACTGCTTTTACAATAAATGGGGAAGCATAAACTCCCTTCATAAAATCGTAATCAAATTCACGCTTGCCACCACTTTTATAACATTCAGAAATTTTTTCTGCAATTTTGTTGCAACCACATATAGAAACCTCATAACCACCGTTTGCCCACAGTAAAAACTTTACTATACGTTCAATATAATAAAAATCAGCATCAAAAGTATTTTCTTCGGCAAAAATAGCAGTTTTAAAAACCGAAACTTCTCCCTCACCTCGTTTGACAGCAATTGAAACAGGATGCTTTGCGCTGTTATAGCTTTGTAATATTTTAGATAAAGGAATAAATTTATTATCAATTTCAGGGAGTATAGATGCACTCCAATCGATACCTTTAAATGTCATGATAAAACCTCCTATTATTTTTTTCTAAGTTATTGTTCTTTGTTTATTAATTTTTAATTGCTACCCTTAATATACATCAATTAAACTGCTTTGTAAAGTAAAATTAATTATTCAAATTTTGAATGATTTTAACTATTATTGACAGTCCTTGAAAAGCTATGATATAATAATATTACTAAATAATGAATTGGAGGTATATTTTGGCAGTTTTAGTTGCCGGCGGCGCCGGATACATTGGTAGTCACACTTCGGTTGAACTACTTAATGCAGGCTATGAAATTATAATTGCAGACAATTTCTACAACTCCTGTGATGTAGTTGTGGAAAGAATAAAGGAGTTAACGGGAAAAGAGTTTAATTTTGTTAACTGTGATTTAACTGATATGGACGCTGTTAATAAAATTTTCAGCACCTACCCTTCCATAGATTCGGTTATTCATTTCGCTGCCTACAAAGCAGTTGGCGAGAGCGTTCAAAAACCGGTGGAATATTATACAAATAACATAATGTCTACCCTGAATTTATTAGACGCAATGAAAAGATTTGATGTGAAAAAATTAGTCTTTTCCTCTTCTGCTACTGTTTATGGAAATCCCGCCAGTGTTCCGATAACCGAAGATTTTCCTCTTTCAGCAACAAATCCTTATGGACAAACAAAGTTGATGATAGAGCAAATTTTGAGGGACGCTTGTGTTGCGGATAAAGATTTGAAGATAGCGCTTTTACGTTATTTTAATCCTATAGGGGCACACAAAAGCGGAAGAATAGGTGAAGATCCTACAGATATTCCGAACAACCTTCTTCCTTATATAGCACAGGTAGCGGTGGGAAGACTTGAATGCTTATCAGTTTTCGGTGACGACTACGATACTACCGATGGCACCGGAGTAAGGGATTACATCCATGTGGTAGACCTTGCACTCGGACATATTGCAGCACTAAATAAGCTTGATAACCATGATGGTGTATTTTTCTGTAATCTCGGCACCGGTAACGGATACTCTGTTTTAGAAATGGTTGCAGCTTATGAAAAGGCTAGCGGAAAAGAGATACCATATAAAATAATGCCGCGTCGTCCCGGAGATATTGCAAGTTGCTATGCAGACACTAAAAAGGCACAGGTGGAACTTGGTTGGGCGGCAACTTTCGGAATAGATGAAATGTGTGCTGACAGCTGGAGATGGCAGAGTAACAATCCAAACGGATATAAAGGATAGCTCAACTAAGTGAAAAATAATTGATAGGTTATATAGAGAACCGAACATCGAGATTAGATGTTCGGTTCTTTTTTAGTTTATATTGTCGTAAAATAGTGTCGAAATAAAACAATGGAAAATAATGGAAAATATTCAATTTTGCTATTGCATTAACTGGAAATATATGGTAATATATCAATAACAGCTAACAATATGTAGTATATGGGATAGCTGATAGTAGAAAATATTGTGGAGAAATGTAAAATGGAACAGAAAATTAAAATGCTTATGACAAACCCCGGAACCGAGATTAGTGCTCCCTGTGCAAACATTTTAAAAAGAGAAGGTATTGATGTAACATTGTGCGACAAAAATGGCAAGAACGTTCTTAACCAACTTTGTGAAGGTAGCTATGATGTGGCTGTGATTGATGCATTCATGAGTGAGCTGGATGCAATTTCGGTAAAGCAAAGTTATGAAAAAAAGGGACAAAAACCGGTTACATTTTATGTTACAGGAACATTTACCAATGAAGCGGCAGAGAGGGAGATAATGAATGCAGGTTTTGCATATTACTTTTTAAAACCTATCAGCCCCGAAACATTGGTTGACCGAATCAAAAGCCCGATGCGCCAAAAAGCTTTACGCATGTTTGATGCGGTAAAGGAGGTGAGTGATGAACAGATGGTTACCGATATGCTACATCAAATTGGAGTACCGGCACATATTAGGGGATATCAGTTTTTAAGGGATGCCATATTGATGGTAACGGAAGATCAAGAGCTTATAGGGTGTGTTACGAAACAGCTTTATCCATCAATAGGTAAAAAGAACAACACAACAGCCTCAAGAGTAGAAAGGGCTATAAGACATGCAATAGAGATAGCATGGGATAGAGGGGATGTAGAACTTCTAAACAGTTATTTTGGATATACAATTCACAACCTTAGGGGCAAGCCGACGAATTCTGAGTTTATAGCAATGCTTGCCGATAAAATGAGGCTACATAAAAAACATATGGTTGCAGCGATTTAGCATAAGTATTAAGAAGTAAATATGACTAAATTATTGACAAGTTTTAATATAAGGTGTATAATTTTTTAAGGTCGCAACACCACAGACTGTGGGTCGGTGGTGTTGCGTTTTACTATTTAGAGGTAGTATGATAACGTTTGAACCATTAGATGCCGAAAAGGCAAGCAGGCTTAAACCGTTTCTGGAAAGAACCCCTTACGGTTCGTGTGAATACTCTTGTGGTACCCTTTTTATGTGGAACGATAACCTGAAAAGTAGGGTGGCTTTTTATGAAGACTGTGCTTTAATGTCGGTAAAACATGAGACGGGATGTGAGTTTTTACTACCAGTTGGTGTGTCCATAAAGAAGGGCCTTCAAATTTTTAAAGAAAAGCTCCCTGAGTGTTGCGACACTATAACGTTGATATGCATTCCTCAAAATGCAATTGATAACATTAAAGCCTTGTTTCCGGATGCTGAGTTAAATTTTAGGCGTAAATGGAGCGACTATGTTTATAATTCTAGCGATATAAAGGAGCTTGCAGGAAGAAAATATGGCGGTCAACGTAACCATATTAATCGATTTTTAAAGGAAAATCCCAATCATTGTGTTCAACGAATAAACGAAGAAAATCTACCTAAAGTAATTGAGTTTCTACACGATTTTACAAATAACGAAAAAAGGGAAAAACCTGAATCGTTTATAACTGAATATAATGCAGCATTAACACTTTTAAACAACTTTACAACGCTCGGCCTTTGTGGCTTAATGATAACAATTGACAATAAGATAGTTTCCTTTGCTGTAGGAGAGGTTATTGCAGATACGCTTTTTGTTCATGTAGAAAAAGCAGATACAAGTTTTCACGGAAGCTATCCCTACATTGTGAGAAGCTTTGCCCGAGAATTTGCAACCGAAGGTGTTAACTTTATTAATAGAGAAGATGACTCAGACGATCCCGGGTTGAGAACCTCTAAAATGTCCTATCATCCGGTTAAATTAATTGATAAGTACTTTTGTACCGTTAAACTTTAATAATTCGATCTATTGCGGCCCCGATAAGCTCGGTGGCCGTTTTGCATTGATCAATGGTGTTATCTGCTGAAAAACTTATTCGTATCGCAGAATCTATCCTTTCGTTAGGTAAGGTCATTGCCATAAGAGTTTTACTTCGATTTCCCTTACTGCACGAAGAGCCGGAGGAGAGCATAATTCCTACCTCATCTAATGCACGTTGTAAAACGGCACTTTTTGTTCCTTTAAATGAAAGATTAAGAATGTATGGAGAACCATCGACAGGACTGTTTATAATGTAGTCTAACCCAGCTAAACCTTCTAAAAATGAACGGCGTAACTCGACAACACTTTTATAACGAGCTTCAGTGGTTGAGGCAAGTTTTTTACATAGTTCACCTAGTGCCACGATATAAGCTATATTCTCGGTGCCGGAGCGAATGCCGCCTTCCTGCCCACCGCCGTTTACTGCAGGTTCATAGTTAATTCCGTCTTTAAGATATAGTGCTCCTACACCTTTTGGAGCACCTAGTTTATGGCCGGAAAGAGAATAGCCATCAATCGTTCTGCCGATTAGAGGATTGTTTATCTTTAAAAAACCCTGTATTCCATCACAAAAGATGGCAGTACGGCTATTTTTTTTCTTTATGTCATTTGTTAGAGATGCAAGATTGAACACCGCTCCGGTTTCGTTATTAACCTGCATAACAGCTACTAATGCAGTTTTATCGTCTACAACTTCTGAAATATTATTAGGGTTGATATTGCCATCACTTGAAGGCATAACCTTTCTTACCTCAACGCCAAAAAGTAAGGATAAATGCTCAACACAGGCAGATACAGAGGGGTGTTCGTAGCCGGAAATTACTACGTTCTTAGCCCAACCTCTTCTAGCATAGTAAAGGCCGGATAATCCAATATTATTAGATTCTGTTCCCCCTGATGTAAAAAACACTCTGGAAGGCTTTACCGAAAGAGCAGCAGCTACATTCCTGCGGGCTACATCGATTGCATCTTCGCTCTCCATCCCTGCACGATATACGGCGGAAGGATTAGCATACTTATTTTTTAAAACATCTGCGACGAGATTTATTATTTCATCGCTAACAGGAGTAGTTGCTGCATTGTCAAGATAAATCACATTATCACCTTTTAAATTTTTATTATTTATATAACTTTTAAAGTATAGCATGATAATAAAAAATATGCTATACTAAAATGTATTACAACCAAAAAGAACATGCAAAAAAGATGGGAGCGTTATTATGGAATATAGAGAGTGGAAATTTGCAATCTCTCAAAAGGATGCCGAGATAGCCGAGGGAATAGCAATTTTATATACAGGTGGAATATATATTGAAGACTATGCCGACCTGGAACAACAGGTACAGGAGATGGCTCATTGCAAGCTAATAGAACAGGAACTAATAGAAAGAAGCCGCGATGAGGTTATAATGCATTGTTACACCCCTATGGGTGATGATGGGGCTGTAGAAAATGTGATATTGCATCTTGATGAAGCTGGAATATCATATAACCTAATTACCGATATCGTTAAGGAAGAAGATTTTGCCAACAGCTGGAGAAAGTATTATCATCCACTGTTTATTGGTCCGTTTGCCGTGATTCCGGAATGGGAGAACATAGATACAGATAAAATTAAGATACTGCTAGATCCGGGGATGGCGTTTGGGCACGGTGGTCATGAAACTACGTCCTTGTGTTTAGAATTACTAGCTGAATACGTACAAAAAGGGGACGCAACACTTGATATTGGTTGTGGCAGTGGTATTCTTGGGATTGCAGCAGCAAAGCTCGGTGCAAAGAAGGTTGTGGCTATAGACATAGACAATGTAGCCGTTCAGGTTGCAAAAAGCAATGCAAAGTTAAATTGTGTTGAGGATAAGATAGACATCCAATGTGGTAATCTTGCCGATTCGGTTGAGGGCAGCTTTGAGGTCGTGTGCGCCAACATAGTCGCATCTGCGATAATCACACTTGCTCCAAGCATTATCCCTTTGCTTTCTTCTGAAGGGGTTTTTATATCAAGCGGAATAATCGAGGAACGAGCCGACGAGGTCATAGCCGCCCTTTCCGATTGCGGTCTTTGCGTGCAAAACATAAGTCGCAAAAACGGATGGGTCGCACTTACCGCCTGTAAAGGATAAAATAATCCCCCCATATAGCAAGCCTATAGGACATACTATGATGGGGGACAAGTAGTTGCTTATTTTTTGGTGTTGTTATCAAAGTGAGCAACTATATTTTTAGCTACCTTTTCGGAAATTCCGGCAGCAACAAGCTCCGCCTCGGAAGCATTTCGAATTTTAGTAATAGTTTTAAAAGAAGCAAACAACTTTTTTTGAGTAGCAGTCCCAACTCCGGCAATTCCTACAAGGTTGCTTGCATAACTTTTAGTCTTTGCCCGTTTTCTTTCGTATGAAATTGCAAAACGGTGTGTTTCATCCTGAATTTTTGTTATAAAGCTAAAAAGCTCTTTGTGCAAAGAAAGTGCAATCTCACCATCCTCACATATAAGCCCTCTGGTACGATGTCTATTATCCTTAACCATACCAAAAAATGGAACAAACTCAAAATCTGTACTTATTGACGCTTTTCTTGCCGAGTTTAACTGCCCCAATCCGCCATCTAACAATACTAAGTCAGGAAGCTTTGAAAACTCCGCATCGGTTTTTCGTATATAATTGTCGATCCTTCTGGTTAAAACCTCGTTAATTGAAGCATAATCGTCAGTACCTGATACTGTTTTCATAGCAAATCGTCGATATCCTGCCTTATAAGGCTTTGCCTCTTCAAAAACTATCATACCGGCTACCGAGCTTCCTTCACCCCAATTACTGATGTCAAAAGCCTCTATGCGATGAGGTGGAGCAGGAAGGGATAACAGTTTTGAAAGATTGTCAAGAAGTCGGTCATAACGTCCTGTTCGACCTGCATCTCTGGTTAAACGTTCTGATGCATTAACACGAGCCATTTCAACTAAGGATTTTAAATCGCCTTTTTGAGGAACGAGAATGTCAACGTTTACCCCTTTTATTTCAGTAACAAGCTGTTTAAAAAGCTCGCGTCCTTCAAAATCTTCGTCGATAACAATTCTTTTAGGAATAGGAAGCTCGCCACCATAATATTGTAATAAGAACTCTTCTCTAAGTGCAGCAGGGTCGGGGTCTTCAAAAACAAACTCTTTTTTATCGTATAGTCTGCCACCTCTAAAACGTAAAACTGCCACAGCAGCACGCCCAGAATAAAATACAGCAGATATCACATCCTGCTCGGTTTTGCCGGAAAGGCTAACGCGTTGGCCTTTATTCATTCGCCGGATCGCCTCTATCTGGTTTCGTATCTCGGCAGCTTTTTCAAACCTAAGTGCGTCGGCTTCCTCCATCATTCTGGCATTTAAGATTGTAAGAAGCTCTTTTTGCCCCTTTGTTATCAGCGTTGTTGCTCCTTCAACTAATGAAAGGTAGTCTGCCTTACTGACTTTTCCATTGCAAAGACCAATACATCTGCCGATATGATGATTAAGGCAAGGTCTAAACTTGTTAAAATCTCTTGGGAAAACTAGGTTGCATATAGGAAGCTTAAATGCGGTGTTGGCTGTTTCGGTCATCTCTCGAATAGCAAACGAACTGGTATAAGGTCCAATATACCGAGCGTTATCATTCTCCTTCTGGAGAACTGCCTGTATACGAGGATACTCATCGTTCGTTATCCTAATATAGCTGTAGCCCTTATCATCCTTTAATAAGATGTTATATTTAGGACTATGAAGCTTTATCTGGCTACATTCTAATATTAATGCCTCAAATTCGCTGGCAGTAACTATCGTGTCGAAATCTACAACAGAAGAAACCATACGCTCAACCTTTATAGTATGCGTAGTATCTCTAAAATATTGTGTTACACGTTTTTGAAGTTCCTTAGCTTTTCCAACATAAATAACACACCCACCCTTACCCTTCATGATATACACGCCGGGTAAAAGTGGGAGCAATTTTGCCTTATTTAATAGTTCAGCTTTTGTCACTAAATTTTTCCGACCTATAATTATTAATCAGAAAAACCGGAATTAACTAGCTTAATTAATCCTTCAACAGCCTCTACCTCATCCTGTCCATCGGCAATTACTCTGATAGTAGTACCACCAACAATTCCGAGAGATAAAACACCGAGCAAGCTCTTTGCATTAACTCTGCGCTCTTCCTTCTCAACCCAGATAGATGATTTAAACTCGTTTGCTTTTTGGATGAAAAACGTTGCCGGACGAGCGTGTAAACCTACCTGATTTTCTACAGTTACTTCTTTGATAATCATATTTTACTCCAGTCTTTTGTCGCACAACTATAATACCCAAAAAAGCGCAAAATGTCAAGACATATTCTCAAAATACAGTAATTTAGGCATAATGTTGGGCTCTACCCAAGGTTATCTTCTACATATTTAACAACATCGCCTACAGTTTTGAAAGTCTCTGCAGCATCATCCGGGATTTCTACCGCAAATTCATCTTCAATACTCATAACGATATCAACCACATCCAGAGAATCTGCATCAAAATCGTCTACTAAGCTTGAATCAGCCGTTATCTTTGATTCGTCAATGTCTAATTCTTCGCTTATTATTTCGCGAATTTTATCAAATACCATACTAACCTCCATGATCGCTATCGTGAAACACCTTTCTTAAAATTTACTCTGTAAACAATTTATAATGTTTTTTTGCTAATTTGTCAAGCGTTTTTAAAAAAAAATTGTTTTTGTCTCGTTTTTTGTACAGAATGACGTTAAAACAAACTTTTTCATCCAACAAATTGAACACCGTAATTAATAATATTCTTAAAAAGGGGTTTTAATTACAAGTGATTTATGATATAATGAATTGTTAGAATAGGTTTTTTAGTCATAAACAAGATTAAAGATTTTGCTTTTTTACAAAACAACAATTATATGGAGTTTATTACAGATGACTGTGTTAGACGGTGTTTTACAAGGAATAATTCAAGGTGTAACAGAATTTTTACCGGTGTCGAGCAGTGGACATCTGGCATTATATCAATATTTTAGCGGAACCAGCGGCGAGGGAGCTTTATCTTTTTCATTATTGTTGCATCTTGGCACACTTTTGGCTGTAGTGATTGTCTTTAAAGATGATGTATTTTCACTTATAAGAGAGTTTTTTCTTACTATAAGAGATTTGTTTACCGGGCGTTTTAGTGTAAAGAATGCAACACCGGAACGTAGAATGTTATATCTACTTGTTGTTGCCACAGTTCCATTGATTTTAGCAATTCCGATTAAGGGATATATAGAAAGCCTTGCCGAGGATGGTAGCATTCTGGTTGAGGGTATTTGTTTCTTAATCACAGCAAGCTTATTGTTTTTTGCATCCAGAGGGGCTAAAGGCGAGATCGACTCAGCTACCTCAAGCTATAAAAAAGCTTTGTTTGTTGGCTTAGCTCAGATTTTAGCTTTATTTCCCGGTGTATCTCGTAGCGGATCAACAATGTCGGCAGGTCTCATTAACGGATTTAAAAAAAGCTATGCAGTTAAATTTTCATTTTTAATGGGAATACCGGCCATATTGGGCGGAGCCACTCTTGACGCAATGGATATGATAGGTGGAGAGGTGCCCTTTGATGCAATACCTGCTATAATTGGTTTTATTTCAGCATTGGTAGTAGGAATTGCAAGCATTAAGCTGCTGCAGTATATTTTAAAGAGCGATAAACTTATTATATTTGCTTACTATACACTTGCTCTTGGTATCTGTGTTACCCTATATAGCATTTGGTCATTCATAGTAGCATAGTAACGGAATTTGAATTTATATTGGAAGGTATAAATGGCACCAAAGAGAACTACAAGAACAACTAAGTCAAAAAGTACAACAAAACATGAGCCGATAAACCCCATTCTGCTAAGCATAATACTGTTTGGCGTTGGTATATTTATCATGGTTTTATGCCTTGTAGAAGGCACTGATTTTTGGAACGGACTACGTGAATTTTTCTTTCTGATTACAGGTTTTGGTGGATATCTGGTCGGTCTGTTAATGATCTATCTTGCGGTGCTTGCCGGTATGGAGCAACCGCTTATGTCGAAGGCGGTAATCTCTGCAGTGGTGGTTGTTATAACCTCCTCTGTGTTTTTTGTGTTCTCTTCGGTTGAAGTAGTTGACATGGAGCTTGCCGATATGTTAAAACAACTTACCGACCTAGGAAAAAATGGTGAGGGCGGAGGGCTAATAGTTGCCCTATTGGGATTACCTCTAGTAGCTTTGTTCGGGCGACCGGTTGCAAACATTGTTTTAGTTTTGCTTTCGATTATTTTCGTTATGTTGTTAACCGGAATTACGCCATATGATATTTATGTTTTCATTACTCGAACATCAAAGCATCTAGCCCACGGGTTTACAAAGCCTAACAGAACAGTACCGGGTCCGCCTAGGCAGCCAATAACAGTAAAGTCGAGGGTGGTTAAACAAAAAGCGCATAAGATAAATCTTGATCTTCCGGTTGGGGATGACATAGTAGAAGAGCCCGGGATTGCCGAACCACCTTTTATCCCAGATCCAGCAGTGGTTGAAACAGGACTTATAAGAATATCGGCAAACTTAGCAGAGGAAGACTCTGAACCAACAAAACCGCTAGATGAAAATATAAAGGTTGTTGAGGCTGAGGTTGTTGACGAATCATTTAAAAAATCTACAGATTACATAATAAACAGTACTAAACAGGTTCCCGAGGATGATTCAAATGTTATTGATGAATCATCTATGCCGATAGAAAAACTTATCGAAAAGGCTGTTACTAAGCGCATGGAACAGCCGGTTAGTGGGTTGTTTGAGGCAGGAGAACCCACCTTAGTTGGCTACGAGCTTCCGTCTCCGGAGATGTTTGAACCTCAAAAGGTAATATCGGAAGAGGGCGCACAGCATGAGATGCGAACCACTGCCGACCTACTAGTTAATACCCTTAAAAGTTTTGGTGTTGAGACGAGGATGATGGATATCAGCAGAGGTCCAACGCTCACTAGATATGAACTACAGCCTCTGGCAGGAGTTAAGATTAGCAAGATTACCGCTCTGGCCGACGATTTAGCGCTAAATTTGGCTACCGCAGGAGTTCGTATTGAGGCACCAATACCAAACAAGGCAGCGGTTGGAATTGAGGTTCCAAATAAAACTGTGGTTACGGTAGGAATAAGAGGGATTCTTGAGAGCCGAGAGTTTATTTCACCTGAATCGCCACTAACAATTGCTTTAGGAAAGGACATAGCAGGACAGGTACAGGTTGCTGACCTAACTAAGATGCCTCACCTTCTTATTGCCGGTTCTACCGGAAGCGGTAAATCTGTTTGTATTAATAGCTGTATAATAAGCTTTTTGTGTAAATCATCACCGGATAAATTAAGGTTGATTCTTATAGACCCTAAGGTGGTTGAGCTTGCAGATTACAATGGTATCCCACATCTGTTAATGCCGGTGGTTACCGAACCGAGAAAAGCGGCCGGTGCGCTTGGTGCCGCCGTTGCCGAGATGGAACGACGTTATCGTTGTTTTGCCGAAAATAATGTCCGTGATATTAGAAGTTACAACAAGCTTGCAAATAGCAATTTTGAGCTTGAAAACATGCCATATATTGCGATTATTATCGATGAGCTTGCCGACCTAATGATGGTATCGGGCAAGGAGGTAGAGGATTATATTTGTCGAATTGCTCAGAAGGCTAGGGCTGCAGGTATGCATTTAATAGTAGCTACACAACGTCCCTCAGTAGATGTTATAACCGGGCTTATTAAGGCGAATATTCCATCGAGGATAGCTTTTGCAGTTTCAAGCCAGGTTGACAGCCGCACTATATTGGACGGGGCGGGAGCCGAAAAACTATTAGGAAGTGGTGATATGCTTTATATGCCGGTAGGTGCAGGTAAACCGCTTCGTATACAGGGTAATTTTGTAAAGGATAGTGAGATACGTAAGGTGCTTAACTTTGTTAAGCAACAAAAAACGGCAGAATACGATGAAGAACTTATAGAGAGTGCCGAAAAGATTGCGGCAGCTGAACCTGCCAAGGGTGGTAAAAACTCTGCCGGAGGCGAAGGTGGAGCAGGGGACGTGGATTCCATGTTTTGGGATGCAGCTGAGGTTGTTGTTGATGCAGGAATGGCTTCAACATCCTTGTTGCAGCGTAGATTAAAGCTCGGTTATGCTCGTGCTGCAAGAATTGTTGATGAACTAGAGGCCGCTGGTTTTGTTGGTCCTTATGAAGGTTCAAAGCCAAGAACGGTTCAGATAAGTCGAGAACAGCTGTTAGAAAGAAAGACTTCAAACTGATGAATGAATTTTTACCGATAAGCTATGAGGAACTTCAAGATCAGCAGAAGCATTATGCCGATTTTGTTATAGTAACCGGGGATGCGTATGTCGATCACCCGAGCTTCGGTGCGGCTATTATTGGAAGAATTTTAGAAAATTTAGGATTTACCGTTGCTGTATTGGCACAGCCAAATTTTAAAACAGATGAGGATTTTAAAAGATTTCGTCGTCCTAGGCATGCCTTCTTAGTAACCGGAGGTAATATCGACAGCATGGTTAACCATTATACTGCCGCCAAGAAAAGGCGTAGTAATGATGCTTATTCCCCTGGTTCGGTTGCAGGGTTACGACCGGATAGAGCAGTAACTGTATATTCAAAGCTTGCAAAAAAAGCTTATCCTGATGTTCCGGTAATTATTGGCGGTATCGAGGCAAGCTTGAGAAGGTTTGCCCATTATGACTATTGGGCGGATAGAGTTTTACCTTCGGTGTTAGAAGATTCCGGCGCAGACCTGCTCCTCTTTGGGATGGCAGAAAAAACGGTTGCTGAAATAGGCAAAAGATTTAGTGAGCACCAAGGTATAGGAAACATGACCGATATTGACGGTGTTTGCTATATGCTTAAACAGGGTAGTCCGATGCCAAAAGGCGCAAGGCAACTCGCTTCGTTAGATAAAATTAAAAGTGAGCCGGAAGCCTATATGAAGGCAGCAATAATTCAACAGCAGAATATCGATAATCTAAATGCACAGCCATTAGCACAAAAACAAAAAAATGGAACTTTAGTTCAAAACAAACCGCCGGCGCCACTTGGTACCGACGAGCTAGACAAGGTTTATGATCTTCCTTTTACCAGAAAAGTTCACCCGATTTACGATGCAATGGGTGGAGTGAAGGCTATTGAAGAGGTTCAGTTTTCAATAATTCATAATAGAGGTTGTTTTGGTGGATGTAATTTTTGTGCGTTAACATTTCATCAGGGTAGAAGGGTGACTTCACGTAGCCATGAGAGCGTTTTACGCGAGGCTAGGTTAATAACAGAGATGCCAAGTTTCAAAGGCTATATTCATGATGTGGGAGGCCCCACTGCAAACTTTAGACAGGCAGCCTGCAAAAAGCAGCTAAAACATGGCGTATGTAAAGATAGGCAATGCCTTTTTCCGCAAAAATGTCCACAACTAATGGTAGACCACAGCGACTATGCTAAACTACTTCGCGAGATAGAAAAACTTCCAAAAGTTAAAAAAGTATTTATCAGAAGCGGTATTAGATATGATTATCTATTAGCAGATAAAAACCGTGATTTTTTGCACCAGTTGATTAAAAATCATGTAAGTGGGCAGCTAAAGGTGGCGCCTGAGCATACCGAATCATCAACTCTTTCATATATGGGAAAACCTGATGCATCAATATTTGATAGCTTCCGTAAGCAGTATTCTAACATATCGAAAAAGGTTGGTAAGGAGCAGTACCTTGTACCATATTTGATGAGTAGCCACCCGGGGTGTACACTAAAGGATGCAAGGGCAATGGCAGGTTATCTTACAAAAAACAGGCTTCACCCGGAGCAGGTTCAAGACTTTTATCCTACACCGGGCACCCTATCTACAGCAATGTTTTATACCGGATTAGACCCACGAAGCTTAAAACCGATTTATGTTGCAAAAAAGCCCTCCGAAAAGGCGGCGCAACGAACCTTGTTAAAACCTTTTTACAAAAAAAGATAAAATCTATTGACATTGTTATCGATATTGTTATAATAAAATTAGACTATTATGGGAGTGCAACAATGATTAGAAATTATATGGAACATCTTGTAAACTTTTATTTTGCAGATGTTATTGAGAGTTCCGATAAGTACGATGAGGTTTGTAGATGTGAAAAATGTGCAGATGATATACGTGCACGTGCATTAAACGAGCTTCGCCCGTACTATGTTACCAGCAAAAGGGGTGAGATATTTGCCGAGTATGCAAACCTTCAATCACAATATAAGGCAGATGTTTTTGGTTCGTTGGTTAGGGCGATAGAGTTTGTTCACGCACATCGCAACTGTGATGGCGATGGTTATAGATAAATATCTTCTTTTACCTTTTCATATAACCTATCGATGCCACTAAAATTCATTGCCGTTATGTAGTATTGCTCTATCTGGTCATGAACATCTTTTGCATTTTTTAGCATGGCTTGCGCCTGGCTTAAAAGTTCTGCAGTAATTGTTCGGTTAAATTTCAGCCTTTTCTTTCTTTCCTTATAGCGTTCGGGAAGAATGAAACGGCTGCTTTTTATTACCTCAATCTCACCATAGTCGTAGGCGAGATAATGGTTTTTAGTAACAAAAGCAAGTGACAGCGATGGGATTATAATATGGTCAATCTTTTCGTAAGGAAACATGGGGCAATAACATGTATATATCTCATGCCCTTTATCTAGTGCATCCTTCTTGATGTGAGCGAGAATATACTTTGCAACAAAACCTATCTCGTCGTCGAGTACCACGATGTTTTTTGCCATACTTTTTATAGTGTTCCCGTAGAATATTACACCATCAGGAGTTACGGCAGAAAGTAAACGGCGATGCTCGTATCCGGGTTTATCTATTTTTTTTAGTTTTTTAGCAGATAAACGCTTGCAGAAGGCATCTAACTTCGAAATGTTGGTGCAGAAGCTAAAAATCCTTAAATTGTCTTGCAGCAGCGAACCGGCTGAGGTTATGTATCTTGAGGCACGATCATGATAACAACTGTTTTTATCAAATAATCTTACAATCTCGCCTCTGTTCTCAATAAGGTGCTTCTCATCTAAAAGATGGAAGAGAGACAGCACTTTTTCTACTGCAATTGGATATTTCGGATCAACTGCATGAGGTGCGGTAGCATCAAGTATTCCAAACTTTTTTTCTTTACAAATTACACCGTCTAATGAGTTTGGGTCAGAGCTACAGTGAATACACTCAACCATGCTACCCCCATCGCTTAGATGTTGGGCAATTCTTCTCATCAAACTTGATTTTCCACACCCCGGACCAGCCTTAATAAGAGTGCTGGTTAACCCTGAATCTAGATCACATAAACTTGAAAAATAACCCGCAAAACCACCCGGTGAACCTGCACCGAGGAAAAAATCCACTGTTGACATAATAACCTCCTATAGCTTCCTGCAATATTCTATGCACTTATATATAAAGTTGTGAATTTAAAGTAGGGATTTTATTATCCTCTAAAGCCGATACAACTGTTGGAAAGTAGTATATAGGTTGTTACATTTAAGGTGAAAACCGGGAAAAGACTTATTATTGATTAATAATTAGCTTTATGATATAATTATCAACAAAATGGCATAGGGAGAGTATTATGATTGAGTCTGAGAAAATGCCAACATCAGTGAAGGTTATATCAAATATAAGATGTTGGTGCATTAATCAATATAATGATAGTCGTATTAAAGTATCGATATTAACTACGGTTGTTTTCGGTATTTTTTCTTATCTGTACTTTATTACTAATAACCTGCACAGTCAGGATAATCCGCTTAATATGCCGTCCGGTGTTGGAAGTACACTTTCTATCGGAAGATGGTTTTTATGGGTTATAGACGGTGTATCGGAAAGACTTGTAGGGGATAGCTATAATATTCCTGTGTTTCTTGTTACCATCGCCATCCTCTCAATTGCGCTGTCAAGCTGTTTAATTGTTAAGATGTTGCGAATAAAAAGTCTACCGGCGGTTGTCTCGTTATCGGCAATCATGGTTGTGTTTCCTGCAGTAGTTAGTCATGTGATGTACAGCTTCACAGCAATTTACCTTATAGGGGTTTTATTTGCTGTACTTGGGGTTTACCTGACTTATAGGCTTAGATGGTTTGGTTTAATACCCACAACAATTCTTTTTGCCTGTTCATTGGGCACTTATCAAGCTTATATTCCGTTGGCTGTTTCTCTTTATATTATACTTTTAATAATTATGTGTTTTGATAAAGATGTTAAGGCTAAGGATATTATAATTAACGGAATTATATATGTTGTATCGCTGATAGGCGGATTTGTTGTATATCTACTTGGATTAAATTTTATACTAGACTTAACCGGATCAACACTTTCGAGTTATCAAGGTGCTAACAGCATGGGCGCTATTGATATTTCTCTCATACCATCCCAAATCATTGAAATATATTCTCAATTTCTATTAATCCCTTTCATAGATGTTAACAACTTAAGCATAACTCTGGTTATGAAGCTTGTGTATCTAGTGGTGTATATAACAACAGCGGTATTGTTGTTGATAAAGGTGATTAATCTGGTAAAGCAAAGGGCTGAAATATTAAAGCTACTACTATTAGCAGCGCTATTAGTACTATTTCCGATTGCGATAAATTTTATAGTAATTATGGTGCCTTATGGTGATATTCATAACCTTATGCAGCTGCCTTTTGTTGCCATATTTTATCTTTGTATTGTATTAGTTGAAGGGACAGAATTTGATATAAAGCGGTTGGGATACAGCTTATTTAACCGTAAAACACTTTCTTTGGTTATATCGATTGTAATTGCGATAGGAGCGATTAACTATTCATATGCAGCCAACGGAAGCTTTTTGAAGCTACATTATAGTAATACACAGATAGAGCACTACTACAGCAGTTTGTTTAATCGTATCCAATCAGCGGAAGGATATTATGAGGATATACCAATATATATATTGGGCGATCAATTTAACGGAGTATTAATTAATCCGTGGGAAACTGTTCCATTTACGTACACAGGTAGCAATACCGATAAAAGTATTTATTCGAAAAAGCAGTATATACTTTTAGAACTTGGTTTAACCTATATGCCTATTGACAGGACACACCCAGACTATATCCTTCATGCGACGGAGGTGGACTCGATGCCTACCTATCCTTCTGATGGTTCTGTTCTCGTAATTGACGAAAAACTCTTCGTGAAAATGGTCGAATAAAACAGCTTTTTTTGTGTTTTATTTGTAAAACACTTGAACTTAATGCTAAAATATGGTATTCTAATTCTAATTATAAACTATGGTCGGAGGAAAAATCATGGCTAAATTAACGGGAGCACAGATAGTGTGTGAATGCCTACTGGAAAATTCGGTAGACACCGTTTTCGGGTATCCGGGCGGAAATGTTATAACACTTTATGATGCTCTTTATGGATATGCTGACAAAATAACTCATGTTCTAACAGCGCATGAGCAGGGAGCTTCTCATGCTGCAGACGGATATTCACGTTCCAGCGGCAAGGTTGGGGTTTGTATTGCTACGTCTGGCCCTGGCGCCACTAACCTTGTTACCGGAATTGCAACAGCATTTATGGATTCAATACCAATGGTTGCAATAACCGGTAATGTAACACGCCCACAGCTTGGAAAGGATACCTTTCAGGAGGTAGACATTTTTGGGGTTACCATGCCTATAACAAAGCATAACTTTGTTGTTAAGGACATAAACGATCTTGCAGATGTTGTTAGAAAGGCCTTTAAGATTGCGATAAGCGGACGAAAAGGGCCGGTGTTGATTGATATATTAAAGGATGTTTTTGCAGCGTCAACTGAATTTACACCGCAGACTCCCGAAGAGCCGAAGCCTTTTGTTGGTGATGACTTTGAAAATCAGATTGCTACTGCTGTTGAAATGATAAAACAGGCAGAGCGTCCTGTAATTTTTGCAGGTGGTGGAGTTATATCCGCTAACGCATCGCAGGAATTAATCGAGTTTGCCAAGCGCATTAATGCTCCGGTATCGCTTTCTCTTATGGGTCTTGGAGCATATCCGGCAGACGACAGCGAATATACCGGAATGCTGGGAATGCACGGAAGTAGAACGTCGTCACAGGCTGTACTCGCAAGTGATTTATTAATTGCTATAGGTGCAAGGTTTTCTGATCGTGTTATCTGTAACTCAAAAACATTTGCACGAAATGCTAAAATAATTCATATCGATCTTGATCGCAGCGAGATAAATAAAAATATTGTTGCAACATCATCGATAGAGGCAGATGTTAAGATAGCGCTTAAGAGATTATGCGAAACAGTTCCGTTTAGATCTCGTGATGAATGGATTGAACAGCTTGCGGTTTGGAAGAAGAAGAACAGCAATGAAGAATATGAGAATTTACTATGTTCTCCCCAATATGTTATCGATTGCGTTAGTCGTCTGTTAAACGAAGATGATATCGTTGTTACCGATGTAGGACAGCATCAGATATGGACAGCGCAAAAATATCCGATTAAGCAGCCGAGAACATTTATCTCCAGTGGTGGACTTGGAACGATGGGATTTGGATTGGGAGCTGCAATAGGATGTAACTTTGCAAAGCCGGACAAGCAGGTTGTTCTATTTACCGGTGATGGAAGCTTTGGCATGAACCTAAACGAACTTGCAACAGCGGTCAAGCATAACTGCAATATAGTCATTGTGATACTGAATAATGGTGTTTTAGGAATGGTTAGGCAGTGGCAAAAAGCAATGTTTAATAAACGATACAGCGCTACAACCCTAGAACGACAGACTGATTTTGTTAAGCTTGCTGAGGCATTTGGTGCAAAAGGCTACAAGGTTAATAACCACGATGAAGTTATGCCTACGCTTTGCAGTGCTATAAGAGAAAACGGCCCGGTTGTAGTAGATGTTACAATAGATATGGATGTAAATGTTCTGCCAATGGTTACACCCGGCAAGAGTTTTGATGAACAGATATATCGTATTGACAACTAATTAATTGTGGAGGAAAACATGGAAAAAAGCTATGTACTATCTGCACTTGTAGATAACCATCCGGGTGTTTTATCACGTATTTCGGGACTGTTTACCAGGAGAGATTATAATATTGACAGTTTAACAGTAGCGGCTACCGAACATACCAACGTTTCACGAATGACCATTTCGGTTACCGGAGAACCTTCGGTGGTTGAACAGATTGAAAAACAACTTGCTAAGCAGGAAGATGTAAGAAATGTTGTGTTCTTAAGTGGTGATAATGCCGTTATCAGGGAGTATGTTTTAATAAAAATTCGCTGTGATATTAGTAGAAGACACGAGGTTATTTCAACCGGTTCAATTTTTAGGGCAAAGGTAATTGACGTATCGGAACATACCTTAATGTTTGAGCTAACTGGAGACAGCGGTAAGGTTGATGCATTTATCGAGCTAATGAAACCATTTGAAATACTTCAGGTTGTTAGAAGTGGTATCTCGGCATTGCCGCGTGGAGAGAGATTTATTGATGAGGATTATAATTAGATGAGAAGTGATTCGGTAAAAACCGGCGACCAGCGCGCACCCCAACGAAGCCTGTTTAAAGCATTAGGGCTAAATAAAAAAGATCTTGAGAGGCCGATAATAGGAATTGTAAACTCGCAGAGCGAGGTGGTTCCGGGACATCTACACCTTGACACTATTGCCAAGGCGGCACGAGAAGGGGTTCTTGAGGCCGGAGGATTGCCGATAGAGGTGCCGGCGATAGCCGTTTGTGACGGCATTGCTATGGGACACAAAGGAATGCATTACTCGTTGGTTTCTAGGGAACTGATTGCCGATAGTATTGAAACCCTTGCCGAGGCACACAGGTTTGATGGACTGGTACTTATCCCTAACTGTGATAAAGTGGTTCCGGGTATGATGATGGCTGCAGCAAGGCTAAATATACCATCGATTGTTATTTCCGGAGGTGCAATGCTTGCCGGCAAAACAGGCGATATGAGATTATCATTAACCGATGTTTTTGAGGTTGTTGGTAAGGAAATTGCAGGAACTGCAACTAAGGAACAACTTACCGAAATAGAATGCACTGCCTGTCCAAGCGTAGGTTCTTGTAGCGGAATGTTTACAGCAAACTCTATGAACTGTTTATCCGAGGCGCTCGGACTGGCACTACCTTTTAATGGAACAATACCGGCCGTGTACTCCGACCGACTTATTTTGGCCCGAGAGTCGGGTCGTCGTGCCGTAGCTCTCGTGGCCGCAAATATATGCCCCCGCGATATCCTAACAGAACAGGCTTTTCGCAATGGACTAACGGTAGACATGGCATTAGGATGCTCTACCAACTCCATGCTACATCTCCCGGCAATAGCACATGAGGCAGGAATAAAACTTGACCTTTCTCTTGCAAACGAGATTAGCGATAACACCCCTAACCTATGTAGACTTGCACCGGCTGGGTACCATTTTATCGAGGATCTGCATGCAGCAGGAGGTATACCGGCTGTTATGTACCGACTACTTGAGGCAAAACTTTTAAACGGAGACTGCATAACGGTTAGCGGAAAAAGTGTTAAAGATTTAGTATTTGATGACATTAATGATACAGAGTATATTCGTACGGTAGAAAATCCATATAGCAAAACCGGTGGAATTGCTGTTCTTAAGGGTAATCTTGCGCCGGATGGATGCGTTGTAAAACGCAGTGCGGTGGCCGACAATATGATGATTACCCGTGGCAATGCCAGAGTTTTTAACAGCGAGGAGGATGCCATAGCCGAAATTAAAATCGGTGGAATAAAGGCAGGCGACTGTGTTGTTATTCGCTATGAAGGGCCTAAGGGTGGTCCCGGAATGAGGGAGATGCTCTCACCAACGGCTACACTAGCCGGAATGGGGCTGGATAGTTCGGTAACACTTATAACAGACGGACGTTTTTCAGGCGCTACAAGAGGTGCTGCACTAGGGCATATTTCGCCCGAAGCTGCCTCAGGTGGACCGATAGCCTACGTTAAAGATGGTGATGTTATCTATATTGATATCCCAGCAGGAGTTATAACACTAGAAATATCAGAAGAGGAGTTTACGGCACGACAAAAGGTAACCGAATTGTTACCGCCGAAAATAAAAGCAGGAGTACTTTCTCGATACGCAAAGCTGGTTAGCAGTGCGGCTTCGGGAGCGGTACTGGATTAGAAAGGAATACATTTATAATGAGTCAGAACAAGATATTATTTTTCGATACCACCCTACGTGATGGTGAGCAATCCCCAGGCTGTTCAATGAATCTGCCGGAAAAAATTGAGATTGCAAGACAGCTAGAGCGTTTGAAGGTAGACGTTATCGAGGCGGGATTTGCCGTATCCTCTCCGGGGGACTTTGAATCGGTGCGTGCTGTTGCCGAGGTGGTAAAAAATGCTAAGGTTGCAAGTCTTTCTCGTGCCGTTGAGGGTGATATTCGTCGCTCGGCCGATGCGTTAAAAGGTGCAATTCACCCGGTTATACATACCTTTATCGCCACGAGTGATATTCATCTTGAACATAAACTTAGAATGAGCAAAAATCAGGTGTTAGATACCATTGATGAGATGGTTGCGCTTGCAAAAAGTCTTTGTGCCGAGGTAGAGTTTTCGGCCGAGGATGCATCACGAAGCGATGTTGAATTTTTGTGCGAAGCATTAAGTCATGCGGTTGCCGCAGGAGCTACCGTACTAAATATACCGGATACTGTTGGTTATTCTACCCCCGGTGAAATGTATCAACTTATCAAGGCTGTTAAAGAGAAGGTGCGAGGCGCTGATAATGTAGTTATATCTACCCATTGCCACAACGATTTAGGGCTTGGCGTCGCAAATTCACTTGCCGCTATTGAGGCAGGTGCAACACAGGTAGAGTGTACCATCAACGGTATCGGTGAGCGTGCAGGAAATGCTGCTCTTGAGGAGGTTGCAATGGCACTGGCAACGAGACAGGGTCATTACAACGCACAGGTAAATCTTGATACTACCCAGATATACAGAACTAGCCGTTTGCTTTCACATATTATTGGAGTTAATGTTGTTCCAAACAAGGCGATTGTAGGCGCAAACGCATTTGCCCATGAAGCCGGAATACATCAGCACGGAGTACTTGCAAATCGCGAAACATATGAAATTATGACTCCGGAAAGTGTTGGATATTCATCTAACAAAATGGTTCTCGGAAAACATTCAGGACGCCACGCTTTCTGTGATAGGCTAAATCAGCTTGGCTTCTCCCTAACCAAGGAAGAGCAGGACGAGGCATTTGTTAAGTTTAAGAAGTTGTGCGACCGCAAAAAGAGTATTACCGATCGCGATCTTGAGGCTATCGTAGATATTCATGTTGAACAGGAAGTTCAGGAGATGAAACTGTTGAGCTTTGTGGTTAATGCAGGAACTAATATTGACGCCACTTCAACAATTAAGCTTGAAAACTCTAACGGAGATGTTGTGGTGAAAACTGCACTCGGAAGCGGCCAGATAGAAGCCTCTTATAATGCTATTAACGAGATAGTTGGGATTGTTCCAAACCTAGAGGAATATCATATTAATGCTGTTTCTGAAGGTGAGGATGCTCAGGGTGAGGTTGCCATTAAACTTTCTCACAACTCTAAGGTTTTTAACGGCAGAGGGATATCTACAGATATTGTTGAGGCTAGTATTCTTGCATACCTAAACGGAATTAATAAAATAATGGAAAACAAAGGCTAAGCAAGGAGGCGATAACATTGCCCCCAAAGGCTGTGCTGCTTGTTTCTAACTATTTAAATCCACCCTGCGTTATAGACGCAGGGTGAGGGTGTTTAATTTACCATGAATGGATAGCTGCATTAACTTTGCAGTAAAAATGATTTTATGTAGCTAAAATAAGTTAGATGTTATGTGGCATTATTTAGTAAGTAATATTAAGTTGTTGATAACAGCTATAATGGTGCGCCGGGGTGGGTTAACATTGCGTTATCCTAAAATATAAACATCGCTAAACTATTTTCGACAGAGAGATTTAATTATCAGTTTTTAACGGAAAGGCAAAAACAATGGGAATGACAATGACACAAAAAATTCTTGCGGCACATTGCGGTAAGGAAAATGTATCTGCAGGAGAACTTATAAAAGCAGACCTTGATTTAGTTTTAGGTAATGATATTACCTCGCCGGTTGCAATTAATGAATTTAATAAAGCCGGTCTTAATAAAGTTTTTGATAAAGAAAAAATCTGCCTGGTTATGGACCATTTTACACCAAACAAGGATATAAAGGCGGCAGAACAGTGTAAACAATGTCGTGATTTTGCGAAAAAGTATGAGATAACCAATTTTTACGATACCGGAGAGGTTGGGGTTGAGCATGCATTACTACCCGAAAAGGGGCTTGTTATACCGGGCGATGCAGTTATAGGCGCCGACAGCCATACCTGTACATATGGTGCACTTGGAGCTTTTTCTACCGGTGTCGGCTCTACCGATATGGCGGCAGGAATGTTTGAGGGTAAGGCATGGTTTAAGGTGCCTTCTGCCATAAAGTTTGAACTAGTGGGTAAACCTTCTAAATGGGTTAGTGGCAAGGACGTGATACTCCATATTATCGGATTAATCGGAGTAGATGGTGCTCTTTATAAGTCTATGGAATTTTGTGGCGAGGGCGTTGCCAATCTTTCCATCGATGATCGCCTTTGTATAACAAACATGGCAATTGAGGCAGGAGCTAAGAACGGGATATTCGAGGTAGACGACGTTACCAGGGCATACCTAAAAACCACAACAGATCGTAGCTATCCCGAATACAAGGCAGACGAAGATGCCGAGTATGATAAGTGTTACACCATCGACCTATCGACCTTAAAGCCAACGGTAGCATTTCCACATCTACCGGAAAACACCAAAACGATTGATGAAGCCGGACGTGTAGTTATTGACCAGGTGGTAATTGGTTCATGCACAAACGGACGATTATCAGACCTTGAAGCTGCGGCAGAGGTATTTAAGGGACAAAAGGTTGCATCTGGTGTTCGCTGTATTATTATTCCGGCAACCCAGAAGATATACCGTGATGCCATGAAGGCAGGATACTTTGATATTTTCTTAGATGCTGGATGCGCAATCTCAGCACCAACATGCGGTCCATGCCTCGGTGGTCATATGGGCATACTTGCAAAGGGCGAGCGCGCTGTGGCGACCACAAACAGAAATTTTGTGGGACGCATGGGTCACCCAGAGAGTGAAGTTTATCTTGCTTCTCCGGCGGTTGCGGCAGCCTCGGCTATTAAAGGATATATAGCACAGCCGGAATAGTAAAACTAAGAAAGGATAATTAAAATGGGAACAGTATTTAAATACGGTGCTAACGTTGATACAGATGTTATTATACCGGCAAGATATTTAAACTCCAGCGATGCGAATGAGCTTGCGCAACATGCAATGGAGGATATAGATGCCGAGTTTGTTAAAAAGGTTAAGGCGGGAGACATTATTGTTGCAACAGATAACTTTGGTTGCGGCTCTTCGCGTGAACATGCCCCGCTAGTAATAAAAACCTGTGGTATTGATTGCGTTATAGCTAATACATTTGCGAGAATTTTTTATCGCAATGCCATCAATATAGGCTTAAACATCGTTGAGTGTCCGGAGGCGGTTGCAAACATATCGCTAGGCGATGATGTTAGCGTTGATGTTGTTAACGGTATAATTAAAAACCTAACAACCGGTGCAGAGTTTAAAACCGCACCGCTACCCGAATTTGTTCGAAACATTAAGGAAAAAGGCAGCTTGCTGGAATCGCTGAAATAGAAAAGGAATTAACCGAATTATGAACTACAATATTGCATTAATCAAGGGCGATGGAATTGGACCGGAGATTGTGACCGAGGCGGTTCGTGTGCTCGATAAAATAGGAGAAAAATTTAATCATAGCTTTAACTACACCGAGGTAGATGCGGGTGGAATAGCGATTGATAAATATGGTGAACCTCTACCGCAATGTTCTATAGACGCCTGTTTAGCTGCTGATAGCGTTCTACTTGGTGCTGTAGGTGGACCTAAGTGGGAAACACTCCCGGGTAACATGCGCCCTGAGCGTGCTCTACTTGGAATAAGAAGCGCCATGGGCCTTTTTGCAAATATAAGGCCGGCTGTTCTCTTTAACGAGCTTCGTGAAGCCTGCCCACTTAAACCGGAACTAACTGAAGGCGGACTTGACTTTGTAGTTGTAAGGGAGCTTATCGGCGGTGCATATTTTGGAGAAAGGGGTCGAATAGACGCAAATGAGATGGGTGAAGCTGCCTACGACACCATGATTTACAGCGAAAAAGAGGTTGAGCGCATTATGCGTGTCGGTTTTGATATGGCTATGGTTCGTGGGAAAAAGCTTTGCTCGGTAGATAAGGCAAATGTTTTGGAATCCAGTCGTCTTTGGAGAGAGGTTGCCCATAGGGTAGCAAAGGAATATCCAGAGGTTGAATATTCCGATATGCTTGTTGATAACTGTGCCATGCAGCTTGTTCGTAATCCAAGACAATTTGATGTCATCCTAACTGAAAATATGTTTGGAGATATTCTTTCAGATGAAGCATCGATGGTAACCGGTTCTATCGGTATGTTACCATCCTCTTCACTAGGTGTAACCAAGAATGGATTATACGAGCCAATACATGGCTCGGCTCCGGATATTGCTGGTAAGGGTATTGCTAACCCACTTGCAACAATTCTTTCGGTAGGAATGATGTTAAAATACTCCTTTGGGTTAGAGGCTGAGGCTGAACTGGTTAATAAGGCAGTTACTAAAGCATTAGAGTCCGGCTTGCGAACAGGGGACATAGCCAAGCAAGGGGAAGCTACGGTAGGTAGTCGGGAAATGACCGACCGCGTTCTATCGTTTATCTAAACAGTAAAGGGATAATAAATTATGATTAACTCCATGACAGGTTTTGGTCGCTGCAGCAAAGTTATTAACGGAAGGTTAATAACCGTTGAAGCGCGTTCGGTTAATCACCGTTATTTTGAATTTAATAACCGAATTCAGCGTAACCTTGCCTTTATGGAGGAGGGTATTAAGGTTATAGCATCTGAAAAAGTATCACGCGGAAAGTTGGATGTTAGCATATATGTTCAGGCACTTGAAGTTTCAGATATTGAGGTTAGGCCCAACCTTCCTCTTGCAGAGAGTTATACAAAAGCTTTTGAAAAGCTATCATCTGAGTTGGAACTTGTAAATGATGTAACTATATCAACGTTTACAAGGTTGCCGGAGATATTTGTTATTGAGCGTGCACAGTGCGATGAAGAGTCATTATTTAATGATGTTTGCGAAATATTAAGGCCAGCGCTAGATGAG
Source organism: uncultured Oscillospiraceae bacterium (assembly GCA_964368625.1). GTDB lineage: Bacteria > Bacillota > Clostridia > Oscillospirales > Ruminococcaceae > CAYJBH01. The sequence goes on from CAYJBH010000003.1 coordinate 65,654, forward strand.
CTTTGCAGGATGAGAAGCGTTGAGGGGACAAAGCTGTTATCAGATATTGAGTGTAGGTTAGATTCAATAGAAGTTACAGCTAAGGAAATCGAAAAAGGCGATGCTACCAGAAAACAGGAATATTACGACAAACTATACATGAGATTAAAAAATTTACTAAGCGACAACAATATAGAGGAATCTCGATTAGTTACCGAGGCGGCCATTTTTGCCGATAAAACTTCTGTTACCGAGGAGACTGTAAGAATATTATCACATATTAAGCAGTTTAAGGATATTATGAAGGGAGAAGAGCCTGCAGGTAGAAAATTGGATTTTTTAACGCAGGAACTTAATCGTGAGGTTAACACCATCGGCTCTAAAATCTCTGATAGTGAGGTTACCATGATGGTAGTAGACATGAAATCTCAGATAGAAAAAATTCGTGAGCAGATTCAAAACGTAGAATAGGGAACGGTGTATGCAGCTGTTAAATATAGGGTTTGGCAACCATATAGTTCCTAAGAGGATAGTCTCTATAACATCGCCGGATTCGGCGCCGATAAAGAGATTGATTGCCGATGCTAGAGAACAGGGTAGATTGGTTGATGCCACCTTTGGACGAAAAACAAAGGCGGTAATAGTAACCGATAGTAACCATGTAATATTATCCGGTCTTGCTATCGATACCGTTATTGGAAGGGTATCAAGCATAGAAGATGATGAATAAACAAATTAGGTTAAGATATTAACTGATATTGCCCCTGCCAACAGCAGAGAAAGGATTGATTATTATGAGTAAAAGAGGACTTTTGGTAGTGCTTTCCGGCCCATCGGGCAGCGGTAAGGACAGTATTGTTGATAATATGTTAAAGAAATCCCCGGAGATCAAGCAGTCGGTTTCAGCAACAACTCGTTTACCAAGAGAAGGGGAAAAACATGGCGTAGACTACTATTATCTTTCGGTAGAAGATTTTAAAGAGCGAATTGATCGCGGCGAGATGCTGGAACATACATTTTATGTAGGCAACTATTATGGAACCCCTAAAAAGGAGATAGACGACCGCCTTGCAGCCGGAGATGTGGTGTTGTTGGTTATAGAGGTTCAGGGTGGAATGCAGGTTAAAAAGTTAATGCGGGAAGATTCGCTATTATTATTTATCCATGCTCCATCATACGAAGAACTTAAAAGTCGTTTAACGGGAAGAGGTACCGATACCAATGAGAGTATAGAGGCCAGGTTAAGTCGCTCGTTGGAAGAGATGAAGTACGCCAAGGAGTATGACCACGTGGCGATAAATGATACCATCGAACGTTGTTCCGATGAGCTGTTGTCAATAATACATAAAACGGTAGAAAAACTTAATGGCTGAGAAACTCTGCACCGTGGCGGTAGAGGGAGCCACCCACCGTTTTGATAGACCATACAGCTATATTCTCGGTGAGCATACTGCTAGGGTAGGTTGTTTTTGTATGGTACCTTTTGGACGAGGTGATCGTTTAAGAGTTGGCGTGGTTTTGGGCTTTTGTGAAGGATCTTCAAAGGGGTTAAAGTCGATAATGGAAGTAGCCGATTCGGCAGATGCCCTAACAGATGAGCAACTTAGGCTTTGCGAATTTGTTAAGGAACAGTATGTTTGTAGTTTTTTTGACGCTGTTAGGGTTATACTACCATCATTGTTTATGTATAAAGTAGTTACTAAGGATAATGTTTCAAGGTTGGTGAGGCGAAGAAAAACCGACCCAAAAGTAGTTACTCCTAAACAAGCAAAATTAATGCAGGATATAACGCTTTCACAGCCACAACAAAAGGTTTTTAATGATATCTGTCCCCTAGCTGATAATCCCGATGGTAAGCCTGCGCTGCTTTATGGAGTAACCGCAAGCGGCAAAACTGCAATATTTATTAAGCTAATAGAGCGTGTTACGCTTTTGGGGAAATCAGTTTTGTTACTGCTTCCTGAAATTTCTCTTGCCTCTCAGATGGCAGAGCGGATGATAGAGTTATTTGGTGATTCAGTTGCAATTGTTCACTCCTCACTGTCCGACAGTAAACGGGCCGCAACATACAAGGGGATCGAGAGTGGTGCATATAAAATAATTATAGGAACCAGAACGGCGATTTTTTCACCGATTAAAAACCTGGGACTTGTTGTTATCGACGAGGAACAGGATGCAAGCTATAGAAGCGAGCAGTCACCAAGGTTTTCTGCTATAGCAGTAGCAGCATATCGAACTAAACTATGTAATGCATTGCTTTTACTAGCCTCGGCAACGCCATCGATAACCAGTTATTATTATGCAAAAACTGATAGATTTCACCTTTTCGAGCTAGCTACAAGATACAACAATTTGCCACTTCCTAAAGCAGAGCTATGCGACCTAAGAACAGAGCGAGAAAATGGTAGCGTTTCATCTATTAGCGATTATTTGGCTGCAGAGATAAATGAAAATTTACGAAATAAAGAGCAGTCGATATTACTTTTAAATCGCCGTGGTTACAGAACGGTTGGACTATGCAAAGAGTGTCGCTCGGTTAAAACCTGTGGTGGTTGTTCGGTTCCTATGGTTCTGCACCTAAGTAAAGGTAAACTTTTATGCCATTATTGTGGAACTGCTGAGAATCCATCAACAGCAAGATGTGTTGAGTGTGGAGGAGAATTAAGCTATTCCGGTTTTGGTACCGAGCATATAGAGCAGGAGCTTTCACTGCGATTTCCAAATGCAGGAATATTAAGAATGGATACCGATTCAGTATCCATGAAAAATACCCACGGAGAGCTTCTTTCAAAATTTAAAGATCATCAGGCGGATATTATGGTTGGAACGCAGATGGTTGCTAAAGGTCTTGATTTTGAAAAGGTAACTCTTGTAGGAGTTCTGGCAATAGATAGCATGTTGTATGCAGACAGCTACCGAACATTTGAAAATGTTTTTTCACTGGTAACCCAGGTTGTTGGAAGAAGTGGTAGAAGAAGCGGTGAGGGTAGGGCTATTATTGAAACCTATAACCCTGATCACTGGGTTCTAAAATTAGCGGCAGAACAAGATTATATATCCTTTTATGAAAAAGAACTAAAGATGAGGGAAATTGCTCTTTATCCACCATTTTGTAGCCTTGTTATAATAAGTATAGTATCTGTATCTGAAAGTAAAGCATTAGCTACTGCAAACAACCTTAAGGCTATTCTTCAGCGTTTTCATAGGCTACAAAACAATAAAGATATTCCTTTAAGAATTCTTGGTCCCACTAGCTATGCAATAGCTACGATTGCAGGAAAAAATAGGGTTAAGCTAACAATTAAATGCCGAAACTCTCAAAGATTCCGTAATTTTTTAAGAACAGCACTACAACAATTAACCGACGACAAATTAGACAACGGTGTAACCATAGCCGTAGATTTTAACAGTCAGGAAGATTAAAAATATATCAACAGCCCTAAAAAAATATATATTTATAAAATTGGGCATAACCTATAAAGAAAGGAATTATCATGGCGCTCAGAAATATACTTCACGATGGTGAGCCAACACTAAAAAAGGTGTCTCGCCCCGTAACAGAGTTTAACAAAAGGTTACACACCCTGTTAGATGATCTCGGTGATACCGTGACAGAGGCATTCGGACTAGGACTAGCCGCACCGCAGATAGGGGTACTCCGCCGTGTGGTAGTGGTAATTGATGAGTGTTTTATTGAAGATACTGAAGAGGTTGAATACGAGATAATCGAGATGGTTAACCCAAGGATAATTAGCCGAGAAGGCGAGGTTACTCGATATGAAGGCTGTCTTTCATTTCCGGGTAAACATGGTAGCATAACAAGGCCGGAAATGGTAGTTGTAGAGGCGCAGGATCGCCTTGGAAACACCTTTACTTTAGAAGCGCATGATATGCTTGCCAGAGCTGTATGCCACGAGATAGATCACCTAGATGGAATTACCATAGCTGAAAATGCACAGACGCTCTATACTGAGGAACAGCTAGAGGAGATTTACAAAAACGAGGAAACAAATTGAAAATAGTTTTTATGGGAACCCCTGAACTGGCTGCTAAAACATTAACGGCTATAGTTGAGGCGGGGCATGAGGTAGTTGCTTGCTACACAAAGCAACGTCGCCCGGTAGGAAGAAAACAAATTATAACTAAAACTCCTGTAGCACAGATGGCAGAACAACTCAAAATAGAGTGCATTGAACCTCAAAGTATGAAGGATGATAGTGAATTTGAAAGAATTAAAAATTTAAATCCGGATATCATTGTTGTTGTAGCATATGGAAAAATATTACCTAAGAATATTATTGAACACCCAAAATATGGAGCAATAAATCTTCATGTATCACTGCTTCCTAAATATCGTGGAGCAGCGCCTATTCAGCGTGCTCTCATGAACGGGGACACCTCAGGAGGAGTTACCGTTATGAAGATTGACGAGGGACTTGATACAGGCGATATTATCTCCTTCGAGCAATTTCCGATTTCTAATTTTGATAATGCCGGACATATTTTTAAGCGTATGGAGACGGTTGGGATACCGCTTTTATTGAGATCGTTAGAAGATATTGCTAGCGCAAAGGCTACATATACAAGGCAGAACAACGAAGAGGCCACATTGGCACCGCCGATAACTAAAGCCGAGCTACAATGCAACCTCGAAATGCCGGCGAAAAAAATTCATGATACAGCAAGAGGTGTTTACCCATTCATAACGGCACCGATAACAATATGCGATACCGTTTGTGGAATTTGTGAGAGTGAACCATGTGATGATAGTGGAGAGATAGGCGAAGTTTTATCTATAAAACCTCTTAAAATAGCCTGTAAAGAAGGTTCGTTAATATTAAAAACTATTCAGCCGCAAGGAAAAAAAGCTATGGAGGGCACAGCTTTTGCAGCAGGGAGAAGATTAAAGGTAGCTGATTTAGTTAGATAATATTTACTTTTAAAAGTTAGAGGATGTTGTGGAGATTAAAAAGATTGATGGGGATTTTTGCATCTGCAAGGTTAAAGATTTCTCTCAAATAAATCTAGATAATGAATTTATTTTTGTCGGAAAAACTGATGAAGAAAAGTGCATCATGTGTTGTGAAAAGGATGTTCCTGCGAATACCATTTCAGTCGACAGCGGATGGAAAGGGTTTCGAATTCAAGGAGAACTTGATTTTTCACTGGTAGGAATTCTCTCGAAAATCTCAACATTGTTAGCAGATAGTATGATTCCGATATACGCAATATCAACATTTAATACAGACTACATTTTTGTAAAGAAGGAAAACTTCAATAAATCAATAGATATATTACTGAAAAACAACTACGCCATAATTAACTAAATTATGGCGTAGTTTATTAATGTTTATAATCAGCTAAACTTATTTTAACTTCAAAATATACGTTGCCGCCTCGGTAAAGCCGGCTCCACCTTCCTTTTCTGTAACATATCGAGGTAGATATGCCATTTTATCTACAAATGGCTTAATGTTAGCAACGGCACAGGAACTGTTAAAATAGGAAAACATCGGTTCATCGTTGGGAGAATCGCCGAAAAACAGTACGCTATTTTTTGCGTCTTCTTCACCGTAAAATTCTTTAAGAAACATAAGAGCCATTGATAGTTTATCATAGTTTCCAAACCATGCATTAACATGAATGGAACTTACCTTAGCAACTGCGCCCATATTAAGGCAGATATCTCTTATCTTTTCTGCTGCTTTTATATCGAGATATGGAGGCTCCTCACAAAAATCTATTGCAAGGTCATAAACTCTTGCAAATTGATCCTTAGCAACTCTGCAACCGGGCACAGCGTTAAGGCAGGCTATCTCCAGCTCCTTTAACCTACCCTGTATATCGCCAGCGGCAACACTTGGATGTGTAAAGATATTTTTATGCCCATTTTCTATATAATAAACAAAGGCCCCGTTTTCACCAACAACGGCATCTACCGGCCATTGACGAACAATTAAATCACACCAACCGGCTGGGCGACCGGTTACCGGAATAACACGATAACCTTGTAAAGACAAATTCCACAATGCCGAATAAGCTTCGGCGGTAAGCTTACCGTCGGATGTTATGGTGTCATCAATATCACACATGATATAGCGTATATCGGCAAGAATATCGGGCGATATTTTATTAAAAGGGATCATTCTTATCGAACCCTACCTTCTATCTCGGCCTTAATCATTGAAATAAAGTCATTAATCGGCTTAACACCACCGTTAGATTCATTTCTTGGTGAACGAACCGCAACTGTTTCGTCAGCCATTTCTTTATCACCTACTACCAACATATAGGGGATCTTCTCCAGCTGGGCTTCCCTGATCTTATAGCCCATCTTCTCACCGCGGCAATCACTGCTAACCCTTATACCTTCGTCAAAAAGCAGCTTTTCAAGCTTGGCCGCATACCCATGGTGAGCCTCGCTGATAGGAACAATTCTAACCTGTTCAGGCATCAACCAAATTGGCAGAGCGCCGGCATATTTTTCTATTAGTAAAGCTAGTGTACGTTCGTAGCAACCTATAGAGGTTCGATGGATAATATAGGGTGTGTGCGGGGCACCGTCATCACCAATATATTCCATGCCAAATTTCTCAGCCAGTAACATATCTATCTGCAAGGTAATAAGTGTATCTTCCTTGCCATGAACATTTTTTATCTGGATATCAAGCTTGGGTCCGTAAAATGCGGCTTCATCAATGCCTTCAACGTAGTTAACGTTAAGCTCGCTTAATATTTTCTCCATAACAGATTCTGCTTCATTCCACTGCTCGGGAGTTCCTTCATATTTATCGGTGCGGCTAGGATCCCAACGGCTGAATCTATAGCTGCAATCCTTCTCTAAACCAAGTGTATCCAGCATATATCTTGCAAGTTCAAGACATCCTGCAAACTCCTCGGCAAGCTGGTCGGGTCGAACAATTAGATGTCCCTCACTTATGGTGAATTGGCGAAGACGAATAAGACCGTGCATCTCACCGCTGTCTTCATTTCTAAAGAGGGTACTGGTTTCACCTAGCCTCATTGGAAGATCTCTGTAGCTGCGTTTGCGGTTTAAAAATACCTGATACTGGAAGGGGCAGGTCATGGGTCGAAGCGCGAGGCAGTTTGCCTCATCGTTTTCAGCATCACCGATAACAAACATTCCATCACGGTAGTGACTCCAGTGGCCGCTAACCTTATAGATATCACTTTTGCCCATTAAAGGAGTTTTAGTAAGAAGATAGCCACGACGGTACTCTTCATCCTCAACAAAGCGTTGCAACTGCTGAATTACCCTTGCTCCTTTAGGTAGCATGATAGGCAGTCCTTGTCCAACAGCTTCAGCGGTAGTAAAATACTCAAGCTCACGGCCAATCTTGTTATGATCGCGCTTTTTGGCCTCCTCAACAGCTGCAAGATACTCCCTCAGCTCTTTCGGTTTTTCAAAAGCAATTCCGTAGATTCGCTGTAGCATCTTGTTTTTGCTGTCTCCACGCCAATATGCTCCGGTTGAGCTGGTAAGCTTAACAGCTCCTATAGAACCGGTGTACGCAATATGAGGTCCGGCACACATATCGCAAAATTCTCCTTGTTGATAGAAAGAAACAACGGCATCATCTGCTAGGTCCATTACCATTTCAAGTTTATAAGGTTGGTCCTTTAACAGTTCAATTGCCTCAGCTTTGGTTTTTTCAAAGCGTTCGATTTTTAAATTTTCTTTAGTGATTTTAACCATCTCGGCTTCAATTTCTGGTAAAATCTCCTCGGTGAACCTAACATCACAATCAATATCGTAATAAAAGCCGTTAGAAATAGCGGGGCCTATTGCAAGAGCAGCAGAAGGGTAAAGCCGCTTTACCGCCTGTGCTAGTATATGTGAACCTGTATGCCAAAAGGCTTCCTTACACTGTGAAAACTCAACCTTTTCGCCATTTTCAAGTAGTACCATATGCCATTACCTTTCAAAAGTATATAAATTTTTATTTTTTATTTTAACATATTAATACAACAATTGCAAGTTTGAAAGAAATGTGGTATAATATAAATGCATAATGATTATATGGAACACATCAAATATTTCACCGTTTGCTCACATTCACGAAAAATTGTATTGACAAAATACTGCAAATTTTGTTATCATTATATGGTATAGATTATTTGGGTAGATTTCCGTTAATTAATACGCATAAACACCAACAATTTAAGGAGTTACAGATATGCCACCGTTAGGATATGTGGCGATAGCTGTATTAGTTTTGATTGCCGCCGTTGTGGCTTTCATACTGGGTACATTCTATCGAAGAAAGGGCGATGAAAATATCATCGGAAGTGCAAAAGAACAGGCTACTAAACTATTAAATGATGCAATGAAGCAAGCAGAACAGCGACGTAAAGAGGCCAGTATTGAGGCGAAAGATGAGGCCTTTAAGTTAAGAAGTGAAGCCGAAAAGGAAGCGAAGGAACGACGCGCTGAGGTTCAAAGGGGCGAACGCCGACTAGATCAAAAAGAAAGCGCTTTAGATAAGCGTATTGCAACCCAAGAAAAGAAGGAAGAGGATTTAAAACAACGCTCTGAGCTTTTGGAAGCAAGGCTGTCAGAGGTTGAACAGATCAAGGAACATCAACTTTCCAAGCTAGAGCAGGTTGCCGGAATGTCTACAGAATCAGCAAGAACATTGCTGCTACAGCAGATAGATGAAAACTTGGCACATGAAAAAGCTGTAAAAATTTCTGCCTATGATATGCAGTGTAAAGAGGATTGCGATCGTCTTGCACGGGAGCATATATCGGCGGCTATTTCGCGTTGTGCTGCAGATCATGCTAGCGAGGTAACTGTATCGGTAATTCCAATTGCAAACGACGATCTTAAGGGTCGCATAATTGGCCGTGAAGGTAGGAACATACGCGCCCTTGAAACTGCTACCGGTGTTGAACTTATTATTGATGACACACCTGAAGCAATAACAATTTCGAGTTTTGACCCGGTTCGCCGTGAAGTAGCACGTCAAACAATAGAAAAGTTAATTCTGGACGGGAGAATTCATCCAGCTAGGATTGAAGAAATGGCAGAGAAGTGCCGTAAAGAAATAAACCAGGTTATTAAGAGAGAGGGCGAAAAGGCTGTTATGGATGCCTGTGTAAACGGTCTTCACCCGGATCTTGTAAGATTAATAGGTAGACTTAAATACCGTACCAGTTATGGTCAAAATGTTTTAAAGCATTCTCTTGAAGTTAGTTTTTTAAGTGGGCTACTTGCAGCAGAACTTGGTATTAATGTTCCACAGGCAAGACGTGCCGGACTGCTTCATGACATTGGAAAAGCTATGGATCACGAGGTTGAAGGGACACATGTATCCATCGGCGTTGATCTTGCAAAAAAATATAAAGAAAATCAAAATATCATTCATGCCATCGAAGCACACCATAGCGATGTTCCTGCAACTACTCCGCTTGCATTTATTGTTATGGCCGCTGATGCTATCAGCGCTGCAAGACCCGGTGCAAGGCGTGAAAACCTAGAGAGTTATATAAAACGTTTAGAGAGCCTTGAAGAGATTGGTAAAGGGTTTGAAGGGGTTGAGACATGTTTTGCTCTTCAGGCAGGCCGTGAGGTTAGGATTATGGTTAAGCCGGAGAATATCAGTGATGATCAGATAGTAATCATGGCACGCGATATTGCTAAAAAGGTTGAGGATGAACTAACATACCCCGGACAGATTAAGGTTAATGTTATTCGTGAAAGTCGTGCTACTGAGTACGCTAAATAAAGAAATATTAGGAGAAATAAAATGAATGTAATGGTTGAAACATCGGCACGTCACATCCATGTGTCGAAGGAAGATTTAGAAGCTCTTTTTGGTGCAGGTTATGAGTTAAATAATAAGAAAGAGCTTTCTCAGCCGGGACAATATGTATGTCACGAACGTTTAACAGTTGTAGGCCCAAAACGTGAAATTCCGGGGGTATCAATTCTGGGACCTGTTCGTCCCGCAACCCAGGTTGAAATTTCTCTTACCGATGCCAGAAGCATTGGAGTTGCGGCTCCGATAAGGGAATCAGGAAATGTAGCCGGTTCGCCTGGTTGCGTACTAAAAGGGCCAGCCGGAGAGATTACACTTTCTGAGGGAGTTATTGTAGCAAAGCGCCACCTACATTGCACACCAGAAACTGCAGAAAAATTTGGTATTACCGATAAACAAATTATTGGTATTGAGTGTGGAGAGAATGAGCGCAAGGTTGTATTTGGAGATGTTGTTGTAAGGGTTGCAGCATCATTTGCGGATGCGGTACATATTGATACCGATGAATCTAATGCAGCCGGCGGTCCTTTAACAGGAAAAGTAGTTAAATAATTTATTGGAGTTGGTTAGATGATTAAAGTTGCAATACTCGGTTTTGGTATTGTGGGAAGCGGAGTTTACGAGCTTTTGAATAATAACGGTAAACTTGTTGCTGATAAAGCAGGTAAAACAATCGAAATTAAAAGGGTGCTTGATATTAGAGACTTTTCAGATCATCCCAGTAATACGATGTTTACAACTAATATCGACGAGATTAATTCAGATGCTGAAATTTCCATCGTTGTTGAAACGATGGGAGGAGTTGAGCCTGCATATGGATATGTTAAATCAGCTTTGCTTGCTGGGAAATCGGTAGTTACCTCCAACAAACAACTGGTTGCAGAACATGGAACAGAGCTAATCAAAATTGCTAAAGAAAAAGGCATTTGCTTTTTATTTGAGGCGAGTGTTGGTGGCGGAACACCCATCATATCACCACTGCATAGATCGCTTATAGCAAACCGTATTAATGCAGTTTATGGCATAGTTAACGGTACAACCAACTATATCTTAGGAAGAATGGAAGAGGTTGGACTATCATACGATGATGCTTTAGCAGAAGCTCAGAAACTTGGTTTTGCAGAGGCTAATCCATCGGCCGATATAGATGGTATTGATGCACTTCGCAAGCTAAGCATACTTGCATCAATTTCATTCGGAAAATATTTATCACCAGATAAAATACCTACAGTAGGAATAAGAAATATTACAGCTAGCGACATTTCCAGTGCAGTAGAACGTGGTATGTCGGTTAAACTCGTTGCATATGCAAGAGAGGATGGGAATACACTTTATTGTGGTGTTGCACCATTGCTTGTACCAAAATCAAACATATTAGCATCGATTAACGGTGTTTATAATGGGGTTGTAGCTAAATGTGATATGCTAGGCGACGTATTATTTTATGGCCAAGGTGCTGGAGGAATAGCAACGGCTAGTGCAGTTGTTTCAGATATTGCAGAGTGCAGCATAATAGGAACCAAAATTCATGATACCCTTTACTGGGGAGAACAACAATATGAAAACATTGCAGCTGCTGTAGCACCGCTTTCAACACTATCTGATGTGGTGGTGTAGATGTATTCGGTAGAAGTAGCGGCAACATCTGCTAATATTGGTTCGGGATTTGATAGCTTAGGGTTAGCGCTAAGTATACACAATCGTATTATGGCAGAAGAGTTTGATGGAATAGAAATTACAGCAGCACCGGGGGCAAGCAAATCGGAAGACAATCTTATATATTCAACGGTTAAAAGTCTTTACGAGCTGTGCGGACGACAGTTTAAAGGCCTTAGGATAATAGAACAGCCGGCAATACCGTCAACCCGAGGCCTGGGTTCATCATCTGCTTGTATAGTTTCGGCATTGCTACTTGCAAATGAGATGATGGGGCATCCGCTTTCAGATAGCGAACTATTAAATCATGCTACCGAACTAGAGGGGCATCCAGATAACGTTGCACCAGCGCTTCTGGGAGGTTTTGTTACAGGGGTATTTGATGAGGGTGTTTTACATTATCATCGTAAACCAATTAGCGAACATCTTTGTTTTGTAGCATTCGTTCCACCTTTTAAACTTCCAACGGTAAAGGCAAGGGAGGTGCTCCCAAAAACCTTACCATTTGCAGATGCAGTATATAATATTGGTAGAAGTGCATTAGCCACTGCTGCTTTTTGTGAGGGAAGGTATGATTTACTTGAAATAGCAACAAGAGACCGCGTTCAGCAGCAGTATAGATTACCGTTGATCAGAGGCGGGGATAAAATATTTGAACTGTGCCCAAGTTGGGGTGCACGAACGGTGTATATTAGTGGTGCCGGACCGACCATAATGGCGGTTGTTACTGCTGATCACCTAAAAACATTTTTAGAGCTGGCAGAGAATGGTATAAAGGAAAATCCTGAAATTAGTGATTACGACATTATGCGTCTCTCGCCGTCTAACGATAAGCCAAGAGTACGGAGAATTGATTAATGGCACTTATTGTACAGAAATTTGGAGGAAGCTCGGTAGCCGATAAGGAAAAGATTTTCAGGGTTGCCAAAATTGTTGCCGCCACCTATTCCGCAGGTAACAGCGTAGCTGTTGTGGTTTCGGCACAGGGAGATACTACCGACGAGCTAATTGAAAAGTTCGACGAAATCACTCAAAAGCCCGCACTGCGTGAAAGAGATGCATTGCTTGCTGCAGGAGAACAGATATCTGCTGCGCTACTTGCATCGGCACTTATTGAACTCGGATATTCGGCAATGTCTCTAACCGGATGGCAGGCAGGATTTGTTACCGACCGTCATCACACAAGGGCAAGGATTAAACGCCTTGATCCGGAAAGAGTAGAGAACGAGTTAGCAAAAAATCAGATTGTTATTATAGCTGGTTTTCAGGGTATAGACAGCCTTGATGATGTAACCACATTAGGGCGAGGCGGAAGCGATACCAGCGCTGTTGCGGTGGCCGTTGCACTTAAGGCAGATAGATGCCAGATATTTACCGATGTTGAAGGTGTTTATACCTCAGATCCACGAATAGTAAAAAACGCACAAAAGCTAGACGATATTACCTTTGATGAAATGCTGGAATTAGCGTCACTTGGTGCACAGGTATTAAACAATCGCTCGGTAGAGCTTGCAAAGAAATTTGGAGTAGAGCTGGAGGTTTTATCCAGCATAACAAATAATCCCGGAACTATTGTTAAGGAGGTAACTGACGAAGTGGAAGGTATGTTGATTAAGGGTGTCGCTAAGGACACAAATGTTGCTGTTTTCTCGGTTATTGGTGTGAAGGATGAGCCCGGTACTTCCTTTAAACTTTTTTCTCATCTTGCACAGCATAAGATAAATGTAGATATTATTCTTCAGAGCGTGGGACGTGATCTAACAAAGGATATCTCATTTACTGTTCCCGGAAACGAAAAGGAGACTGCAACCGCTATAGTCGAAGAATTTAAAGCAAAAATCGGTGCAAAGGAAATCGTGATTTCCGAAGATGTTGCTAAGGTCTCTATCGTTGGTGCCGGCATGCAAAGCCATAGTGGTGTGGCTTCACGTATGTTTGAAGCTCTTTACGAAGCAGGGATTAATATTCGTATGATATCAACAAGTGAAATAAAGATATCGGTTCTTATTAATAAAGCCGATACGGATAAAGCTGTAATAGCTGTTCATGACGCTTTTATTAACTAATTTTATTTAAACTGAATAAAGTCTATTAAGCAACATATACTAACCCCGTACTCAATTAGGTGCGGGGTTTAACTGTTGTAAATCCCCGACAGTTAACAGGTTAAGAGAATAAACATTTTATCGGAAATAAATACTAAGCTATGTGTAAGCTACAAAGCTAAGTAACTAATTTTTATAAAATGATAATTCCGATAAACTGATAAATGTCGATTGTTCTATGAACGGCTCTTAACAATATTTGATGGAATACCGTCAAAAAGAGTTAAACAGCGAAGGTTCAAATATAAACCCTGCATCTAAATGGGTTCATGTATTAATGCACGGTAGATAAATTCATTTAGGAGTATGAATTAGATGAAAAAGATTATGCCAATAGCGGTTTTGAGCTGTTTTGCAGCATTAACATTTGTTGGATGTATGGAAACGCAAACACCGCATACAACAAGCACAGAGGTAAAACCGCAAAGTACTGTCTCTGAAAATATTACAGATGAGGCAATGAGTGGAGGAAGTGATAACTCCTCTAGCGAAGATATTAAAGATGAAGGTAACTCTATCTCTTCAAGTGTAACAGGAAGCAGTTCTGAAATGATGACTGAAGAAATGTATGAGGTGGAAATAGACAACCAAACCGGAAGTGATATATACGGACTTCAATATAGCATAACAGGGAGTGATAACTGGGCAGAGGAATATTCAGGTGAACCCCTTACTAATGGAAATAGCACACAGATAACAATCCCAAAAGGTGAAGAGGGAGAGATGTTTGATATTCGAGCTTACGACAACCAAGAGATGAGCGGTGATGGCTGGATATTTCCGGAAATTGATTTTACAAACGATGGGCGAATTGTTTTAAGATATAAAGATAATGCTCCGGATTATGAATACGGCTAAAATAAAAGGCTGTGACGATAAATTATTTCGTCACAGCTCTTTTAGTATAAGTATTAAATTGTGTTACTAAATATCTTGTGGTAAAATTTTGTTTGCAATAACGCCAACTAAAACGGCAACAAACAATCCGCTAAACTGTAGTCCAAAGAGTGAAATGTTAACTGCGCTTGTTCCAAGACCAAAAACGAGTATTAGTCCGCAGATCAGAAGGTTACGGCTCTTAGAAAAATCAACCTTTGCATCAACCATGGTACGCATACCTACTGCAGCAATCATTCCAAAAAGAATAATAGACATGCCGCCCTTAACCGGATCCGGTATACTTGCTAAAACTGCACCAAATTTGCCAAACAGTCCTAGTATTATAGCAAAAACAGCAGCGATTTTAAGAACAACTGGATCATAAACCCTTGTTACGGCAAGAACGCCGGTGTTTTCAGAATAGGTGGTATTGGGAGGTCCGCCAAGCAATCCTGCAAGAACGCTTGCAACACCATCACCCATTAAGGTGCGGTTTAAACCGGGTTTTTTGAAGAAATCTTGACCAACAACAGAGCCATTCGTTGTAATGTCTCCAATATGCTCTAAGAATGTAACCAATGCAATTGGTGCTATCAATGCTATTGCATGTGGATCAAATTGTGGTAATGTAAATGTAGAAAAATCAATAAAAACAGGTGCCTGAGAAACGGTAGAAAAATCTATAAGTTTTTCGGGAAAAACATTTAATAGGTCACAGATTAGCGAAACCAGATACCCAAGTATAAGGCCAATAAGAATAGGCACTAACTTAAAAAAGCCTTTAGCAAAACAGGTGGCAACGACTATCACCAAGAGAACGAATATTGCAATAAACCAGTTCTGCGATGCACTTGATATTCCTGTTGGGGCAAGAGTGACACCGATAACAACTATAACGGGTCCAACAACAACAGGTGGGAAAAAGCTTCTAACACGTTCAGTTCCTACAAGCTTTACCAGTAGGGACATAACAAGATATATAGCTCCTGAAACAATAATTCCTCCCTGTGCATATGCAATGCCGGTGTTACCTGCATAACTTTCGCTTGGAACTGTTCCGATAACAACCTGTAATGCTGCTATGTAAGCAAAGCTTGAACCCAAAAAAACCGGAACTTGATGTTTAGTGATTATATGGAACAATAATGTTCCAAGTCCCGCACAGATTAAGGTTACCGAAACATTAAGTCCTGTTAATGCCGGAACAAGTACAGTAGAACCAAACATGGCAAAAAGGTGTTGAACGCCGAGTATGATTCGTTTGTTGGTGGAAAGCTGTTGATGCATAAATAAGACCATCCTTTCATTTCTTCTCAAATACCTTATATATTATACTATAACGTTCCCTAAATGTAAATAATAAAACTGCTATTTTTCGTAGATTGTCGACATTGTTTGCGATGCCCAATACTCCCAATCTTCATTATAAACATTTTTTAGTTCGAGATAATAGTTATCCATTATGTATTCAGATAAATAGATACTTAACTTTTCAGCTCCTATAACATTTAGATGACGGTCATCTCTAAAGTCCGTTGCATAGTCGATGCCGATCTCATCAACAACCATATCGGTATAAAGATAATTAATGTTATTATCCATTGCAAATGCGGTTACTTCATTTGATATGGAATCACACATTTCACTCCAACCGGTAACCTCTGTTATCAAATCCGGTGTAGCAAGTAATAATAGCTGAATGTTCTTCTCGTT
The DNA here is from genome assembly GCA_964368625.1 of uncultured Oscillospiraceae bacterium. Lineage (GTDB taxonomy): Bacteria > Bacillota > Clostridia > Oscillospirales > Ruminococcaceae > CAYJBH01. The sequence continues at coordinate 81,768 of CAYJBH010000003.1, forward strand.
ACAAAGATCAACGATCTTTTGTAGATACTCCTTGTTCTTTAGAGGTATTTCGAATTTAGTATCGCCACTGTTATCAATAGGTTTCTCAAATGCATTTACCGTGCCCGAAGGAGTAAAACCACGGTAGCTTATATCCTTTTCTAATAGCCCAAATGAGAAATCGGTAACGGTTAATTCGTCGTATCTATCGTGAAAAACCGGAAATTTAAAAAGAAGGTCGGTTCTTATTTCCATAGGCGCTGAAGCTGATATTGAATCATAACGGTTAATGCTTAGCTTTAAACCTAGGTTATTCTTTACAATAAAATTATACTCGGAGTACTCCTCAGGATAGCTTAGCAACCCAACCTCTAAAACTACAAGTTCAGGACTTTGCGTTTTTAGTGCCTCAACAAGATAATGGTAGCTATTCCAAAGCGGCTGACCGGTTGCTCCAAGCGCGAAGCTTTTAATCCCGGATTCCTGCCAAATTACCGCCGGATTAATATTCATGATATTTCTGCTTGATCCCAAAAAAATTACATCTAAGCTTTCGTTTGGCATTGAATAAAAGTCATCTATAACTATAAGACTTTCATCGTTTTTAGGGTAAAGTAAGTTGTACAATAGCGTAAGTAATATAGTTAATGAAACTACAAATATAATTATCTTTTTAAAACGTTTAATCGTAATAGTCCTCCCTAAAACTGAAAATAGATAAACTGTGCTGCAGAATATCCGGGGCCGTAAATTGAGAACACCAATAATGAGGCAATTGTTAAGACATCAAAGGTGCATTGTATAGCAAAGCTAGATCTTGATATTCTTTCACGAAAATTAAACCGATCCTGCAATAGATTTCCGATAAAAAGAATTAATATGAAAAGCAGTGAAAAGGATACATAAGTGGCGTCAAGCCCCGGAATAAGAGTAAGATCACCCTCGAACGGCACAAACAGCCTGCAAATCATTAGAAAGGCGTCTGATGTGCCGGTAGCTCGAAAGAAGATTAGGCTAAAACTCCATAGGAAAAACACAGCAAGACATTTAAGTACTTTAATAGGAAATAGGGGATTTCTTTTAGGTTTGCCTATGAAGCGGTGCATTAACTCCTCACCAACACGGTAAAATCCCTGCAAGAACCCCCAAAGCACAAAATTAAATGATGCGCCATGCCAAAGACCTGAAACCGTAAAAACTATCATAACCGATGAAAGCTGTGGAGGGGCTTGAAAGAATCTGCCGATAAAAGGCAGTTTAGATGTCCATCTACTCCAACATAAAGGCAAGAACAAATAATCTTGAAACCACCGAGATAAAGATATGTGCCATCTTTGCCAAAATGTTGAAAAGTTTGTAGAAAAATAGGGGCGTTTAAAATTATCAGAAAGTTTAATTCCTAAAACGCCGGCCGCACCAATAGCAATATCGGAATAGCCGGAAAAATCGCAATAAATTTGAATTGCAAAAAGCAGGGTAGCTATAATTGAAGCTATGCCCGAGCTTTCCTCCGGAGATGAAAAAATATGATTTACGGTAACCGCCAAACGATCTGCGATTATTGTTTTTTGGAAAAATCCCCATGCCATTAACCTAAGTCCGTCAATAACTAGCTGTGTATTAAAATCTTTGCGTTCAAATAGCTGTGGGAGAAGATTTTCAGTTCTCTCTATCGGCCCAGCAACCAGCTGAGGGAAGAAAGAAACAAACAGTGCATATCTAAAGGGGTTTCTTTCGCACTCGATGCGCCCAGAACTTACATCGAAGAGATATCCAAGAGCTTGCAGGGTGAAAAAACTTATTCCAACGGGAAGAATAATATCAAAAACAGGTGGAGAAAATTCGATTTTCAATAACTCGGCAATAGTGGAAATTGAACGTAATCCAAAGTTGAAATATTTATAGTAAAACAACATGCCAAGGTTTAAAAGCATTCCAAAACAGGTGATGAAAATGGATAATGATTTGCCATTTTCCCTGCGACGAACTTTTGAAATTAGCAGGGCGCAAAGCCATGTTGTTGCGGTTGCAAAGGCTAACAGCAAAGCATATATAGGTCGCCAACCCATATAAAACAAATAACTAGCAATAAGCAAAAAAACCCATGACATTCTTTTGGGTATTACATAATAAATAAGAACGATAATAGGGAAGAAAAATATAAATGAATACGAATTAAATAGCAAAATTACTCCAAAAAATGAAACAAACAAAGTTATTTTAACATTTTTTTCGTTTTATTGCAACCTTAGTTATAATAATATATTAACAAGGTGTTTGTGTATTATGTCTTGAAAAAAGGTGTGATTTTTGTTATAATGTATAAAGTTAATTATTGAAAAGTAAAGCAGAAAGGCTATCATGATTGTTATATTAAACAAGAGGACAGATGAAAAAGAATTTGACTCTTTAAAAAACTGGTTAAGCTCACAAAATTTACGCATGGATATAAGCACCGGTGAAGACAGTGTTGTTGTAGGATTAGTAGGAGACACCACAAGGATTGATATAGGACACCTTGAAGCCCTGCCTATCGTAGAATCGGTAAGGAGAGTAAGCGAGCCATATAAGCTTGCTAACCGAAAGTTTCATCCTGATGATACGGTTGTGAAGGTTGGTGAGGCTAGCTTTGGTGGCGGAAACTTTACCTTGATTGCCGGTCCTTGTTCGGTGGAATCCGAATCTCAGATGATTGATGTTGCCACTGCAGTTAAATATGCAGGCGCAGGCATGTTAAGAGGAGGTGCGTTTAAACCAAGAACATCTCCCTATGCTTTTCAGGGCCTTAAAGAGGATGGATTGTCGTTGCTGGTTAAGGCAGGAAGGGCGAGTGGTCTTCCTGTCGTGTCTGAGGTCCTTGATACAGCACATGTTGAACTGTTTAAGGATGTAGACATGATTCAGGTTGGTGCCAGAAACATGCAAAATTTTGAACTTTTACGTGAACTTGGAAGAGGGGATAAGCCGGTATTGCTGAAACGCGGACTATCCAGCACCATTGAAGAGCTGCTAATGAGTGCAGAATATATACTATCCGAGGGAAACAGGAATGTTGTTATTTGTGAAAGAGGAATAAGAACTTACGAGACTGCGTTACGCAATACACTAGATCTTTCTGCGATTCCTTATATTAAAGCTCACAGCCATCTACCCGTAATAGTTGACCCAAGCCATGCACTGGGAACCTCGAAGTATGTTAGGTCAATGGCACTTGCCGCTGCGGCCTGTGGCGCTGATGGATTAATTATAGAAGTACACAATGCACCTGAGCTCGCATTGTGTGATGGAGCTCAGTCGGTTACGCCTCAAGAGTTTAGCGTTATATCTAATCAGGTAAGAAAGATACTGGAGGTTACCGGTGAGTTTTAAACCTACAATAGCTGTTATAGGTCTAGGACTTATTGGAGGTTCCTTTGTAAAAGCCGCAACAAAAAATGGATATTGTTGTTATGGCTATGATATAAACAAAGATTCGGTTAAATCAGCAATATCTGATGGTGCTATAGTTGGTGTTTGGAGTAAGGAGAAACCGGCAGATATTTATATAGTTGCACTTTATGAGTCGGCAACTATAGGTTTTGTTAAAGATAACATTTCTAGTTTTGCAAAAGGATCAATAGTTATAGACATCTGCGGTAACAAGCGGGGGGTATGCAATGCCCTTACCGACCTATGTAATAAAAACAGTATTAACTTCGTTGGAACTCATCCAATGCAGGGAAGAACCACCGCAGGATATTCCCATTCAAGCACTACTCTTTTTGATGGTGCTTCGATGATAGTATGCAAAGATGACGGTACAGACGAAAGCGCGCTTAAAAAGGTTGGTGATTTTGCTCTTAGCATAAGCTTTAAAAAAGTTGTGGTATGTACTCCGCAAGAGCATGACTCTATGCTTTCATATACTTCTCAACTTGCCCACATTATTTCAGGATGCTACATTCAAAATGAAAAATCAAAAACACATATAGGATATTCCGCAGGCTCGTTTAGAGATTTATCGAGGGTAGCAGAGCTTTCGGCAGATATGTGGAGCGAGCTGATGATAAATAATCGAGACAACCTAATTAAAGATATAGAATGTTACGAGAAAACGTTAAAAAGCTTTAAAAAAAGTTTGCAAAATGATGATTATAACGAACTTCATAGATTATTGTCGAAGGGTAACAGCATGAAGATTAACAGCAAGAAAGGAAGCCGTTAAAATGATAATTACCGTAAATTCTTCGGTGAAGTATGATATTATTTTAGGCGAAGGCATACTATCCCACTTTGGTAAGACGGCAGCTGAGCTTTTTGGCAGCTCTAAGGTGGTTATAGTAACCGATAATAATGTAGCAAAGAATTATCTGGAATCTCTTTCCAACAGCCTTAAAACAGCAGGTTTTCAGGTATACGACTTTATTATTGAGGCCGGTGAAGGAAGTAAAAATATGCAGTCGTTTGAAAGACTGGTATCATATTTGTGCGAACTTTCTATAAATAAAGGCGACTTGCTTGTTGCGCTTGGAGGAGGAGTGGTGTCCGACCTTACAGGATTTGTAGCTAGCTGTTACCTTCGTGGAATGCCTTACGCTACGGTTGCAACATCCTTTCTTGCTGCGGTAGATGCATCGATTGGAGGTAAAACTGCAATCGACCATGCCGGGCAAAAAAACAATGTTGGATCATTTTATCCCCCACATCTAGTTATGATAGATACCGAACTGTTTAAAACCTTACCGAGTGAGGAGTTGCAAAATGGCCTTGTTGAGGCAATAAAGTCTGGCGCGCTACTTGATGAAGCATTGTTTGAAAAGTTATCAATAGGAGTAACTGAGCAGGATTATCAGTATATAATCGAGCGATCATTACTAGTTAAAAGGCACTATGTTGAACAAGATGAAAAGGATAATGGGTTAAGACAGCTGTTAAATTTGGGACACACTCTGGGACATGCTATAGAGGCTCAAAGCGGTTACAATATATCACACGGAGTAGCTGTTGCCGCCGGAATGGTGTCAATAATCGAAAGCAGCGAAAAAATGGGATTAACTAAGAACGGTGTAACTGAAAGAATTAAAACGGCATTAGCGGCACAGGGCGTTGAATATTCTATGCCGTATAAAATAGATGATCTGCTACCACATTTAGCCGGTGATAAAAAGATGAGGAAAAGTAGCTTAACCCTTGCATTGTTAAAAGATATTGCACAGCCGTTTTTGCATAAAATTGATATTAAAGCTCTTGATGGATTTTTCAAAGGAGATTTACACCTATGAAAACAACAACGATAAACCCGTCTAAGCTGGGTGGAACCATTGAGGCAATCTCTTCAAAATCTGACCTCCACCGAGCTATAATAGCTGCATCACTATGTGAAGAGCCGGTAAAAATATATTGTAACACCCTGTCAGAAGACATTGTTGCTACGGTTGGCTGTTTAAGCTCTCTTATGGCCGATATAAAAGCAGAACAAACAGAGGGAGGGTATACCCTATGTGTCGCCGCCGGAGACGCAAGGCCCAAAAATCCTATGTGCGACTGTAATGAAAGTGGCACTACCTTAAGGTTATTAACTCCTGTTGTGGCAGCAATTTATAAAAATGTTCAGTTTATCGGGAGAGGGCGATTGGCAGAAAGGCCGATGGAACCCCTACTTACCGTTATGAAGGAGCATGGTGTAACATTTGGGGCTGATACATTACCCTTTACTGTAAAGGGCGGATTAAAATCGGGAACTTATAGCATTGCGGGAGACGTAAGCTCCCAGTTTATCAGTGGACTTTTATTTGCCCTACCTCTTCTCAAAAAGAGTAGTAAAATTGCGCTAACAACAAAGTTAGAATCAGCTCCTTATGTCGACATGACTATTTCAACGTTAAAGACCTTTGGGGTTAATATTGAAAAGGCAGCAGCCGGCTTTAAAATAGCCGGTAATCAAGCATATATCTCGCCGGGCGAAATATATGCCGAGGGAGATTGGTCTAATTCGGCATTTTGGCTTTCGGCCGCTGCTATCGGAGGAGAAATAACCGTAACAGGATTAAAATATCCTGACACATTACAGGGTGATATGGCTATTGTAGAGATATTAAGAAGTTTTGGCGCAGATATTAGTGTTAAGAAGGAGAATGGGGCAACATCGATAACTGCTAAAAAAGGCAAGCTTAAGGGTATTGCAGTAGATATTAGTCAATGTCCCGATCTAGCACCTGTTCTTGCAGTGGTTGCAGCCTCGGCTGAGGGAGAGACGGTTCTTGCAGGTGCCGGTAGGCTTAAGTTAAAGGAGAGCGACCGCCTTTCGGCTACAGCAGAGTTAATAAATCTTCTCGGTGGATCGGCAAAGGCTCAGGAGGACAATATCGTTATAACAGGGGGTGGTCTTACCGGTGGAAGAATTAACTCTCATAACGACCATAGGTTGGCTATGGCTGCGGCCGTTGCAGCTTGTGTTGCAAATGAGCCGATTGTAATTGATGACTCAAACGCAGTAGCAAAATCATATCCACAATTTTATTCTGATTTTAAAATGCTTGGAGGTATTGTAGATGTCCTCTAACTTTGGTGATACAGTAAAGGTTCAGATATTTGGACAATCACATTCACAGGGTCTAGGTGTCGTTATTGATGGACTTCCATCCGGAAAAAACATTGATTTAAAACAGGTTGAAACCTTTTTGATGAGAAGGCAGGGTGGGAAGAAACATTCAACACCGCGCAAGGAGGCCGATACTCCTGAAGTTCTTTCCGGACTGGTTAACGGAGCTACCTGCGGTGCACCGCTTGCTGCTATTTTTAGAAACTCTAATACAAATCCTTCTGCATATAGCGAACTTTGGGACACGCCGCGTCCTTCACATGCTGATTTAACGGCAAGACAGCGTTACAATAACCCAGATCCAACCGGTGGTGGACATTTCTCAGGAAGACTAACTCTTCCGTTATGTTTTGCTGGTGCAGTTGCAATTCAGCTATTATCAGAATTTGGTATTATTATAGGCGCTCATATATCTGATTGCGCCAACGTTTGTGACGAAAGATTTAACCCTAACACGGTAGATTCTTTGATGCTTAAATCATTAACAGAAAGACCGTTTCCTACCATTGATGAAATGGCCGCAGAGAGAATGAGTATGGCAATCCAAGATGCACATTCAGTAGGTGATTCGGTTGGTGGGGCAGTTGAATGTGCAGTAGTGGGAATACCGGCAGGAATAGGCAACCCAATGTTTGATGGAATTGAGAGTGCTCTTGCAAAGGTTGTTTTTGGTATACCGGCTGTTCGGGGTGTTGAATTTGGAGTCGGTTTTGAAGCTTGCGGCATGAGGGGAAGTGAGCATAACGATAGCTATATGTTAACGAATGATAAACCAACTCCAAAAACCAATAATGCAGGTGGAGTTCTCGGCGGCATTACCACCGGTGCACCACTCATATTTAGGGTTGGGTTTAAGCCCACACCGTCAATATCTTATCCTCAAACTACATTAAATATGATCACAAAACAGCAAGAAGTTTTAAAGGTTAGAGGTAGACACGACCCCTGCATAGTAATTCGTGCGGTTCCTGTTGTGGAAGCCGCTGCTGCCTGTGTTATTCTTGATCAAATTCTATCATCGGGTAAAGGTGAAAGATGAGTGATATATCTTATGAAAAATTGACCGTTGGATTGATAGGTGAGAAGCTAGGTCACAGCCATTCACCAATAATACATGAAATATTAGGTAATCCTTACTACAAGCTTTTTGAATTAAGTACCGATGAGTTAAATGGATTTTTTAACCGTCGTGATTTTCATGCCATAAATGTAACTATACCGTATAAAAAGGATGTTATTAAATATTGTGAAGATATATCACCAACTGCAAAGCTTTGTAACAGCGTTAATACGATACTTAATAGGGACGGTAAGTTGTATGGTTATAATACCGATTTTATAGGTTTTATAGCAATGCTAAAATTTTATAATATTGATGTTTACAATAAGAACTGCGCAGTACTTGGTAGCGGAGGTGCAGGGGGAACTGCAGTTAAAGCTTTGCAACAACTAGGTGCAAAAAAAGTTATAACTGTTTCTCGCAATGGTGAATACAACTATAATAATCTTGAGAACATTTCAGATTTCGAGGTGTTAGTTAATTCAACACCGGTAGGTTTATACGGACGCAACAACGATACCCCTCTCGACATTAATATTTTTAAAAGGTTAGAGGCTGTAGCAGATTTAATTGCAAACCCATATCGCACCGAGCTTGTTAGTCAGGCGCAGCAAAAAGGAGCAAAGGGAGCCGGTGGTGATGTAATGTTGTTTGCACAGGCGCTAGCCGGAGCGGCACTCTTTTTTGACCGCGAGATAGAATACTCGGACTTCGGAAGACTGTATGGAAAATACCGTAGAGTAGGAAATAATATAGTGTTAATTGGTATGCCAGGTTGTGGCAAAAGCACTATAGGTAAGTTGCTTGCAAAGAAATTAAGGATGAAACTTGTTGATGTAGACACCATGATAGAACGAAAAGCAAAAATGAAGATTCCTACAATTTTTGAAAAATTTGGAGAATCGACGTTCCGAAACATGGAGGCAGAGGCGATTAATGAAGCATGCGAAGAAAAGGGAGCAATTATTGTAACCGGTGGTGGTGCTATAGAGCGTGAAGAAAATAGAGCAAGGCTTCGCAGAAGTGGTATGGTATTTTGGATAGAAAGAGCTATTGAACTTTTGCACAGTGCCGGCAGGCCGGTTTCAATTCGAGATGGAGTTGAGGCTATATATAATCGAAGAAAGATTGTATATGAAGAAACATGTGATTATAAGATAAAAAATAATGCAACACCGCAGAGGTGCTGCATCGCAATAGTATCAAATTTTTATGGTAGCTGTATAAAAACCGAGTTAGATTTATCCGAATTTACAAAGCTTGTATAGTGCAAGAAGATAGCCATCTGTACCAAGTCCGGTAATTTGCCCTAAACAAACCGCAGCAGTTAGGGACTTTTTACGAAATTCTTCCCTTGTATAAACATTAGTAATATGAACCTCAATGGTTGGGAGGTTTGCTGTTTTAATTGCATCACGTAGGGCTACAGAGGTGTGTGTGTAGGCTGCCGGGTTAATGATAATAGCATCAAAGCCTTTGGTAGGAGCATCATTAACAGCACTGCATAACTCGCCCTCATTATCACTAACAAAGAAGGAGACGTTGGCCGACAAGGTTACCGCCTCTTTTTCTATTCTCTCACAAACATCATTCAATGTTTCGCTACCATAAACACTAGGTTCACGAGTTCCAAGTTTGCGAAGGTTAGGTCCGTTTATTACTAAAATGTTTTTCATAATTAAGATATCACCAACGTTTCTTTATGTTCGTTTGAGACAAACGCAATATAAGATTTTCCGGTATGGACCGAAATATCCTCACCTTCGTTGTTAAGTATTCTCAGCTGATCATCAGGATCACCCTTTCTCCAGCTAATCTCGGTATAACGGCCGTTGTTAATATAAACACCGTCCCCCTGTGTTAGTGCAAAGTTGGTAGAATAGTTATCGGATTGCATAGTAACATCACAGAATAGTATAAAAACATTGTTAAAGGTTAGCTGTTTTTGTTCTATACTATCTAGCTGCGGGGTTCCCGCAAAATACTTATCATAACTTTCGGTGGTAGAATTATATCTAAGCTCGCCGGTAGTGGTTTCGGTAAAGCTAAAGTTTACCAAAGTTGCTGCAGTTCCCTCAAAATCACCATTAACGTCATCGTTGTTTGCGGCAAAGTTGAAAAGTGGGTTATATCCACCGGTAGGGGATAGGGCGTTGGTTGTTATTCCGGTAGATATTAGTGCACTGCTTGTGTACCAGGAGTACTGGTTTCCATACTCATAAGAGCGAGGAAGGTCAAAGTTGAAAGCAGTGGTTCCTAAGTACATACCATCAATATTTTGATATCCAAAATAGTTAAGAAGATTGTCTGCATAAATGTTTGTATCTATGTTGGTAAGTATTGCATTTTGAGCCATTGCCAGCTCAGCAAACTGTGCTCTTAACGAGCTTATTGGACCAACTGCAACTATAGAGTTGATATCAGAATACAGTAGCATATATCTTGTTAAACCCAATTCGGTTTCACTCTCGTAAACAACGTCGGCAGAGGAAATTCCGGTTAGTGGCATAGCTTTGTCAATGTTCTCAACCATAACTGCTATAGGCCTTGTTCCCTCAACTTGGCCCTCAATAGGGTCTAATCCTGTTAAGGCGTTAATATCGTGTTGCTCTATTTCGGGCGTCTCAAGTGATGCCGAAGCTACAACCTGAGGTATTACCTGTGTAGATGTTGAGTCGCTGCTTGTTGTCTCGTTACAGGATGTAACAAGACACAGCACCGCCGCAAGCAATACTGCCCTTAGAGTTATGCTGTGTCCTGATTTTTTCATTTATTCTTCTTCATCCGCGTCTGATTCGTTTGCTGCCGCATCTGCATCGGCATTTGTATTTGCATCAAGGGCCTCGCCGCTGTCGGCGCCACTAATCTGGAAGGAATCGTGCTGATCAAGACCAACAACAGCAATGTAAGTTTTACCTACATTTAAAGGCACGCCGGTTTCGGTGCCATCGGCTGTGTAAATTTGGAGAGGATCAGTTGGTCCACCCTTTGCCCATCTAATTTCCTGATACTGCCCACCGTAGAAGTAGTAACCTACACCACCGCTACCAAGGTCAATTTCTACAATCGGGCTGGATCCGTCACCATGAGGTACAATGGTTGTGTAAAGAACTAAAAGGTTCTCGTACGCAAACGGTTCGCCGTTGTTTTCGTCAACAAGCTTAATACCGAACTGGCTCTTTTCATACTCGTTTGTGGTTGCATTATATTCAAAGAAACCATCATATGATGCCGAGAACTTCCATGAAACCTGAAGAGCACTACCATCGGTTGGAAGAACAGGATTTTCGTTATAGTTTACAAATCCATGCAGTGTGATAGGTGCAGGGGGAGAACCTGATGTCTCATATTCATCTTTTTCAAGTTCATTGGTTAGCAGCTCTGCATTGGTGTATTCTGTTTCATCATAGCTATAGCCAGGGCGGTCGCGACGGTAGGTAGATCCACCTGGATTAACATCTCCGTTTTCCCACTCGTATACACGAAGCATCTCAAGTGCAGGAGTGCTTCCGCCATCATGAACATAGATAGAGTTAAGCGGTAGCATAAACTGAACATGTCCATGACGAGCCGAACGAATAGGTCCGATCTCGGGGATGGTAGTATAATCATCAAAAACTAACATGTAACGGGTGATACCACCCTCGGTAACCATCTCATAACAAACCGATGCTTCACTTACTCCGGAGTGGGGTAGACCATCAACACGGTTATTAACCATAAAGGAAACTACACGTTGGTCAATAGGGTAATCGGCATCCTTTTCTTCACCGGTTAGCGGGCTTGGGTAGTATGGTTCCGGTTCCGGTTCTGGCTCGGGTTCCGGTTCGGTAGCTTCGCTTTCGGGTGTTGCGGTTGAGGTAGGCGCCGGTGTTTCAGATGATGCAGGCGCATCACTACATGCTGCAAGGCTCATAGCCAACATCAGCACGCTAAGTATAATTAACAATACACGTTTCATTAATAATCTCCTAATTAATAATTTTTTTATCTAAGACATTTCAAACTCAGCAAATGCTGAAAAATGTGAAAGATCGACTACCGCAACATAGCTGTTGCCGGGATTAACCTCTATCGGGGTTTCTTTTCCATCGCTACTAACAATTCTAAGTGGATCTTCAGGCGAACCCTTTAACCAACGAATACGTTCATACCCACCGTTGGAAAAATAATATCCAACTCCTCCAAAGTTATATTGAACATCGGCAAGAACTCCGTCGGGATATGTTGATATGGTTGTAAACAGAACAAAAACATTTTTAAAGGCAAGTTGCTCATCATTGTTTGCATCAATCTGAGGCTCTGCGTAGATTGATTTTTCGTATTTGCCAAGCTCACTATTATATTCAAAACTGGATGTAGAGTATTCGCTAAACTTAATGTTAAAACTGTCTACCGGAATGGATGGTGTTCTCTCTTCTTCGGGAGAAAGAAAGTTAAAAACTGGATCAGGTTGCTCTAAAACATTAGCGTCAAAGTTATAATCCTCTACCACCGAAGATATCGTTTCGCCGTCGGTAAACCAGCAGTGTTCATCAACATTGGTATACAATTGAGATAACAAATTAGCGCGCTCGCTGTCATACCATACCGAATCTGAGATTATCTTCCCATCTATATCACGGTTAGCATATTGATAAAGCGCAAGCATATTATCGGCAGGAGCGCTAGAGCCGATATGCAGATAAAGTGGTTGATAGGATAGCATGAGCTGAATGTGTTGGTCGCGAGCGCTACGAACAGGCCCTATGGTAGGAAGATCAAATCCATCTGAGTAGATTGCCATTAACCTAGTAATACCGCCTTCGGTAACAATTTCATAAATAATATCTGCCTCGGTTAAGCCTCGTTGAGGTAAAGACTGCTCAATGTTATTAACCATTATTGCTATCGGTCGCATATCCGCTTGAAATTTTTCATCGGTGTAAAGTCCGTTAAACGGGTTTATTGGAATGACGCTTTCTTCCGCTGTTGGAATATCAACATTATCTTCAACAGAGGAAGACGTAGTTTCAAGTGAATCGGATTTAGATTCGGTTGCATTGCTAGCATCTGATGAAGGTGGTAACGCACTAATGCTATCCGCATGTTCAAAACAGGCGGATAATATAAATGATATACTAAAAATCGCTAAAATAATAGCGTAAAATTTTATTCTCAAATTAATTCCAATAAATGATACCACCTAAATATAATTTTACCACATATAGTATTTTTTGTCAATATTAGCGGGATATTCATTCAGTATCTATTATTATAATTAATTCTTTACAGAACCGCCAAATTTTGTGAACATTTTCATTACTTCACAGGCAAGTGCAGCGTGCCGGATATTAGTAAGGTTGGGATCAATATTTTTAATAGCCTCGGCAACCTCGGTGCTCTTATTAAGAACGCTAACATCCTGTGCAAGCTTTGCTACGGTAAGGGGCGGAAGACCATGTTGTTCGCTTCCAAAAAAATTACCGGGACCTCTAGTTTCAAGATCAAACCTTGCAAGTTCGTAGCCATCTCCGGTTTTAACAACACGGTGTAGCCGTTCCAGTGTAGGCTCATTTTTGCTGTCGCTAACAAGAAAACACCAGCTTTCCTCGTCTCCGCGCCCAACGCGGCCACGAAGCTGATGTAATGTTGCAAGACCGAATTGCTCAGCATTTTCAATAACCATAACCGTAGCATTTGGTACGTCAACTCCAACCTCAACCACCGTAGTAGTACATAAAATATCTATATTTCCTTCTGAGAATGACGCCATAACCTCCGCCTTTTGTGCCGCCGACTGTTTTCCGTGCAAAAGACCTATTCGACGGTTTGGTAATAGTATCTTTGCAACATCGTTATAATAGTTTTCAACGTTCTGGAGCCCATCGTCATTTTCTTCTATAACAGGACATACCACATAGATTTGACGTCCTTTATCTATCTCACGATCTAGAAATCCAAACATCTTTGCGCGCGCATCGGTATTGGTTAACCGCGTTTTAATTGGTATTCTACCTTTTGGCAGCTCGTCTAATATCGAAATATCTAGCTCACCATAGATTAGTAATGCCAGTGTTCTCGGAATTGGTGTAGCACTCATAACTAAAACATGGGGATTGTCGGCCTTAGCAAAAAGTTTTGATCGCTGCTTAACTCCAAATCTGTGTTGCTCATCAACAATGCAAAGTCCCAGTTTTCTGAACTCAACCGGCTCTGAGAGAACTGCTGAGGTGGCAACCAGAACACAGGGTTTTTCTGCGTTTAATCTAGCTAATACATCCCGTCTCTCATTTCCTTTAACGCTAGCGGAGAGAATTAATACATCTATTTCAGTTCCACGCAGTAGTGTAGACAAGGTTTTATAATGCTGTCTACAAAGTAATTCGGTTGGAGCCATTAATGCGGTCTTGTATCCGTTTTTTGCCGAATAGTAAGCAGCGGCAGCAGCAACAACCGTTTTTCCACTACCAACATCCCCTTGTAATAGTCGGTTTTGAGGTGTGGTTTTTAATAAGTCATCGGTAATGTCTTGTATTGCTCGTTGCTGTGCTCCTGTCGGATTGAATGGCAGAAGATTAAAGAAAGGCTCCATGTTAACACTAGTCATGGCAGCGCAGCTTACCCGTTTATCCTCGTCTTTTAATCTTGATAGTCCGAGTTGCAAACATAATAGCTCGTCAAAAACCAATCTTTCCTTTGCTTTTTCGGCCTCTTCTCTGTTTTTAGGAAAGTGTGTAGCAAGAACAGCGTGATATCTGCCCATCAAGCTGTATTTCGATATAATCTCAACCGGTAAAAACTCTGTTACTATCTCTTTTGCATGGTTATCAATCGCTAATCGCATTAGCTTTTGAATATATTTTGAACTAATACCTGCAGTTAATGGGTAGATAGGGGACATAGGAATTCCATCAGCCGGAAGCAGATACCCAGGGGATATCATTGAACGGTTAATAAACCCATTTAGGGTAACCCTGCCATGAAAAAGATACTCCGCCCCCTCCTTTAAAGCTTCGTAGGCAAAGCGATTATTAAAGTATATTATTTCTATTTCTCCGCTATCGTCGGCAGCATTTAACTTAAAAAGATTACGCCCGCCGGCAATTCTGCGTGGCGGGTGTTTTTTTAATACGACAAGCTTAAGAACGAGGTTGCTGTTAGCGTCGGTTGATGCAACCTCGGTTACTGTTGTAAAATCGATATAGTTTCTAGGGTAATGGCAGAGAAGCTCCTCTATAGTATTAATTCCGAGTCTGTTTAGCTTTACTGCATTTTTCTCACCGACACCCTTTAGATATCGTATGTCCATTACTCTACCGAAACAATATAGTAGTAAACAGGCTGACCACCCATAACGAGACTGGATTCAATCGACTTAGGAAGTTTATCAGTTATAGTCTTAAAAGTTTCATTAGCCTCGTCTTCTGAAATATCAGCTCCGGCAATAAGTGTGAAAAAACTACTGTTTTTCTTAACCATGCCCTTAATAAGTTTGAAAAGAGTTTGATTAATTTCGGTACCGGTATGGGTAAGCTTTCCGTTTTCAAGAGCCAATATCTCATTCTTCTTTATCTTATGACCGTCAAAGTCGCTGTCTCTTGCAGCAAAGGTTATCTGCCCTGTAGAAACCGCCTCAGCAGCCATTATCATCTCGGTGGCATTTTGCTCTGCACCGGCCTCGGGATCAAAGCAAAGAAGTGCTGAGATTCCCTGCGGTATAGTGCGCGTAGGAAGAACAATTAAGTTGCGGTCAGCAAGTTTTTTTGCCTGTTCTGCTGCGAGTATAATATTCTTATTGTTAGGAAGAATAAAAACATTTTTTGCAGGCACAGAATGTGCGGCTCCAAGTATATCGTCGGTAGAAGGATTCATGGTCTGTCCACCGGTAACTACAGCATCTACGCCAAACTCATTAAAAAGATTCTTTAATCCATCACCGGCTGAAACAGCAACAAAACCATATTCAATCTCCGGGTCAACTGCAACATACTTAAATGTAGTATTGTTGTCCATCTCAGATCTTACCTGTTTAACGAGCCCCTTGCCCTGCTGTTGGCGGCTCTCATACTGTTCGCTCATATTCTCTATCTTAATTCGGGTTAAGTTGCCGTGACCTATTGCATGAGATAAAACTTTACCCGGGTCATCCGTATGAACATGAACCTTTATAATTTCATCATCCTCAACAACTACAATGCTGTCGCCTATAGTGCCGAGAAAAGCAGAAAGTTTTTCGGTAGAGGCACACTCCTCTTTATTAATGATAAACTCGGTACAGTACCCAAAATCACTTTCTTCAAACAGTTCTTCCGCAAAAACACCTTTTCCAACAACCGATGATGCAGATTTTTGTTCTTTTTGCTCCGGCATGCAAAAACCCTCGCCGGTAACAACCTGGCGCATACCATCAAAAATAAAGGTTAAACCCTTACCCCCGGCATCAACAACGCCGGCCTTTTTTAGAACAGGAAGTTGTTCGGGCGTTTCTAATAGTGCCTCTTCGGCAAAACCACACATGGCGGTAAATAGCTCTTCAAATTCTGTAATTGTTGAGTCAGCAATTTTTTCAGATGCTACCCGTGCAACTGTAAGCATAGTGCCCTCGGTAGGTTTCATAACTGCCTTATATGCAGCGGATACTCCTGATGAGAGAGCTGCTTTTAAATCCGCTGCGTTCATGGTTGTTTTTCCGATTAATGCCTTAGAAAAACCTCTGAACAATAGTGAAAGAATAACACCGGAGTTTCCACGTGCACCTCGAAGCATAGCTGAAGCTGCGGTTTTTGCAACCTCTTCAACTGAACAATTCTCTGTAAGGGTTTCAAGCTCTCTGGAAGCAGCGGTGATTGTCATGCTCATATTGGTTCCGGTATCACCATCCGGTACCGGAAAGACATTTAGCTCATCAACATCACTGCGACTATTTTGAATGCAGTTTGCTCCCGAAATCATGGCACGGCATAATGTATGCCCGTTAATCTCTATCATTATAATGAATTTCCTTTCTTAAATGCACTACTCATCCTTAACGTTTTCTACCACAACATTTACCTCTTCTACCGAAAGGTCTGTTGCCTGCTCTACAGTATACCTAACCTTATTAATTATACTTTTAACTATCGCCGAAATGTTTAATCCATAGGTAACGGTGATGTGTAGTTCAATAAAAAGTTTGTTGTCTACCTCAACAACTCTAACGCCCTTGTCGGTATAATTTTTCCCAAACACAAGAGATTTTAAGGTGTCTCCGGTATTTGCATCAGCCATCTCGGCAACACCGAAACAGCTCTGGGCGGCAATTCCGCAAAGTGCAGCAAGATATGCACCGGTAATTCTAATGCTACCCTTAGAGTTATATATTTTAATCATAAACCACCTCATTAAAACGGTAATATGGACTTGAATTTTGCGGAGTTAAGTTTGTTAATTCTCTGCTATAATAAACAGTGCCTGCCTTAAACATTATTGGTGCAATAGGTTGCTGTTCAGCAAACAAGTTGCAAAAATCATCGGTAACGCCGGTTCTTTTCATAACGTGATATGTATCAATAAGTAGTGGCGAAAAATACTCTGTATTTCCCAAAGACTCATTATTAATAAAAAAGGAAAAATCAAGGTTTTCTGGTAGTAGTATCTCAGCTAGATAAATATCATATTCACTAAGCAGCATTAGCTCGTTGAAATGCTCATCGCTTGAAGCCCGTATAGTTTTTAGCTTAACGCCACTTGTAGCAAAAGCAGTTTCAAGCTGGGAAACCACGGCGTCTCTATTGGCAACTTTACCGTTATAAAGCAAAGTGTACTCATCAGAATCCAAATCTTCGCTCAGCTGTAAAATTTCCTGCTCACAAAATGAATATGCAGGGTTTATGATTCCTATGCTCTCAAAGCCATCTCCAGCAAAAACATTGTCAACAATGGCTTTTCGATCAATTATTGATGAAATAAAAACTCTTTCGGAAGCTGTAAATACATCTGCGGCAAAGCCTATAAATAACATTGATGTAGTAGGATAAAGGCTTTTTGACAGATCGGAATTAGGAACAAAATCGGATAAAAAAGTTGTGTCAAGAACTGAAATCATTCCCATGTTGAGTCCATCTGAAAGGGCTCTTGGTTGTGAAAGATGAATTAAATTAATTTCATCTAAAACAATATTATCCGATTCACCTCTTGCAACTAGAGAATTGCTTAAAAGGCGATAGTCACCGGAGGATGAAGGAGTTTTTAAATTAACCTCAGAGCCTTTTAATATAGGCATGGTAAGCAGTTTAGGGAAATAAGCGTCAGGTGTAAAGAGCTGAATAGTTATAATATTATCTATAACACTTACCGTGTCAATATTTTGCAGCCTTTGTGAGTAATAGCTACTTTCTTTAGCGGCAATTAAAGATGCTGCAACGTCCTGAGCCGTTATCGGCGATGAATCTTCAAAGGTAAATCCATTATTTAGACTTATGCTGAAAACCGTGTTCTCATCAGCAGCAGTTATACCGGATGCCAGTAATGGGGTAATGGATAATGATTCATCTAATATGAATAAAGAGCTATATAATAAACTGCCGAGTTGATGGGTGACTAATGCATCGGTGAGGTAGGGGTTCGTGCCCTCACTTGGATCATATGCAACAACCACATCTTGAGTTTCCTCGCTTACAGAGAAAATCTGCGGAGCAACCTCACTGCAAGCCGAGAACAACATAACTATAACGATCATAAGAATGGAATTTAATGTCCCAACCGACCGCAAATTACAGCTATTTCTATCATTTAAGCTTCTCACCCATATATTATATAACAAAACAAACAAATTTGCAACCGTTTGTTTAATGAAGCAAATTTGTTTGTTTTGTTGAGTGTTTAACGTTACTGATAATTATTAGTAAAAGTTTATTATAGGCTTAATAGTCAATTATACGTGTAACATCTCTGCCACATTTTGCACACTTTCCTTCTAAGGCTAAATCACCATCATCGTTAACGGTAATACTGTAATCTACAATAGCTGTAACGGTACAGTTTGAACAAAACGTACTGTTGATTAACAATTTTTGAACATCTACAGAAATCCTTTTCCATAGGTCTATAGGTGGAATGTTTGAAACATCAGGCTCATCATTATCAATATACTGCTCATCCTCGGATTCATAGGCATCCTTGAATAGTGCGGGATATCTCATTAATTTATAGGCTGTTTTGTCCTTATCAAATTCTTCAAGGTTAAGATCATCAACACCAAGCCAGTCGCGATATTCTTCGTACCCATCGCTCTTTTCTTTAAAAGCTCGTGCAAGCTCGGTTAAGCCTTCAACACCGCCGCAGTCTTCAATAATTCCAAATCCTTCTCCGTCTAATAAATTGGGTAGATTGTTATCCGGGGCAGTCTTATCTATATAAACTTCCTCTAATGTTAATGTGAAACTCCAGTTATCTCCAAAATCGTAGTAAAAGTGTAGCTTTTCGTTAGGTCCGTTAAGAACCTTTGATAGTGTTATTTCAAGAGCGTTGAGCGTTAAAACACCCGCCTTAGGTGTGTAATCATCATATAAAAATTCAATATTAACTACGCCCCCATTTTGCTGTATGATGTTAACAGCCTCCTGGTTCTCCGGAGAATTAATATAACTACCTACCAATATTTTAAAGTTCTCAAGCATAGGAACCTGAAATTTAAATAAATGTCGCCCCTCCATCTCAAAAAGGCTCATAATCACATAGCCTAATTCAGCCATTGTAACATCACTTATAACGCTAAATCGTCGCCACATTTTAGGTTTGTAGTCATCTAGTTCAATATTGAACTGATAGATAGTATGAGATGCCATTGGAATACCTCCATAAAATTGCATAAGAGACTGTCGAAAAATTCAACAGCCTCAATAATTGCCTATGACTCGTGGACACCGGCCTTAATATCTGCGATTATCTCCTCAATATAAACCAGTAGATCGATATTTACATAGAAGGGAAGTGGCTGGCCATCTTTAACTGCACCATATTGACGCTCATTAATACGATAAAAATCCATCGTATAACTCTCTGAGTTTAACATGTTTATAGTTAATGTATAGTCAAAATCTGAAAGTTCAGGCTCTCCTTCAATTATATTCGACATAGTAACTGAAAGTGCGGCTAGATATATGTCCTTTGCAAAGTCTTCTTCGATTTCCTCGCCATCAAGGGTAGGTTCCATCCAAGTATCTTCCGGATCATCAGGATTCACCTTGTGGTTTAATATTAGGGTGTGCTCGCCCGAAGGAGTAACTATATCAACACTTTCAGCCTCAACAATGTTGTGTAGCCACAGCAAAGAGGACATGAGGTCTACATATTTTACATCAAGATAGGGAAAGCTGGAAGCAGGAAAAGTTACTACTGCATCAATTCCGGAAACAGTGGCATAGTAATAGCTATTGGTTTCATCTGTAAAGTCTCCAAGAGTTATTATTAAATCTTCGTTAATCGTAATTCTTGCAAACGGTGAATTTTCATCAATAACATCGACGCTGCTATCATCAACTGCTAACTCTTCATCTACAACATTTTCGTTATCGTGAGCTAGTTCTGTTGGTTCTGCTTCGTTACCGATGGTTTCGTTGCTGTTTTCAGATGATTGATCAGATACATTAGGTATTCCATATTTCTCAAGATCTTGAGGACTGTCTTCTATTATCTCAGAATAACCTAAAGAAGCAAGGTTGTAGATAACAGATTCTAAAAACACATTGTCGTTTGCTTCGTGCTTTAAAGGTTGCAGTAATTCATATACAGAAGAAAATTCGTCTTCAACTGTTTCAAGCAATGCGAGTTCTACAGTTTCTTGTCCTTTACGCTCTAACTTAAAGGTTTCAACTGCGCTATATTCCTCACCTTCAGAAAAACTAAAAAGGAGTTTATCGCGGAACTGCCATTCGCCGTTTAGAGCATATTCTACCGCAGAAGATGGAATTAACCAAATTTCATCATTATCGGCAAGCTTTGCGTAATAATCTGATTCTCCGGGAGCAAGATCGCCTACTTCATAAGTGGTAGTACCATCGGTATGTGTAACTGTGATTACCGCGACAGGACTATCAAGACCATACTCTGCATGATTATCGGTTGCAACTGGTTCAGAATCAATTGTAATATTGCTAAGTGCATAAGCGGCTTCTTCGAAAGAACCGCTCAAATATGCAACATCTTTTGGTTCGGCAAGGCTGTACTCCATAACGGTTTGCTCTTCACCGGCATCATCTTCTACCATTGTTTGTTCAGCATTAATTGTATAGCCATTTTCTACATCAACAGCAACGGATTTAAGATTTTCATATTCAACCTGAACTAGGTGGTTAACCTCAGGAATAGAGGTTGATTCATCAAGTTCAAAATTATCGCCTGTATCCTCGGGAATAGTGGTGATTATAAAGTATGCAATAAGAACCACAGCCAGAACACCGGCAGAAACTATTAGCCCTTTATATTTTTTCATTATTTGTTTTTTCTCCTAATAAATACAAAAATACCTAGACCTATAAAGCAAACAGGTAGTACTATTGCAAACAGAATAAAAATAGTAATTGCAGAGCTACCAACAAGATTTAATACCGAGCTGCTAAACTCAACAGGTTCAACAATGACTGCATCAACTGATGGGTTCATGTATCCCAATGCAGAGGTAATGAGGCTAGCATTTTGGAACGATGCATCATCAATTAACGATGGCGAAACAGTGTTTGCCGTTGCCATAAATAGAACATTGTGCGTTGTGCTCTCGTTGTTAACATATTGATAATCGGTGGTGAGAACCATTAACGGGAATGGGCCGGTAGCGTCATCTGCTTGCTGGGTAATATCATCGATTGTCTCGCCGGTAGAAAAATCTTTTCCGTAAGAAGCATCTGATGATTGCATCAATATCGAGGTAGTGCGATAACCATCCTGCTCATATAAAACATTAAGATTTGTAGCAAAAGGAACAACCACGTTAGCTACACCACTGTTTATTATTTCATCGGTAACCTCATGGCTTACCAATTCGGCCACGATGTTGGTTGGGTCGCTACCATAAGCTCTTTCGTTATCTATAATAATATTGGAGCCGGCCTCAACACCCCATTCAGCAAAATAACGATTTAACCTTTCAAGTGAACTCATTTCAGGATAGTTCATTACTATTAAATTGTTTGATACAGGTCTTGTTAGAAATTCGTTTAATTTAATAATTTCTTCTTCAGAAAAATCTGAGGTAGGTGCATACAAGACCAAGATATCGATATCTTCAGGAATATCCTCGTTAAGGAGCTCAATTTCTGAAACAGAATAGCTGTTGGAGGTGAAGATATTATTGAAAGAATCATTGTTTGTTATTTCGCCATGCCCGGTAATAAAGGCTACATTTGGAATTTCTTCGGTTGTTACATAATGTAGTGAGGATGCAAATTTTTGGTCTGCTTGATAACCAGAGGTATAGCTCTCACCGGTTTGAAAGTCATAACTTGAAGAGTAAAGGTCATTAATATCAATAACTATGTCTCGCTTTGAACTTTGCATAACGATACTACCCGGGATAACACTATCGGGGTCGGAGAAGTTGTTACGAAAGCTTGGGTTTGTTGTAAGGTCAACATACTCAATGCTCATCATGCTACCGGAATACGAGACCATTCTTTTAAGAACCTCGTTTGCATCCTGATATCCGGCGTTTGCCTCGGCATTTTCCTCGGTCATCATTACATATATTGTAACATTATCGGTTAGATCTTTTATCATGGTTTGGGTTGTTTCAGAAATGGTGTATAACCCATCAGGGGTAATATCCTGTGTTAAACTGAAACGCTCGGTAACAGATTCAACTACTAGGTTTATTACGATAACAATTGCAATAAAAATAATTGCAAATAGCATCGAAAAACTGCCATACTTAAATTTTCTTGAATTAAACATTTTTTTCATAATTATTCTCCTCTATGCCCAACGTTTCTTTTCAAGCACACGGGTGGTAAGGAACAAGAATACCACTATGATACTTATGAAATATACAATATCGGATAAGGACAGGATACCGTTTGTTATATTGGTAAACCTTGAAAAAACAGATATCCAGTTAAAAATATCCTTCACAATAGGAATATAAACAATCCCAACAAAAAATTGAAGAATATATATAGCAAAAAGAATGGCATAGCTAATTATTGCCGCAATAACCTGGCTTTCGGTTAGAGAAGAAACAAATAATCCAATTGAAACAAATGTAGCGATTCCCAACATCAACATTAGGTAGTTTGCAAATATTTGCCATGCGGCAGGACTGCCGAAAATTGAGATAACAAGCGGAACACCAAAGGTAGAAAGAACAGCTATTGCAACTACTCCCATGGCAGCAAGATATTTACCAACAACTATGTCGACAACGCTAACAGGACTGGTTAAAAGCAATTGGTCAGTTTTGAGTCTAGACTCATCAGACAATAATTTCATTGTTAAAAGCGGGACGCCAAGCATCAGAATCATAACCAGCATGTAAAACAAATCAGAAACATCTCCGGTAGGAAAACCAGTTAGGATTCCCGAGAGGTTAAAAAGAAAGAATAATATATAGGTAATTAGCGCAAATGCAGCACAAACTACATAGCCCAGAGGTGAGGTGAAAAAACTTCTAAAATCGCGTTTAAATATTGCTATCATCTATTCCTCCTCCTTATCATCATCAAGCTGCTCTGTTGGGTTAACATCTACCTCTTCGGTTTGATCATCAATTGAATCATTAGCTATATCGGCAGGCTCTTCGGTAGTTAGCTTTAGGAAGATATCTTCTAGCGTTAAGTTCATGGATGCAAGGTTCATTATCGGAAAACCGGCTTTTGCAAGGGCGAAAAACAGACGTTCTCTAACATCGATACCCTCATCAGATTCTATGAAGAACTCAAATATCCCTTCTTCACGCTCGCCGTTACAGTCTACCTTTTTAACATTATCGGTAGCTTTAATAACCGACTCTATAGCCTTTTCAGGCCCTTTTATCCTAATTGAAAGTCGATGAGCACCTGTTAAAGCACTAGAAAGGTTTTCTGGGGTGTTGTCGGCAACAATCACACCGTTACTAATAACAAGTACACGCTCACAAACAGCTTGTACCTCAGGTAATATATGGCTTGAAAGGATAACGGTTCTCTTCTTTCCAAGCTTTTTGATAACATTTCGTATCTCAATAATCTGTATAGGGTCAAGACCTACGGTTGGCTCGTCCAGTATCAAGGTGTCGGGGTCACCAATAAGTGCACATGCAAGACCAACACGTTGCTTATATCCTTTTGAAAGATTTTTAATAACCCTCTTATAAACGCCTTCAATGCCTACCTGAGTACATACATCGTCGATATGTGACTGGCGGTTATCCATCTTAACCTTTTTAAGTTCATAAACAAAATCAAGATATTCTTCGACCGTCATATCCATATATAGCGGAGGTTGCTCAGGAAGATATCCAATTCTCTTTTTAACTCCGATAGGATCCTCTAAAACATCAATACCGTCAATTTTAACGCTACCTTCGGTAGCCGAAAGGTAGCCGGTAATAATGTTCATTGTGGTGCTCTTGCCGGCACCGTTTGGTCCGAGAAAGCCGACTATTTCACCATCGTTAATCTTAAAACTGATATCCGATACGGCCTTTTTCGGTCCATATCTCTTAACAAGATTTGAGACCTCAATCATAAACGTTCACCAAATTATTCCTTTCTAAATTAGCTATGACGTATGCTTACAAGCAAGGATACGTCAATTTTTTTAAAACACTATGTTTCATATTCTACTACTTATCTAGATGTTAAGTCAATATTTATTTTGTGTTATTTTAATGAAAGTTATAATATTCGCCTTAAAAAAGGTGGGGATTCAGCTTTAATTAGCCGTAAGTTTAATTATTTTTATTGACTTAAGATTGAAAAGAGAGTAATATTATATGGTATATTTATTATATATTCACATAAGTAAATTTTGCATATATTATGGTAACAATGAATAATAAAAATTTAAAGCTAGGAATCGATATAGGTTCAACTACATTAAAATGTGTCTTAATAGACGACGAAAACAATATCATATATAGCAGCTACGAAAGACATCTTTCAATGGTTGCCGATAAACTTTCGTTAGCAATTGAAGAGTTAAAAAAACTGATACCGGAAGATAGTAGTCTAGCGGTGGCCATTTCAGGTTCTGCTGGGATGGGGATAGCTGAAACTCTAGGCGTAGATTTTGTTCAAGAAGTTTATGCCACAAAGGTAGCGATCGACAAGCTTATAGATAACGCAGATGTTGTTATTGAGCTTGGAGGTGAGGATGCAAAGCTTCTGTTTCTAAAAGGCGGGATGGAGGTTAGGATGAATGGCTCCTGTGCAGGAGGCACAGGTGCATTTATTGATCAGATGGCTACTCTTTTACATATCACCCCGCAAGAAATGAATGAATTTGCTGCAGAACATAATAAAATATATTCGGTAGCATCAAGGTGTGGAGTATTTGCAAAATCGGATATACAACCATTACTTAATCAGGGTGCTAGCCGGGAAGATATTTCGGCGAGCATATTTCATGCCGTGGTTAATCAGACGGTGGCCGGGCTAGCACAGGGTAGAGAAATAACCGGAAACGTAGTCTACCTTGGTGGTCCACTTACTTTTATGGATAATTTGAGAGAAAGTTTCGATGAGATTTTATCAATAAAGGGACTATGTCCTGAAAATTCATTGTATTATGTGGCCATAGGCACTGCTATTCTTGCACAAAGCAAACTAACACTGAACGAACTTTCAACAAATATTACTAAAAATCCAAACAATCAAAACTATACAAAAACTTCACCGCTTTTCCTAAACACCCAAAACTATGAAGATTTTGTAAACAGACATAAATTAGCAGTGGTTAATGAAAATAAGGATAAGTCATACAATGGTGATGCCTTTATTGGCATTGATGCAGGGTCAACAACCGTTAAGATGGTTGTTATAACCGAAAATGACGAACTTCTTTTTACTCGATATAGCTCTAATGAAGGAAATCCGATAAGGATGATAAAAGGGTTTTTGGAAGAGTTTTATAGCGAGTTTTCAACGGTAAAGGTGTGTGGAGGTGCTGTTACCGGATACGGTGAAGAGATGATAAAACAAGCTTTTGCACTGGATATTGGTATAGTAGAAACGGTTGCACATTTTAATGCGGCAAAAAAATTTAACAGCAGTGTAGATTTTATTATCGACATAGGCGGTCAAGACATGAAATGCTTCCGTATAAAAGACGGGGCAATTGATGATATTTTTCTAAATGAGGCTTGTTCATCCGGCTGCGGATCATTTCTGCAAAGCTTCGCCTCGGTTCTTGGTTATAGTACCGAAGAGTTTGCTAAACTTGGTCTTTTTGCCGATGCGCCGGTAGATCTTGGTTCGCGTTGTACCGTGTTTATGAATTCATCGGTAAAGCAGGCTCAAAAAGATGGGGCAACTGTAGAAAATATTTCTGCCGGCCTTTCGGTTAGTGTTGTTAAAAATGCGCTATATAAAGTTATCCGTGCTGTTTCAGCTAAAGAGCTAGGCGAAAACATAGTGGTGCAGGGTGGAACATTTTTAAATGACGCTGTTTTGCGTGCATTTGAACTCGAGATAGGAGCAAATGTAATAAGACCAAATATTTCAGGAATGATGGGTGCTTATGGTGCAGCTTTGCATGCAAAAAAACATTCCGATGGAAGTAGTACTATTCTAAACAAGGAACAGCTAAAAGATTTTACACATACCGTTAAATCGGTTGTTTGCAAACGTTGCACCAACAACTGTGCCTTAACGGTAAACTCATTTAATAGTGGAAGAAAGTCGATTGGCGGTAACAGATGTGAAAAACCGGTAGTAGGTGGAGAATCTCAAAACGATGACTTTAATCTTTATTCTTATAAGCTTAAGTTCATCGAGGAGTACATTAATAAAAAGGTAACCAATCGCAGAGGGCGTATTGGAATCCCCTTAGTTTTAAATATGTATGAGCTATATCCTTTTTGGCATAGATTTTTTGAAGAGCTAGGTTTTGAGCCGGTATGTAGTGGTTTTTCAGACAGAAAACTTTATTCCCAAGGACAACATACGATACCATCAGATACCGTATGTTATCCGGCAAAATTGGTTCACGGGCATATAGAGAGGTTAATACCACTTAATGTCGATGCAATTTTTTATCCCTGTATGACCTATAACATAAATGAGGGAAGAGGGGATAACCATTATAACTGCCCTGTTGTTGCATATTATCCTGAGGTAGTGCATGCTAATATTCCGGCAATGGAGAACATTAAATATATCTATGACTACATAGGTATTCATCGCAAGAAAGATTTTGCCGTTAAGATACAAAAAATTCTTTCAAACTATTTTGAGGCTATACCGTTAAACGAGATCAAAAAGGCGGTTAATGCGGCTTTTGTTGAGCGTGATAGCTTTCTCGAACGTTCCAGAATTGCAGCAGAGGCAATAATTGAGAAGGCGAAAAAGGAATCACGCAAAATTATTGTACTTGCAGGTAGACCATATCATCTCGATCCTGAGGTTAACCACGGGATTGATAAGCTTATATGTTCCTGTGGGGTTGCGCTTGTAACCGAGGACTCTGTAAGTCATCTTGCAGATCCTGTAAAGGTTTCGGTACTAAATCAATGGACATATCATACGCGACTTTATGATGCTGCGGCTTATGTAAATACTCAACCGGACATGGAGTTTATTCAGCTTGTATCGTTTGGATGTGGAGTTGACGCAATTACTACTGATGAGGTGCGTTCTATACTGCATAGCAAAGGAAGAATTTATACCCAGATAAAAATTGATGAGATAACTAATCTCGGAGCAGTAAAAATTAGGGTTCGCAGTCTACTAGCAACAATAGACTAATAACCATGAAGAAAGGAATACATTCTAAAATGCAAGCAACACCCGAAAGAGTGGAATTTACTAAGGAGATGAAGCGGGACTATAAGATACTGGTTCCGGATATGCTACCGATACATTTCACCTTTATACAAAAAATATTTTTTGACTATGGGTACAACCTTGAAATACTAAAAAACTCAGGTAAATCAGTTGTAGATTGTGGTTTAAAATATGTTCATAACGACACATGCTATCCGGCACTACTTGTAATTGGTCAGTTTATTGATGCGTTAGAGAGCGGAAAATATGACATCAATAAAACCGCCCTGATGATTACCCAGACCGGAGGAGGTTGTCGTGCATCAAATTATATTCATCTGTTAAGAAAAGCCCTTACCAAGGCAGGCTTTGCACATGTTCCGGTAGTTTCACTTAATCTATCAGGTCTTGAAAAAAACAGTGGATTTAAATTCACCCTAGCAATGCTTCGAAAAACATTATCCGGCGTAATATATGGCGACCTTTTAATGTTAATGAAAAATCAAATTGAGCCATATGAGATTACTAAAGGTGACGCTCAGAAGGCGGTTGATTACTGGATAGATAAGCTGTCGGTTGAGTTTCACAACAAAAGAGGTCTATCCTTAAAGGATATGAAAAAGAATTTATTACTTATTTCAGATCATTTTGCTAAGATAAAAATTGAAAAGACAAAAAAGGTTAAGGTAGGAATAGTTGGAGAAATATATGTAAAGTATTCAGAGCTTGGAAATAACGCTCTTGAAAACTTTTTAGTTTCAGAAGGGTGCGAGGTTATGGTGCCCGGGTTGATAGGCTTCTTAATTTTCAAGCTGGATAATCGAATAGAGGACATAAAGCTTTATGGTGGAAATGCAATTAAGCTAGCTGTAATGAACAGAATAATGAAGTATTTTTTAGAGATAGAGGATTCGGTAATAGTTGCGGTTAACAGACACCCGAGCTTTCAGCCCCCCGGTAGATACCAGCATCTTAAAAGCCTTGTAGATGGAGTTGTAGGACATGGGAATAAGATGGGCGAAGGATGGCTGCTGACTGCTGAAATGCTAGAGCTTTGTGAGCAGGGATACGAAAATATAGTATGTGCTCAGCCGTTTGGTTGTCTGCCAAATCACATAGTTGGAAAGGGGATGATAAGAAAAATACGTAGTATATTTAAAGATTCCAATATAGTTGCAATAGATTACGATCCGGGGGCAACGAAGGTGAATCAGGAAAACCGTATTAAGTTGATGCTGGCGGTGGCAAGAGAAAAACAAAATTAAAAACACTTGCAAAAAAAATGCCGGCATGTTATAATTTTATAATATTTAGTTAAGCGGCTATAGAAAAGCTTGGCTCTTATAAATTTTATAGTAACAAAAGAAAGGTTAGATATAAAGATGAAGAAAATTACCGCAATATTAATTGCATTAACAATGCTTGTGTTTACAGGATGTTCAGAAACCGTTTCATTGACAGACCCTTATGGGGTTGCAGCAACAAAGGGAAAGGTTACCGAAGAACAGCTAAATGATTTGACCTACGTTATGAAGATAGCTGACTACGGAATTAGCAAACAGTATTATTCAGATTTAATCATGGCATATGCTGCTCAATACACATCGGGCGACCTTAGCCTGCTAACAGATGGTTCAGATGAAAGCAAAATGATTTACGACCTGATAAAAGAAAGTGTTGTAAGTGTCTTACAGCAGGAAATAGCTTTTAGTAAGGTTGCTGAAGATAACGGTATAGTACTAACCGAAGAAGATGAAGCTGCAATACAAACTAATCTTGATTCATATATTGAACAGATTGGCGGACAAAGTGCATATGATGAGATTCTTAAAGAGGCTAGCATTTCCAGCAATTTTTACAATAATCAACTTTTTATTTCAACCCTAAGCTCTAAAATTTATACTTATTTTGAAAACCCTGATAATGGAAAGATTGGTACGACAGAAGATATTAAGGCAGCGGCTTCAGAAGAATATGTGCTGGTGAAGCATGTTCTGGTAGATGAAACATCATTAGAAACTGCGGTGGATAAAGAGGGTAATCCTTACGAAGATTTAGAGACTCTTGCTAAAGATATTTCAGACAGAGCAAAAGAAGGCGAAGATTTTGATGCTTTAATTGAAGAGTATAATCAAGACCCCGGAATGGAAAGTAACCCTGATGGATACTTCTTTACCTATGGTACAATGGTAGAAGAATTTGAAACAGAAGCTTATAGCATGTCGGTTGGCGATGTAAGTGATCCGGTAGCTACCGACTACGGCTATCACATTCTTAATAAGTTAGAAATAACCGATGAGGTGATTGAAACTAACTTAGAAACATTAAACAATAGCTATGTAGTTGGCATAATAGAAGCAGAGTTAGAACTGGCTATGGAAGGTCTTGAAGTAGTTTATTCTTCTCAGTATGACAGTCTTACTTTAGATATTTTATTCCCAGAGTTGTTTATTTAATCTTTACCTCTGGTGGAGAGATTGGAAAAACCTCTTGTAAAGTATATCTTTGCATTTTGCGCCTTAAGCAAAAAAAGAATGAACTGAAAATTATTTAACAATAATAACCCGCACAATCTTAATTGACTGTGCGGGTTAATTAGTGCAATAAACAATAATTCAGGGACGGATTATTTAATGTCTGTCATTTGAAGAAGGATATCTTGCTTTTCTTCCATATCTCTTACAAGTTCTAGCTGTGTTCTTGCGCGATGAAGATTTTGTTCTGGATATCTTATATTAAAATAGATGTCACCTAAAATATAGTCTGTTAAGAATCTGATACCGGTCTCTAATGTTATGATAACTGCTCCGTAATATAACGAGCTAAGCTCTTCTTTAGTTATTTTATCACCGATCTTGGAAAGAAATCCATCAAGATATGCTTTATAATAATCGTTGCGAATAAAAACCTTGCTAAGATCTTGCTCATCTTCTGGGGCGGAAGCAGCCCCAAATCTTATCGAGTCACCAAAGTCATACAGTAGCGATCCGGGCATAACGGTGTCAAGGTCGATAATACAAATGGGGATGTTGGTATTATTATCAAAAAGAACATTGTTAAGCTTAGTATCATTATGTGTAACTCTGGTTGGAAGTCTTCCATCAGCAAGACGTTCGGTAATATAACCGCAGATATTTTTATGTTCTCTAATAAAGTATATCTCTTCCAGTACCGAAGCAGCCCTTGATAGGGGGTCTTCTGCAATTGCGATTTCTAAGGCCTTAAGACGCTTTGGCGTGTTATGAAAATTTTCTATCGTGTCATATAACTGATTGGTAGGGAAATCTGATAGCTGCTGCTGAAAAAGCCCAAAGGCTTCCCCACAACGATAAAATAATGAAAGGTCATTGGCCGACTCATAACAATGAACGTCTTCAATCATAGTAAATATTCGATATACAGAACCATTAATGGTTGTATGGTAACTTTTACCCTCATGGGTATAAACAACGTTTCTTGTCTGCCTTAATGGATCACCACCACTTGCTAATATCTTTTCCTTTAAAAACTCACATACCCTAGCAATGTTTTCCATCAATTTTTGGGGAGAATTAAAGGCTATTGTGTTTATTCTTTGTAGAACATAACCTTTTCCTTCAATATATAATGCAAATGTATTATGAATATGACCGTTACCAAAAGGTTTAACATCAACATTTTGAGAATCCGGCAGCTGAAATACTTCTAAAATTTCCTTAAATTCTTTGTCGTTAATTGCCGTTATCATTCCCAGAGACCCTTTTTATATAAGCCTTGTTCTGTTGCTGTTTTTAAAAACTCAACCATAGCCTCGCGGTCTTCGCGATAGGTTACACCATACCATTTAGCGTTACAGCTTAAAACTGTAAGGTCAGAATGCTTTTTAGCTTTAGCATATTCAATAGCTAGCGGAAGGAAAAATTCCCCCTTAAGTTTATCATTTCCTTCGTCGTTAAGAAAATCAATAAAACCTTCTTCTAATACACTAAAGATGTCAGAAGAGAAGCCGAAAATATTCATGGACACAACGGTGTTTTCAGGCAAAGGATACCATACATCATTCTCAAGATATGCAATGCAATCCTCTCTTTTTTCAATCTTAACACGCTCAACGATAGAGTCAAGTGTGGAATCTTCATTAACTACACAAACACCTCTTGAAACATGGCCGTTGTCGGTTATAGTGTTCTGTAATAGGTATCCAGCCATACAATAATGTTTCACAGCATCATCAAGTTTACGATTTTTCATGAATTCTGCTATAGCTTCAAAGGCTTCCTTGCCATAAAAGTCATCCGCGTTTAGTACAGCAAAGTCTCCCTTTACTTCGTTTTTAGCACAGAGTAATGCATGTGCAGTTCCCCAAGGTTTAGTTCTGCCTTCCGGTAAAGCAAAGCCATCAGGAAGATCATCTAAGGATTGGAATGCGTAGCTAACCTTTACCGAACGGGCAATTCTATCACCAATCGTAGATTTGAAATCCTCTAGGTGTTCCTTCCTTATAATAAAACAAACTTCGTCGAATCCGGCTCTAACTGCATCGTATACCGAGTAGTCGATTATAAATTCCCCACAAGGGCCAACAGGATCAAGTTGTTTTAAACCACCGTAACGTGAACCAAGTCCTGCAGCTAAGATAACTAAAGTCATAAGAAAAACCTCCAAATGTTCAATTTTTGATAAATATTACAAATTATGATAGCGTAACGAAATTATAACATAAAACTTATTGAAAATCAAATATAATTATGCTATAATTAATTGCAATAAGGTAATGCAGTAAAATAGTAAAATAAGCGTTATAATCTTACGGAGGATTTATATATGTCTGGCGAAATAAAAAAAATAGGTATCCTTACCAGCGGTGGTGATGCACCCGGTATGAACGCGGCGGTACGTGCCATAGCGAGAACCGCGTTATCTAAAGGTTATCAAGTTATGGGTGTTAAGCATGGTTATAACGGTCTTTTACAGGAAGAAATCTATGAAATGAATATTCGTAGTGTTTCTGAGATTATACACCGTGGCGGTACCATATTACACACTGCACGTTGTCTGGAATTTATCAAGTTAACCGGGCAACAACTTGCCGCTGCAAACTGCAGAAAGCATGGTATAGACGCCATGATAGTTGTTGGTGGTGATGGATCATTCAGAGGCTGCTTAGATCTTGTGAAGCAAGGTATACCATGTATTGGAGTGCCGGCAACAATTGACAATGATATTGGTTGCAGTGAATATACTATTGGGTATGATACTGCTATGAATACAGCTATTGAATCTATAGATAAACTTAGAGACACAACCCAAAGCCATGATCGTTGTAGCGTTGTAGAGGTTATGGGACGTAACTGTGGTGATCTTGCTCTTAATGTTGGTATTGCAACCGGAGCACTTTGCTCATTGATTCCAGAGGTGAAATATAATCTTCAAAAAGATGTTGTAAATAGAATGCTCTTTGCTAAAGGAACCGGTAAAAAACACTATATTATTGTTGTTGCAGAGGGTGCAGGCAAGGCGTTTTCGCTAGCCGAGAAAATTCAACAGCTTTCCGGAATTGATAGCCGAGCTACTGTACTTGGACATGTTCAACGTGGTGGCGCGCCAAGTTTAATGGATAGAACAATGGCAACCAGGATGGGTTTTCATGCGATAAAGATTCTTGAAGAAGGAAAGGTTAATCGTGTTGTTGCATTAAAGGGAAGTGATATCCTGGATTATGATATCGCAGAAGCACTTAAAATGAAACAAGAAATAGATCCAACCCTGCTTGAAATAGCACAAACCGCTAGTCAATAACGCTAAATTATAATATAATAATCCCCTATCTCAAAATTGAGTAGGGGATTATTTTGTAGCCTAAACCTGAATTTAAATAGCTCCACTAAAAGTGAAGGCAATATTATAATGAAAACCTATATTTCTGAGAAATACATAGGAAGATGTATCTCCATTATCTCCGCAATAAGCAGAGATAATTTAGTAAATATATGGGGCAGGGTCAACAGTGGTTCCATACAGGATGACCTCGAAGTGAAGATGGGAACCGGTTGAGTTACCGGTGCTTCCCATTCCGGCAATTTGTTGTCCCTGAACAACCGTGTCTCCAACTGAAACATTAAGTGAGCTATTATGAGCATATCTTGTCATATAACCGTTGCCGTGGTCGACTAGCAACATAATACCATAACCGGTATTTCCATAAACAGCCGAAACCACTACACCGCTATCTGCAGCATAAATTGGTGTTCCGATACTTCCCCATATGTCAATACCGTTATGAGCTCTAACACCGGAAAAACCACGAGATACACCGCCGGTGCCGGGGCCGGTTGGCCATACCATTGCGCCACTTCCAAGAGCAGGTCCGTCATAGTTGAAATCACTACCACTACCTAAAGCGGTACCAACCTCTATTACTTCATTTACGGGTTCTTTGATAACCTCGGTAGAAATAACATCAACAGAGGTTTGCACTCCATCTATATAAACAATCTCAGCTGTAATAAGGTTGCTACCATTTTCTCCTTCAACTAAAGTATTAACCTCTCCCATTGGAAGACTTGAAGAGGTTTTTTGCTCGGTTTTATACTCCACAGTCTCTTCAAATACAAGTGGTTGAACCTCTTTTACCGTTAAAAAAGTGCTATTACGCCTAACGAAAAGGGATTGTCCTTCTTCTAAATTAATGAAATCAACATCAGGATTTAATGAATGTAGTTCACCGGTGGTTATAGAAAAGTTAGAAGCAATGCTGGAAGCGGTATCACCGTCCTTAACTGTATAGGTTGAAGTTGTATCGCCGGTTGTACTATATATTAATTCTTGGATTTCGCTATGATCAACAATACTAGATTGCAAAAAGAGGCCATCAACCATCTCGATTTCTTGCAAAAAGCTAATGGTTGACCCTTCTCTACTTCGTTGATAGTTGTTAAGTAGAGAGTTAATATCCTCTTCAAGTTGTATTCTATCTAAGGTTGCACCGTAAAATTCCCCGTCAACGAATAAACCGGTGCTTTCTTTAATGTCTTGTCCCGAAGAAAGTATTAGGTTGTTTGCTAGGGTGTCGGTGTCCTGAGTTTGAACCTCAACAGGAAGAGCGTCCGCTACTGATATAGTGTATTCTGGCTGTAAACTCCAGCTGGCCTCGCTACCCTGATACTGTATTCGCTCGTTAACAACCTGGCGTGCAGAATCCATTACCTTTGCGCTTTCAATATAACCAAGGGTGAGGTTGTTGTTTGAAACTTCAAGGATGAAACTATAGCTAAATATAGTGTATGCTGTATAAGCAAATACAGCAAAGGCTGCCAAAGGTAAAACGTAGCAAAAAGGATTTGAAGTTAAATGAAGATGCTTCTTTATTCCGGTAAGTATATAACCTTTTAGCCTAACGCGCAGATGTGTTTTACCATAATGCTTTTCTTTTGTAAAAATATTTCCTATGTTTCTAACTGCCCTACCTATAGTAGAAAACGGTGCAGTAAACTCTCTGATACCATAGGAGATAAGGCCGAACAATCTGCCAAAAAAACGTCCTAAAAATTCGGCGAAATAATCAGCGATTACCAGTGAAAATATCTTGATACTTCTAAATAGTTTTATAACAGCGTATTCTACAGCAAAACCAAGGTTGTATAGCATATGAAACAAACGACCCCAAATACTAAGTTCATATTGCATGCTACCTGCCTGAACAGCCAATATACCGGTTACGGTAAATGGTGAGGAAGAACGCTTGCTTGCAGTATTTTTAGTCGGTCTTAGTTTAGTTATTAATTTAGAAGTGCCTGTAGATACTTCTTTGTTCTTTATTTTCTTATTTAATTTCATTATTATAACTTAATATTATTCCCATTGTAATGTATATACTGTAAAAACAGTATTAATGATTACGTGTGTGCAGATGATGCGTAATTCATGTAATATATAATAAATAATAACATAATAGCTAAGTTAAGTCAAGGGAGTATGCCACGTTCTTTAGTTGGGGTGTGCTTTTTGTTTAGCTGCTTTGTTTGATGCATTGCACAATTAGTGTGCTCATATAACATTTTGCCTTATTGTTCAAAATGCACAGTATTTTTCTAAATTATTCTACAAAAAAACAGCTTGACATTTTTCTTATTGAATGATAAAATGACATTAATGTGTACATGCACACTTGACGATTAATGAGGTGACCTTGTCCGTAACCATTAACAAGATAGCGCAACTTAGCGGTGTATCAAGAGGCACTGTTGATCGTGTGTTGCATGGCAGAGGGAAGGTGAATCAGGTTACCGAAGAGAAGGTTTTGCTCTGCGCAAAGGAGTTAGGTTATAAACCTAACAGGGTAGGCATGGCGTTGGCCGTTCGAAAAAAGAAACATCATGTTGCAGTTATAATATGTGTGGCACAGAATCCTTTCTTTAGAGATGTTATAACCGGAATAGAACGGATGGAGCAGGAGTTTAGACATTATGGAATGTCGATAGAGATTTATCAACTAAATAAGGTTGACCCTATTGAACAACTAGAAATAATTAACTCGGTAAAGGGTGACATATCCGGATTAATTATTACCCCTATTGATCATCCACTAATTAAGGAAGCGTTAAACTCATTAGAGATACCTATAGTTAATCTCAA
Source organism: uncultured Oscillospiraceae bacterium (assembly GCA_964368625.1). Taxonomy (GTDB): domain Bacteria; phylum Bacillota; class Clostridia; order Oscillospirales; family Ruminococcaceae; genus CAYJBH01. Next base: position 117,913 of record CAYJBH010000003.1, read on the forward strand.
CACCGATATAGAAGGGACAGATAGGATAGCCTACGTAGGAACTGACTATAGACAGGGCGGAAACATTGCGGCAGGAGTAGTTAAGCTGTTAAAGCCATGCAAGGCCAACATTGGAATAGTTAACGGTTCGCAGATACTATACGGACATAGAATGAGGGAAAAAGGGTTTTTAGAAGAGCTGAACTCTGAACATAACATCTTGCCAGCTGTTTACTGTGAGGATGACGACATACTGGCTTTCGAGGTAACATCTCAGTTATTAGCCGAAAACCCCGAAATAGACGTGCTCTTTATTGCAGCAGCAGGAGTACATGGAAGCTGTAGAGCTGTTAGCTCGAATAATCGTGAAGACATATCCATCATCTGTTTTGATGCAACCGAAACTTCTATAGAGTTTATTAAAAGAGGCCTAATAAAGGTTGTAATATGCCAAAACCCGATTCTGCAAGGGGAACAATCAATGCAGATTATGCTTGAATTTCTGGTAACAGGGCAAAAACCCGAAACCGGCAATTATATATTAGAACACCAACTAAGAATTAAACAAAATTATTAACAGAGAGGAAACAAAGATGGCAGAAATTTTTAAAGGTAT
>CAYJBH010000004.1:0-60644 GCA_964368625.1 uncultured Oscillospiraceae bacterium
AAAACAATAAAAATTCCTGTAAAACCGCTGTTTTACAGGAATTTTTGGTCCGAGTGACATGACTTGAACATGCGGCCTCTTGACCCCCAGTCAAGCGCGCTACCAACTGCGCCACACCCGGATATTTTGCTGCTGTTTTAGGGGGAGTTGCCATTGTTTTAAATAGCATTAGAATTTTACCATGAAATGAGATTTTTGTCAATCGTTTTATCGGGAATGGGGTAATTTTAGTGTTAGTTTTTGAAAAAGTAAAATTATGGTTGCTAATTGTGATCTCTTGTGTTATAATAGCTATATTAGCAAAGGCGCTATTCACCAATTTTGGGGGTGGATAGCGTTTTTTTCGTTGAAAGGAGCTGAAGATGCCGTATTACAAAAGACATATTCCTGTTGATTACTCTAAGTTCTCACCGACCATTCCGCAGGATGAACTTTCGGTTAAGTTTGGGCTGCCTAAAGAGGTGCAGTTTTGTACCGAATGTGTTATGAGCAACCAAAAACCTAATTCTTGTTATGAGTTTGAGCATCGACCGGATAGCATTAAGAAGAGCATGAACATCCAACCCGATGGAGTTTGTGATGCTTGCCATGCCTGCCATGATAAGGAGGTCAAGATAGACTGGGGACTACGCGAAGAACAGCTGAAAGAACTTTGCGATAAGCACAGAAAAACAGATGGCAGCTACGATTGCCTTGTGCCGGGTAGCGGAGGTAAGGATAGCTTCTACGCTGCTCATATGCTTAAATATAAATACGGTATGCACCCTCTAACAGTTACCTGGGCGCCACATATTTATACTCCATGGGGTTTTGATAATTTTCAGGCATGGATACATGCGGGTTTTGACAACTATCTATGTACCCCTAACGGTATGACGCATCGGCTATTAACAAGACTTGCAACCGAAAACCTTTTTCATCCTTTTCAAGCTTTTATTTTGGGTCAAAAGCAGCTTGCACCAAAGATGGCGGCTAAGTTCGGAATTCCGCTTGTTTTTTATGGAGAGAATGAGGCGGAGTTTGGAAACCCTATAGCTGATAACGAAACGGCGCTTAGGGATGAACGTTTTTTTGCAACAAATAGTAAGGACAACATATATCTCGGCGGCGTAAGCCTAGAGGAGCTTGAAAAAGAATATAAAATCGACAGCTCTGATCTTGCCATATATCTACCGGGAGAGACGAGCGATATTAAAAAGAACGGTATTGAGGTTCACTATCTAGGTTACTATCTTAAATGGCATCCTCAAGGAGCATACTATTATAGTGTAGAACATGGTGGCTTTAAGCCGGCACCGGAGCGAACCGAGGGAACCTACTCAAAATACAATAGCATAGACGACAAGATAGATGATTTTTTCTACTATACCACCTATATTAAATATGGACTTGGTAGAACCATCTATGATGCCTCGCAGGAAATTCGTAACTCCGAGATAACACGAGAAGAGGGCGTTTTACTTTCAAAACGGTATGACGGTGAGTTTCCGATAAGGTTTGAACAGGAGATATGGGATTATCTATCGCTAGACGAACGACATTTCCCATGGGCAAAGGAAATATTTGAAGAGCCGATTATGGATAGAGATTATTTCTTACATCTTGCCGATCGTTTTCGCTCACCACATATCTGGATGTATGATGACGGTTGGAAGCTACGCCATAAGCCGTTCGATGGTTATAGCAACTGCAACTTTGGGATGCCAGACATTAGATAGGAGGCATTAAAAATGGCTAAAAAGATACGTTTGATTGCACGTATGGACATAAAAAACGACTTTCTGGTTAAGGGAATACAGCTGGAGGGTTTGCGAAAAATGGGAAGACCAAATGAATTCTCTAAAGACTACTATAAACAGGGGATAGACGAATTACTGTATATGGACATTGTTGCAAGTTTGTATAATCGAAACAACTTGAGCGATATAGTTTATAAAACGACAGGCGATGTATTTATACCGATAACTGTTGGTGGTGGAGTTCGCAGTGTTGAGGATGTTCGAGAGCTGTTACAGATGGGCGCTGACAAAGTAGCTGTAAATACGGCGGCAATTAAAGATGAAAAAATTATCTCTAAAATTTCTGAGGCATTTGGAAGCCAATGCACAGTACTTGGGATTGAAGCCAAAAAACGACTGAGTGGAGTTGGTTGGGAGGCATATACTGATAATGGTAGAAACCATTCAGGTAAAGAGGTTGTTGAGTGGGCAAAACGTGGGGTGCAACTTGGAGCAGGTGAAATTTTGCTGACTATGGTGGACAAAGAGGGAATGAACAGGGGAATGGACAACGAACTTATTAGGGAGGTTTGCAATGCAGTTAATGTTCCTGTGATAGTTAGTGGTGGTTGTTCCTGCGGTAAAGATGCAGTTGATGCCGCTAATAACGGAGCCGGTGCGGTTGCCGTTGCCGGGCTATTCCACTATAAAAAAACAACGGTTCAGCAACTAAAGAGTGAAATCCGTGAGCAGGGTATAGAGGTGCGCTAATATGGGAATAACAATTATTAATTATGGGCTTTCTAATCTTCTTAGCGTTGAGAGAGCTTTTAAATTTTTTGGCGCTGAGGTAGTTATAACTGATGATAACAGAATAATATCTGAGGCTTCTGCTTTGGTGTTGCCCGGTGTTGGGGCGTTTGCTGATGGAATTAGTGGCCTTGCAAAGCTGGGGCTGGATGATATTATTAAGAAAAAATGTAGAGAAGGAACTCCCTTAATGGGTATCTGCCTAGGCATGCAGATGCTATTTGACGAAAGCGATGAATTTGGAATTCATGCGGGCTTAGGCCTTCTTGCCGGAAGGGTTGAAAAAATACCTATGCATGATATTGAGGGGGAGATCCAAAATGTTCCGCATATTGGATGGAATAAAATTTTACCAAACAATAAAACCTCCTTTGCCAATACCGAGCTAAAGGAAGTTTGTTGCGGAGATCAAATGTACTTTGTTCATTCATTTGAGGCAAAGCCAAGCTGTGAAGATCATATCCTGGCTTACACAGAGTATGGTGGAAGAAAAATTTGTGCTGTTGCCAAAAATAAGAACGTTATCGGGTGTCAGTTTCATCCCGAAAAGTCGGGAGAGGCCGGATTGTCGATAATTAAGGGTTATATTGATATGTGTAATGAATAATTATGGCTGCACTAAATTTCTTGCATATCCTATAAGCTCACGTTCAGATTCTATATCGGTTTTTAATGCATAGCTAAGAGCAACCTTTTCAAACCTCGAGAGCACCTCCTGTGCCTTTTCGGGGTTTTTGTTATGCAACAACTCAAAAACATAGTCAGTTCGAAGAACAGAAGGGTACTCTATCATTGCTTTTTTTATGCCTTTATCTATGCTAAGGTTCAATTTATTAAGCTCGTCTTCACGGTTTTCAGCTATCAGTTCTAGGAAAACAAGGTCGTTAAAGAGAATAAATTTGTGTAGCGAGGCAAGGCTGTATTCTTCACAAAGCCTAGCTCCCAGCTCTCGAGCCTCGGTAAAGCGCATAGAATCTATTAGCATATTAAAGCGAAACATTGCAACCGAGCTGGCAAGAATTTCGTTGTTGAGATGACTTTGAGGTAACTCAAAAAGATCAGGTGGCATATTTTTTAATCGTTCGCTCTGTGCTAGATTGGCTACTGTTAGCTGAACAAAAAAATATCTAACAAGGTCAGGGTTTCGTTTTAAACTCAAAAGATTGTCGAAATCGTTGACAATGTCTTTTTTGCCAAGTGGAATGCCGTTGGTTGCTGTGAAATAGAGCCCTACAGCACAAAAAACAACAACAGCTACATTGAGTCCAGCATCGCCGACGAACAATAGCAAAGCAGATGCTAAGGAAAAAAGAACATTAAAGGCAACACCTGATGCAAGATAAATGGTAAAGGGTATATCTTGGTCTTTTATTAAAGGTGGCTGCATGATACACTGGCCACCTATTCCTGCTAAACGTTGCCGCTTTATTTTTGGCTTATTATCCTCTATCAACAAAACAAAGCCCATAACATTAAAGCTATGAAAGCTATAGCCTGATAGTAGGCCGGCTACCAGATGTCCCAACTCATGCAATATTATCTGTAAAAACACTGATATTAGTAGCGCTACCGCCGCTGTAAATATTAAGATTGGATTATCAGATACTGCATTTCCGAGATAGTAACCAAGATAAATTGAAATAGCAGCCGCTAAAATTATAGGTAAATACTTTATAAATTTTTTCATTTTTTTCCATAGGTAGTTGCTAAACATATCTCTTGAACTCGCCCTTTTTACCGTGTTTCACCTGATACATGGCGGTGTCGGCAAGGTGTAATATTTCCTTAAAGTCTTTAGACTGATTGGGATAAAATGCATATCCCCCTGATATTTTTACAGGGTATTTTTCCCTATCGGGGTTTAAAATATATGCATCATCAAAATTGGTTTTAAGCTCTGTAATTATAGGGCTAAGCTGCTCTTCATTGTCGGCTCCGTATAACATTATAACGAACTCATCACCGCTAAATCTTGCGCATAATTTTTCTGTGTGGTTAAAGTTTCTAAGAACATCTGCAGCTGTGCAAATATACTTATCTCCATAGATATGTCCCCAAGAATCGTTTACATGCTTTAGATTATCAAGATCCATCATAACAATCACGGCTGTTTTTAGCATTTCATTATCATGAACAAGGTCAGACACATGTTCTAAAAAAGCTCGACGATTATAAATGCCTGTTAAAAAGTCAATATCTCGTTCGTGGCGTATGCTCTGCTTTTCATTTATTTCTTCGGTAACATCCAGAATTATACCCCAATGATTAGATCCCTCTTCGTATGCTGTATGTTTTAGATACTTTGTTCCGCCTTCAATGTTGTAGCTGTATATATCCTTTTCGCTGTGGTACGGATTTGATTTAAGATCATTAATTATTTCTATAAAATGATTAATGTTTAATATACAATCGTTCTCTGCTTCTTGTTGTATTTCGAGAATTTCTCCCATCTTGCTGGTTACATTCACGGTGTCTTGCCGGTGTTGATACACGGCAATAGGTATATTAATGTATTTTAGCGCTGTAGAAAGCCTCCCGGAAGAGTCGGCAACGCTCTTAACCATACTGTTAACATTTTCACTCAGTGCCTCAAACTCCGGTAAACCGGAAACCGACAACTTGAAATCAGTTTCGCCTGCGGCTATCTTGCTCATTCCCCTGTTAAGGCTTTCAATTCCGCTTAATACCTTATTATCTAGAAGAAGGTATATTAGTGTAATTATCAGAGCTGAGATAAAAATAGCACTTAGGATAACCACCAAAACATTATTATACGCAAGACCATATATCGAGCTTGTATCCTCGTTAATCCCTAAAACTATATCGCCATAGGTTTTAAATGTGGTAATTCCTTCAGAACCATACATTCTGGTGGTGATGGTAGTTCCGTCGGCATTTTCGAGATCGAAATCTCCGTAGTTACTCATACTAAAGCCGTTCAAGTCGGGGTTAGTGGATGCGAGTATATATCCGGTATGTGCCTCAATTGCCATAAGTGTTGTACCGGGAGTTGGGATCATGTTACTAAACAGATATTCGAGTTCATTTTGACCTATAGCCTCTAATAACCGTAGAGGTTCCAGCCCTACCTGAACAATATGCTCCTTATCCTCGTTCCATACCGCTACATACTGCATCTCTTTTTTTTCAACTGTGTTTGGTGTAACATCTTGAGCAAGCTCAAGCTCGGTATCCTCCAGCATAGGTAGAAAAAAACCTATCTGTTCACCGCTATACATGTCAACATTATAATATTCAGGTATCGTTCCGGCAAATAATACCCCCTCTTTATCAAAAAGATGTATTTCATCAATTTGTAGTAAGGAAAGTATTTTTGCCAGCTCTTTTGAGTCATGAATGATTTCAGGATTTTTTGATAGAATATATGCAGCAGCCTTTGCCCTAACAATATATTCCTCTTTTAGGTCATCTTGCAGAATGAGTATATCTTGATCGTTTTTTATTAATATTTCCTCCAACTGTTCTAGTTGGAGCTCGGCAGTTTTGTTATAGCTGTCTCGTGCGGCATCAAGCTGTATATATCCGGTAACAAGCATCAGCAAAGCTGATGCTAAAACACCTACAACTATCAGTCTTAATACGATATATTTTTTCATCAGGTACCTTTATAAAGGTTGTGACTTGATAATAAAATTTATTTAACTAAAAATCTCCAACCAAATGGATCTTCTGATCTGCCATATTGAATATCGGTTAAACGCTGGTAAAGAGCTAGAGTAACTGAACCAATCTCGGCTCCGTTTATCTCAACACTCTCACCATTATAATTTATTGAGCCTACCGGCGAGACAACAACGGCGGTACCTGTTCCGAAACACTCGCTAACCGAAGAGTTTTTTGCACCTTCTATAATTTCATCGATAGCTATGTTGCGTTCATTTACCGTATAGCCTAAACTTTTAGCAAGTTCGATAATGCTTCTTCTTGTAATACCGGGAAGAAGACTTCCGGAGAGGGCAGGTGTATGTAGTTCGCCATTGATAACAAAGAATATGTTCATGGCGCCAACCTCTTCAACATATTTGCGCTCAACTCCATCTAGCCACATTACCTGTGAGCAACCCTTTTTACTGGCACGACTTTGGCCTTTAAGCGAGGCGGCATAGTTGCCTATTGCCTTAACAGCGCCGGTGCCTCCAGGTGCTGAACGAATATAGTCCTGCTCTACCATAATGTCTATCGGTGAAAAACCACCTGAATAGTAGCTTGCTACAGGTGAAAGAATTATCATGAAGCGATATACTGCCGAGGGGTGAACCCCTAAAGCCTCTTCATCTGCAACAATAAATGGTCGAATATAAAGTGCCGCACCTTCATTTGACGGGATCCAGTCACGCTCAATGTCGATTAGTTTAGAAAGGGCTGTAACTGCAAAGTCAACATCGATGGGCGGAATACATAGTCTATCACATCCGGAGTTCATTCTCTTAAAGTTTTCGCTGGGACGGAAAAGGTAAACATTTCCATCAGTCTTATATGCCTTCATACCTTCAAAAAGACCCTGAGCATAGTGTAAAACACAGGATGAAGGTGACATTTCAATCTTGCCATAGGGTTCTATACGTGCGTCATGCCAACCTTCAACCTCGTTGTAATCCATAATAAACATATAGTCGGTAAAGGTTTTTCCGAAAACAAGCTTGTTAAAATCAGGTTTTTCTTTTAGTTGGTCACGTTTAATAAAATTAATATTCACAACATCTTCTCCATTATAATTTGTTAAGTAATTTTTAAAATTATTATACGCTAATTGCAGCTATTTGTCAATCATGGTTGAGCTAAAACAAGGATAGGCATCTTGTTGCTTAAGCGCCATAATAATATGCTTTGAAAAAGGAGAGCACGGTTGAGTTAATCCTCAACCGTGCTCTATATCTAGATTAGCTAAAAAAGTCCTTTAAGTTTTTGAAAAATCCTTTTCTTTGCTCGTAGTTATCATCTTTTAAAGTTGCTTCAAATGCTGCAAGTGCTGAACGTTGCTCCTTGTTTAGCTTTTTTGGAACCTCAACCACAACCTTAACATATTCGTCCCCATGGCCCCTACCGTTAAGATATTTTATGCCTTTGCCCTTTAACCTAAACACCGTTTCGCTCTGTGTTCCGTCCGGTACGTTATATTGAACCTTGCCATCAATGGTTGGAACAACCAGCTCACATCCGGTTGCAGCCTGTGCATAGGTTATTGGAATCTTTACCCAAACATCATAGTTGTCTCGTTCAAATAAATTGTCTTTAGCAACCGATACAACCACGATAACATCTCCGGCCGGTCCACCGTTGATTCCAGCATCACCCATGCCACGAAGTGCGATGCTTTGATCATCGTCGATTCCTTCCGGAATGTTAACCTCAAGGGTTTTAGGATTTGCAACCCTTCCGCTTCCACGACATTTGGAGCAGGGGTTCTTTATAGTTTTTCCGCGACCGCCACAACTTTGGCAGGGTCGCTGGTTTTGAATAACCCCAAACGGTGTGCGCTGTTGAATAAGTACAACACCTCGACCACCACATTCGCTACAGGTTTCGGGCGAAGAGCCTTTTTGTGCACCAGATCCACCACAGTCGCCACAGCTCTCCTGTTTGTTTATAGTAATATTCTTTTTACAGCCCTTTGCTGCCTCCATGAAGGTAAGGTGCAGAGCTACTCTTAAATCTGCGCCTCGCTGTGGAGCATTGGGGTTACGACGGGTACTCCCACCAAAGCCGCCTCCGAAAAAGCTGCCAAGAATATCGTCGAGGTCGATGCCACCAAAACCGCCGCCGCCAAAGCCGCCGCCAAAACCACCTGCACCAAAATTGGGGTCTACACCGGCATGGCCAAACTGGTCGTATTTTGAGCGCTTGTCCGTGTCGGATAGCACCTCATATGCCTCGCTTGCCTCTTTGAATTTTGCCTCGGCCTCTTTGTTATCAGGATTCATATCGGGGTGGTATTTTTTTGCCAACTTGCGATAAGCCGACTTAAGCTCGGATTCGCTGGCCGAGCGAGAAACCCCTAGAATTTCATAAAAATCACGTTTATCTGCCATAATCTCCAACGTTTCTAAAAATAAAAATGAAGAGTTATTAGTGAAGAGTGGATAGATTTAAATCGTAATAATTCACTCTTCACTATAACTGCTTACATAAAAACTAAACTTCTTTAAAATCTGCGTCCACAACACCATCGTCGGCGGGTGGAGTTTGTTGCTGCTCTGCACCCGGTTGTCCTGCGCCTTCAGCCCCTGCTGCACTATATACCTTTTGGCTTATCTCATGAAGAACCTTTTGAAGCTCTTCTGAAGCAGCGGCCATACCCTCTGCATTATCGGCGTCAAGAGCGGTTTTTAGAGCATTTTTCTTTTCTTCAAGCTGAGCTTTATCGGCATCATCAATCTTATCGCCCATATCTTTAATCAGCTTTTCGGCGGCAAAAATCATCTGGTCGGCAGCATTGCGAGCATCTACTGCTTCACGCTTTTTCTTATCCTCTGCTGCAAACTGCTCTGCTTCCTGAACGGCCTTTTCAATATCGTCCTTACTCATGTTGGTTGAGCTTGTGATGGTAATGCTCTGCTCCTTGCTTGTGCCTAAATCCTTAGCAGACACATGAACTATACCGTTAGCATCGATATCGAAGGTAACCTCAATCTGTGGAACACCGCGTGGTGCTGCTGGGATTCCATCGAGGTGGAACATTCCGAGAGACTTATTATCCCTTGCCATTTCTCGTTCGCCCTGTAGTACATTTACCTCAACCGATGGCTGATTATCGGCAGCAGTTGAGAACACCTGGCTCTTTTTTGTTGGGATGGTTGTATTACGTTCAATAATTTTTGTGGTAACTCCGCCCATGGTTTCAATACCGAGTGAAAGCGGTGTTACATCTAACAGTAGCATACCCTTAACGTCGCCACCTAAAACACCGGCCTGGATTGCAGCGCCCATGGCAACACATTCGTCAGGGTTAATACCCTTGAATGCCTCTTTGCCCATAAAGCCTTTAACTGCATCTTGCACTGCCGGAATACGGGTTGAACCGCCAACAAGTAGTACCTTGTGTAGGTCGCCCGGTTTTAAACCAGCATCGGAAAGAGCCTGACGTAGCGGCTTCATTGTTGCCTCTACAAGATCGGCTGTAAGCTCGTTAAATTTTGCCCTTGTCATGTTCATGTCGAGATGTTTTGGACCGGAGGCATCTGCCGTAATAAACGGAAGATTTATAGCGGTTGAAGCAACGCCTGAAAGTTCAATTTTTGCTTTTTCTGCAGCTTCCTTAAGACGCTGTGCAGCCATCTTGTCCTCGCGAAGATCTATGCCGTTTTCCTTTTTAAACTCCTCTGCAAGGAAGTCGATAACTCTTTTGTCGAAGTCATCACCGCCCAGCTTGTTGTTACCTGCTGTAGCTAAAACTTCCTGAACCCCGTCGCCCATTTCTATAACCGAAACGTCGAAGGTGCCGCCGCCAAGGTCGTATACCATGATTTTCTGGTCGTTTTCCTTGTCGATTCCGTAGGCAAGTGCCGCCGCTGTCGGCTCGTTGATGATACGTTTAACATCAAGTCCTGCGATAACGCCTGCGTCCTTTGTTGCCTGACGCTGAGAATCGTTAAAGTATGCAGGTACAGTAATTACCGCCTCGGTAACCTTGTCGCCAAGGTATGCCTCTGCATCAGCCTTTAGCTTGGTTAAAATCATTGCGCTGATTTCCTGCGGGGTGTAGCTTTTGCCATCTACATCTACCTTGTAATCAGTTCCCATCTCTCTCTTAATAGAGGCGATAGTTCTTCCGGGGTTAGTGATTGCCTGACGTTTAGCAACCTGGCCCACCATTCTCTCACCGGTAGCTGAAAATGCTACCACTGATGGAGTTGTTCTTGCTCCCTCTGCATTTGCGATTACGACAGGCTCGCCGCCTTCGATAACCGATACACAGCTGTTTGTTGTTCCTAAGTCAATACCTATAATTTTTGCCATAATTTTTGTCTCCTTTTAACCTTGTGTAATGAGTATGCAATTCATACCCACATGCATTGTAATCTTTTTTAAAGACATTGTAACCAATAATATATTTAATCACCTTAATGGGTGTGATTAACCTTCTTTATTCCGCAACACTTACCGTGCTATGACGAATTACCCTATCTCCTATCATATATCCCGGCTGTAAAACTTTCATGATTCTGCCGGATTCGTCGCCTGGCTCCTGCATAACTGCGGCATGAAGTTCGGGGTTAAACATTTCGCCGAGTGCATTAATTTCGGTAATCCCGAGTGCTTCAAAGGCATTGCCTGCTTTTTGCACCGTCATTGTTATTCCTTTTTTATACTCCTCGTCGTTGCAAGGGGCTCCCTCTGCCATGGATAGTGTATCAAGAACCGGTAATAGCTTTTCAACTGCATAGCTCACTCCATTTGAGAAAGCAGCCTCCTTTTCTTTAACAGAGCGCTTGCGATAGTTATCGTATTCTGCAAGGGAGCGCAATAACTGTGCCTTAATCTCAGTGAGTTCATCAACCTCGGCGCTTGTATCACACATTTCTTCAGCTACTGCTTCGGAAGTTTCGTTCTTTTCCATGTTTTCTTCGTTAATAATATCTTTGTTTTTCTTTTTCAAGCCTTCACCTCTTTGTGTAGTTATGCGGTTAATATTCCACTTATCTTATTTGCACAGTATCTTATCATTGGAACTGCCTTTGCATATGACATTCTTTCAGGTCCCATGATGCCTATATATCCTGTGAGTCCACCACCAACATGGTATTTTTCGCAGATGATTGAAAGTCCTCCGGTTCCGTAATCCATGCCCTCGCAAAGTAAAACTCCGCCGTTAGTTTCGGCAATACTTAGCAGATCATAAAAATCTCGTTGTTCGCCCATTAATGAAAGCAAAGATTCCAGCCGAACACCATTTTTTGCAACGTAGGTAAGATGCTGTAGTCCCTCGTAGTATACCCTAACTCGAGTTATATTTTCGATAATTCCAACAGCTCCTAAAACTACATCCTTAGCTTCGCCGGCCAGCTGCACTAACTCTCTAACGGCCGCTACGCTGATATCCTGTTTACTAACAAAACACAGATAATGATTTAAAATCTCGGTTGCTCGATCTATTACGGAGTCGCTAACCGGTTTCGGTAGCTTAACAACGCGGGTATGCGGGTTTCCCTCTGCTCCTACAGCCACAATTAATACCGAGTTCTGCCCAACCTGAACAAGGCGATAACCTGCTATCCTCATATCTGAACTTCTTGGAAGCGTTGAAAAAGCCGGAAGATTCATTGATGTTGAAAGTGACATTGCAACACCCTGCATAAACCTATCGCTTTGGCGGTCTAAAGCCGAAAGCTGAAGATCTATTTCAGATCTAACTGCAGCTTTAAGTGAACTCTTAGTTTCCATTAGGTTGTCGAGGTAGTACCTATATCCCTCGGTTGATGGAACTCTTCCTGCCGAGGTGTGAGGCTGTGCAAGATAGCCAAGCCTAGTTAATGCCGCCATCTCTGCCCGAAGTGTAGCGGTAGACACAGTAAGGTCGATATTATCTCTAAGCAGTCCGCTACCTACAGGTTCACCCATTCTCTCATATAGGGAAACTATACTATAGAGTATTCGTTTTTTGCGTTCATCAAGCGACACCGTAGAACCTCTTTCTTGATTTTAGCACTCTCACTCTTTGAGTGCTAATTCTATTATATTCATTTTTAAATAAATGTCAACAGTTTTTTAAAAAATAATTGCTAATGATTTAAATTTGTGATATACTGTTGCTGTTGCGAAATAGGATTTTCAGGTGAATTTTGAGGAATTTAAACGAAGCACAGCTGCGAGCGGTTCAGCAAACCGAAGGGCCTTTACTAATAATTGCTGGTGCCGGTAGCGGCAAAACAACCGTTCTGGTTGAACGGATAGCAAACATTATAGAAAACAAAGGGGAACGCCCCTATAAGATATTGGCAATCACCTTTACCAACAAGGCGGCCGGTGAGCTTAAGGCAAGGTTGGAGCGACAGCTTGGAGTTATTGGAGGCGATGTTTTCGCCGCAACCTTTCATTCTACCTGTCTGTTTTTATTAAGAAAATATTCATATCTATTAGGATATGATAAAAGCTTTACTATATACGATAGCGACGATCAGCTAAGGGTTATAAGGAAAATATATAAAGATAATGATATAGATAAGGCCTTTCTTCCTCATCGGAGTGCATTAAACAAAATTAGTGGGTTTAAGGATAAGCTTCTATCGCCAAGCGATGTTGCATCTTCTGTTGATGCGCTTATTTTAAAGATTTATAACAGCTATCAGAAAGAGCTTAGAAAGGCGTCAGCATTTGATTTTGATGATCTCATCTTCTTTACGGTAAAGTTGTTAAACGAGTTCGAGGAGGTTCGTGACTACTGTCATAACAGATTTAGCTATGTAATGGTAGACGAGTATCAGGATACCAGTGTTGCACAGTTTAAACTTGTATCGTTACTTACAGGAGCTCACAACAACCTATGCGTTGTTGGAGACGACGACCAGAGCATCTACCGCTTTAGGGGTGCAACAATAGAAAATATATTAAACTTTGAAAAGGTTTATGCAGGGGCCGAGGTTATAAAGCTAGAGCAAAACTACCGAAGCACTGCTAATATATTAAATGCGGCTAATGCTGTTATAGAAAACAATACCGCAAGAAAGGGTAAAACGTTATTTACAGAATCTGGCGATGGGGAAAAACTTAATTTTTATTCGGCCGACGATGAATACGATGAGGCACAGTATGTTGGAAGAACAATATCTAAGCTGCTAAACCATGGTGTAAACCTTTCAGATTGTGCAGTTTTGTATCGTATGAATTCCCAGTCAGGACCTATAGAGGCATATTGTGCAAGAAGTGGACTGCCGTACAAGGTGGTGGGTGGCCTGAAGTTCTTTGACCGAAAGGCGGTTAAGGATATTTTATCCTACCTTGCAATTATCTCAAATCCAAACGATAACCTTAGATTAATGCGAATTTTGAACGTTCCGGCAAGAAGTATTGGTGCTACCACTGCAGAGAGAATTTCCAACATTGCCGAAGCTAATGATATTAGTTGTTTAGATGTTATTAGCAATGCTAAAAGCTATCCTGTTTTAGTTCGTCCGTCGGCATATCTCGAAAAATTTTATGCTATGTATAACAGGCTTGTAGAATCTGCCGAAACAATGATGCCTTCCGAGCTTTGCTCTGCGGTTATAGAGCAGAGCGGATACAAGGCGATGCTTTCTAATCCTGATGGCGGCATTGAAAAGGAACGTCGTGAGGATGACATGGAATACCTAACCCAGCTCGTTTCCATGATATCGGATTATGAGCGAAAACAGGAAACAGGGGCTACAATATCCGGCTTTTTAGAGGAGGTAGCACTTTTTACCGATCTTGATAACTACGATGATTCAGCAGAAAGCCTCGTTATGATGACGGTTCATGCGGCTAAGGGCTTAGAGTTTGAAAACGTTTTCCTGGTGGGGCTTGAAGATGGTATGTTTCCGATGGAGGCATCAAGATATAACGACGAAGAGATGGAGGAGGAGCGAAGACTTTGTTATGTTGCATTAACCCGAGCAAAAAAACGCTTGCACATATCCATTGCGGCAAAACGATTTATTTTCGGGCAGACTAAGTATAACCGCCCTTCAAGGTTTATATCTGAAATACCTGAAAATCTATTTGCACAGCCAACTACGCCACAACCATCTGCAGTAAGGTCAGCCGATTCATATAACACAACGCATGGAGCAGTTATTAACCGACCTACCGTTAGCAACAGCTTTGCCTCAAGCTATAAAGCACAATCTACTAAGCCGAAAAAAGAGGCAGTTATTTATAATGTAGGTGATAGGGTAAAACACTCTGCCTTTGGAGAGGGTGTTGTTATCAGCGTTAAACCTCTTTCAGGTGATAGCATTGTTGAGGTTAATTTTGATAAGGTTGGGGTAAAAAAGACCATGGCAAACTATGCACCTATGCAAATATGTTAATTTTTTCGGAGTTTTTTTATGGGAATGTTATTTGTTATTGATGGGCTTGATGGTAGCGGCAAGGCTACCCAGACCGAGCTTTTATATAAAGCTCTTACCTCAGCCGGCAAAAAGGTTATGATGGTATCATTTCCAGATTACGATAGCCTATCGTCAGGCCCGGTACGAATGTATCTTTCCGGCGCGCTATCGAAAAATGCTGAGGACATTAATGCCTATGCGGCATCCAGCTTCTTTTCGGTGGATAGATATTGCAGATATATAACAGACCTAAAAGCCTTTTACGAAGAAGGTGGAATTATAATTGCCGATAGATATACAACAGCAAACGCTATACACCAGTGTAGCAAGCTTGCAAGGTCGGAATGGGAAAATTTTGTTGACTGGTTGTTCGATTATGAGTATAATAAACTTGGACTACCTCGACCGAATGAGGTTATATATTTGTCGGTTGAGCCAAAGATAAGCTCGTCACTTATGGATGAACGGTATTCCTCTGGTGGAGAAAGAGACATTCATGAGGCGGATGAAAATCATCAGCTGGCCGCCGCTGAGGCTGCAAGGTATCTTGCAAACCATCTTGGTTGGAAGGTTGTAAACTGCCAAAATGGGGGCTCAATGCGTTCTAGAGAGGATATAGCGAAGGAAGTTTATAACATTATTATCACAAAAACATCATGCTGAAAGGGTATATATTAATATGATATTCCGAGCGGCAAGACCGGAGGAACATCCAAAGTTATTACGGCTGTTAAGCTCCACTGATTGTAGATGGAATGCCGATAGATTATTCGAAGATGTTTCGTTACCACACAATACATTTATATGTGAAGTAGATGATGAAGTATTGGCAATACTATATCTTTTTCCGGCTTCAATTGCCGGGAGTCCTGGTTTTTTTATGCAACCAATGTCGGTAGAACCCTCTTTTTTGTTGTCAGGTGTTGCATCTGAACTTATAGAGTATGCAAAACATATCTTAAGCTCACGCGGAGCAAGATTTATAGCAACAACAACCCCTACAAAGGGGACCCCGGCCGAGAGCTGGTTGGCAATTACCGATTTTAAGTCCTGTACAACATTACGGCAGACAGAGTTTGTTGTGAATAATCTTTCGGTTTTGGATGTTGAGTTCATTCCGGTGGAGGCAGAGCATCTCACGGCACTACGCGCAAGATATGTTAAGGGAAGCTATCTTACATTCTCTGATGCTATCTATAAGGCTTATTGTGGTTATTGGCAGCGGAAAAATGCAGTAATAGCCGTTATGCAAAATGGCTATGGAGTTTTTCATTCAACACCAAACGGCATTATTTTTAGAGAGCTTTTCTCGGAAGATATTTATAATGTTGCAGCACTTATGTCGGTTGTGGGAAGAATGGAGGGTTGCGAAAGGGTTAAGGTGCATACCGCACTTGATTACCCGCTTTTCTCGGACGACACACTTTCAACAACCTTTAAATACGGTTCGATATGTTTGCTTGATAAAGGATTTGATTGTGATGAGGTTTATATGAGTATGATGTTCGATTAAATTATTTTTTTCTAGGCTTGCCATAGGTAATACCATAGAAAAAGACGTTAGAAATATTGCTTATTTCACCTTATTTGTTATTTTGCTGTTTTTGTTAGAAAGGATTTTTTATGACTACTGGTAGAAAGATTGGTTGCGGGTGTTTTGTTGTTTTTTTAGTATTGCTTGCAGCTTTAATTGCAGGTGGGTTTTATGCATATATAACACTTACCGATGAGATGGAGGGAGCTGAGGTTCTTGGTGAGGAGGTTACTCTTGTTGTTGAACAGGGAACTTCGCCGGCTGATATTTCTGTTATGCTAGAGGAAGCTGGTATAGTAGAATATGGTTTTGTTTTTGAACAGTATATCCGTATAACCGGAGCTGATCGTAGCTTGCAGTATGGAACATTTACACTTAATGTTGGAATGCCTTATACCGAAATTGTTACCGTTTTACAAACTCCAAACACCGAGCGTGAACAGGTATCTGTTACCTTCCCTGAGGGCATATCATCGTTGCGTTTTGCTCAGCTGATGGAGGAAGCGGGGCTCTGCACCGTTGAAGAATTCTTAGATGTTGCTAACAACGGCGATTTCAGCCAGTTTAGCTTCTGGAACCAGATTCCTGAAGATCCGCTAAGGTTTATGAAATCTGAAGGCTATCTATATCCCGAGACATATTTCTTCTTTCCTGATAGTACCGTTTATGAGATGGTGGAAAAAATATATGCACAGTTCGACCTAATATTTACCGATGAAATGGAGGCAAGGGCAACAGAACTTGGCATGACGATTGATGAGTTAATAACGCTTAGCTCTATAGTTCAGCGTGAGGCAGGACCGGTTGAACAACAGGCAAACGTTGCGGCGGTTCTTCATAATCGTCTTGCTCCTGATAGCCCTATAACAAGGCTTGAATGTAACGTTAGCGGCTATGTAAATCGTGCAGGCGATAACAACTATTTATATGACACAGTTGCCTATTATCTAGGAAATGGCGATAGCGATGCCGGTTGGGAACTTTTTGGCGAAGGTAGGGAATATGAGGCTATGTATAACGCCTATAATACCTATTATGTAGAGGGGCTACCGGTTGGACCTATATGTAATCCTGGATTTGATGCAATTAACAATACACTTTATCCCACCGAAGATAGCCCATATTACTTCTTTGTAACAGACCTCGCCGGAACATACTACTACGGCGTAACAGCCGACGAACATAACGCCAATATTAATACTGCAGCCGGAGTTAATGCAAGTATCGATGAATAGACTGCCGGAGGTGTTATCGCCTGCTTCCGATCTTGCCAGCCTGGAATTTGCAATCGCCTATGGTGCTGATGCGATATATCTTGGCGGTAACGAGTTTGGGATGAGAAAGGGTAGGGCGAACTTTAATGAAGAACAGCTCAAACAAGCTGTTAAAATGGCGCATGATGCCGGTAAAAAAATATATTACACCCTAAACACGACACCAACCCCAGAGGAAATGCCGTTTCTGCCTAGGGTTATTGAGCGGGCGCGAGATGCCAGTGTAGATGCTTTTATTACTGCCGACCTTGGTGTTACCATGTTATGTAAACGACTAGCACCAAACATCGAGATTCATCTTTCAACTCAGGTTGGTATAACTAATCAGCTTGCAGCAGAGGCAGCCTATGAGATGGGGGCATCAAGGGTAGTTCTTGCAAGAGAGTTAACACTGGAACAAATTGCTACTGTTCGAGCTAATACCCCTAAGGAATTAATGTTGGAGTGCTTTGTTCACGGTGCAATGTGTATGTCGTTTTCAGGGAGATGTTTACTCTCATCCTATCTTAAAAACCGAGATGCAAACAAGGGTGAATGTTATCAGCCATGCCGACATGGATATACCCTATTAAATGATGAGGGGATTGCACTTCCTATTTCAGAGGAAAACAAAACTAGCTATATCTTAAATGCCGAGGATATGTGTATGGCTCCTTATCTTAATCAGCTGGCAGAGGCAGGTATCGATAGCTTTAAGATAGAGGGTAGAAGCAAGTCCTTTTACTATGTGGCTAGTATAACCTCCTGCTACCGCAGGGCTACCGATAGGATTTCACAAACGCCATACAGCTGCGGTGAAGATGTAATGCAGGAGCTTTTTAGAACTAGCCATCGACCTTATGGCACAGGGTTCTATTTCGGCGCCAGCACCGTAAAGCAGGCGGTTGACCTAGGCGGATATATAAAAGGCGGCGAACCAATAGCCGTTGTTGATTATAGTGAAAATGGTAGAATATATTGTACTCAGCGCGGAAAATTTGTTGAGGGAGAAACGCTAAACATTCTTATGCCAAGCGGTGAAACAGTTGATGTTACCCCTTGTGATATTACAGACGAGAATGGTAACAAAATAACCGCCACCCCTCATGCAATGCAAAGTTTTAGCTTTAGCTGCGAAACGGTGGCGGATAAATATTCAATTTTAAGAAGGGTTTTATAGAAAAACCTTTACCCCCTCTTTATGAAGCGATTGCTTTAGCTTTGGGGTGGTGGTATAAAGAAAACTTCTTAACCCAAAATCATGAGCGGCCTCAACGTTCTTTGGGGTATCGTCGATAAATGCTGTTGTTTCTATCGGTATTGAATTTTGTGATAAAACTCGGCGATAAATATCATGGTCGGGTTTCAACATCTGAACCTCACATGATGCGACCCCACCTTTAAATAGCTTCATAACGTTTGTTTGGGTTCTTAAAAACTTTATTGCAGATTGCGATATATTAGAGAGATAGTATATATCATAGCCAAACTGTTTTAGCTCTAATATTAAGCTGCAAACATCCTTTTTAGGACGAAGCATGTAATACCAATCATCTATCAGGGCCTGCATTTCAAATCCAAGACCCATTTTTTTTGCTCGTTGCATAAATATAGAGTTTGCACGAGATTGTTCCAGTGTCCCTTTATCTAACATCTGCCACTCTTCACTAGCGAAAAAAGCCTCGTATAGTTTTTTTTCGGTGTCCTCATCTGTAAATCTATCAAGAAGGTATTCTTTGGGTTTATATTTTACAACCACGCCTCCGAGATCAAAAATTATCGATTTAAAGCTCATACATTTCTCCAGACATTTATTTTACTAATCATACCATAAACAACACAATAATTCAAGGAGCACCCATGAACGGATTCTTCAAAAAGCACTTTAGCATTAATAAAGCTTTTTTGGCTAGTCTTGCTGCTATTGCCCTGCCTATAGGATTGCAAAACATAATTAGTCTTGCAGTTCAGCTTATGGATACACTCATGTTGGGTAGCCTTGGCGATGTTGCCCTTGCAGCCGCAAATCTTGGAGGACAACCCTTTTTTATTTTAATGATTACCGGTTTTGGATTTTCATCCGGTGGTACTGTGTTAATTGCGCAGTATTGGGGAAAGGGGGATAAGCAGGTAATAAAGCAAATTATTTCAATTACCATGAGGTTTTTACTTAGCCTCTCTATACTCTTTACCATTGTATGTTTCTTTTTTTCAGAACAGATTTTAAGTTTATATTCAAATGAGGCTGACGTTATAGAAGAAGGGGCCGGCTATCTTCAGCTTCTCAGTCTTTCCTTTGTTTTCTTTAGCAGTAGTAGCTGTTTTCTGGTATGCTTGAGAGCGGTGGAATCGGTAAGAGCTTCGGCCGTAATTTACAGCATTTCGCTTTTTGTTAACGTGTTTTTTAACTACATGTTTATATTCGGAGAATTTGGTGCACCAGAACTTGGGGTTCGTGGGGCTGCAGTTGGAACAGTGTTAGCACGTTTTAGCGAGCTGATAATGGTTATAATATTTATGCATAAATATGAAAAAACATTAATGATGCGCTTAAAGGATTTTCTACACTTTAACGTAAAGTTAATTCCCGACTATATTAGATATAGCCTTCCGGTAGTTGGCAATGAGATTATCTGGAGTGTAGGAACAACGGTTGTAGCAATGATTATAGGTAATATAGGATCGCACTTTGTGGCGGCAAATAGTATTGCTAGTTTAGTGTTTCAGGTTGCCAGTGTTTTCACCTTCGGCATAGCCTCGGCCTCTGCGGTTCTTTGCGGTAAATGTATCGGAAGTGGCGGAACAAAACAGGATGCACAAAAGTTGGCTCACAACCTTCTTCTTATTGTTTTCTGCGTGGGATTGGTAGCAGGACTTTTTATCATTAGTATAAGCGGTTTGTTCCCAAAACTTTACGATGTGACCGAAGAGGCTTCACAGCTTGCTACACAGATGATATTGGTTATGGGTACGCTAATGCCGATATCGGCTCTAGATGCACTTAATATAGTTGGAATATTAAGAGGCGGTGGTGACACCAAAACTTCGCTATTAATAGACTGTGGGGCCGTTTGGTGCATTAGTGTTCCTCTTGGCTTGCTTACCGGATTTGTTCTTGGCTGGCAGCCAATATTCGTTTACATGACAATGAGGATCGACACAGTTATTAAAGCATCGCTATCATGTATTAGAGTTTTGTCGGGTAAATGGATAAGAAATGTAACTAGAGAAAACCCAACACAGCCGGTTGATGCTGATGCTAGAATAGATTAATTTGTGAAAGCAGGCATTCTTAGTATATAAATAAATTGGGTAACAGCAATTTGCTGTTACCCAATTTTTATGCCAGTCTGGTGTTTTCGTTAAGCATAAACACAGAAAGGATCTTTAGAACGTAGCGTAGGCTTATAATCTCTCTCTCACTCCATACCCTTGAGCTGGTACAGTCGTCTAGACCTAGGATAACGTGTGTATGGTCTCTTCCTTTTTCCTGTATAAGCAAAAAGCTTAAGATTCCTTGTCCACTAACAAGACGGTAAGATTTTTCGCCTTCAATAAGCTCTTTATCGTTGTTATAAAGAACGCCATTTTCTTCAATTTTTTCAAAAAAGACAGATAACGACTCACGAGAAAGATTTTGTAGATTGCCAATTTCTACCGAAGCTGCATCGCTACACCATTCATGAGTTACACTATAATGGGCACCTTTATCGAAGGTTTGAAAGGTATAGCATCTGTCGGCGTTGAGTCGGTTGCCAATATATTGTACAACTAAATCCATCGACCTATTGATATTTGCGGTTTCATACATGGTATCGAAAATGTATGATATCATATCAAAATCAAAGTAAGAGCTGGCAAGTCGATTTGCATTCTCAAGGATGGTTAAGGTTTTCATCGTTCCGTCTACAAGATCGTCGGAATAAAAGGTATAACAATCCTTGCCCTTAGCCTTGGATTGATAAAGTGCTTTATCTGCTGCCTTGTATAGGTCGTTGTAACATGCCCCATCTTTTGGATACATTGCAATACCAATGCTTCCTGAAATTTTATAATCAGAATTTTCGCCTGAATAGTTGTTTTTAAATGCCTTAGCAACTGCCTCAGCTTTACGAATTATGGTGTCGGCATCCTTTAGGTTGCGAACAAAAACAATGAACTCATCGCCGCCAATACGCCCTATTATGTCTAAATCTCGGAAGTTATGATGTAGGTTATCTGCAATTTCTTTTAAAACTCGGTCGCCAAAATGGTGCCCCAGATTATCGTTTACCGCCTTAAAGTTATCAACATCTACTATGAATAATGCATGTTGAGCTTCCTTCATAGAGCTTATTGAGCTCTCTATAGCTTTTTCGGTAGCAACCTTGTTTAGGCAGTTGGTTAGTAAATCGGTTTTAGACATCTGTTCTAACATTTTTTGCTCATGGACATCAAAAGTTTTGCCTATCGCATAAAGCATTTTGCCATTAGAGTCTTTTTTTATTTTATAAGTAATTCTATAATTCCTAAATGAACCATCAGGTAGGAAAAATCTTATATCAAATGGGCCAAGATTGCCTTTACGCATCTCGGCATCGAACCTTAAAAATTCCTCTAGATCATCGGGGTGTACAATACCGCTATTTACCACGCTCTCCGGAAAGGGGTTTTTGTCGGAAGGAAGATTTAATATCTCTATACCCTTGCCAAAAAACTGAATCTCGGCAGTTTTAGATTCATAAGCCCAAAACCACTCATCAGAAAGCTCGGCTACTGCATTAAACAAAGCTTTATCGGTAATTCTGTTATAGAAAAAACCGTCAGCTAGTTGGTTGTTTTCATATTCAGCCAGCTGCGGCCGTAAATCCTTAATAAGAGTAACCAGCATTTCGTCAATAAGCTGCATAGTTAACTCGCAAGGAATTTCATTGCCATCTAAATCAACATGTAACCAGTTGAAATTGTGATAACCTTTTGTATAGGCCTCGGTAAGGTGCTTTTGCGATAGCTCTGCTGAACTAGATCCATCAGGTTGCAACTCGGGTGAAAAGCGATAAAAATTATCGGTAAACAACTCACGACTATCTATAGAAAACAGCTCTAAAAGAAAGCTGTTTGTGTATATTAACTCACGATTAGTGTTCCAGACATTTATACCTAAAGGTACCTTGTCGAGAATAGAAAAAAGCTGCTCCTTGGTTAAGCTATTTAATAAGCTGTCGGTTAAGGTGCTAGATGCATGAGCCATGCTACATCCCCCTTGTTATCTGTTGTACATACAATTCTAACATTTTTATTAAAAAATTTCAACAAAAAAACAATATTTCTTATAATTAAGAAACAATAAATGCATATGAAACAAACAAAACAATTCCCACAACCGATCCTATCGCCAAGGCATTGCTTATAATTTTTTCACCATCCTCGTCGCCAAATTCCCCTACCAGTAGCTGTAATGAAAACATTGGAGGGATAAGTAAGAGCGAGGTAAAAGATATAGTAACTATAGTATCTGAGGGGAACAGAGTGTTAACAACAAGCAGAATAAAGCCAACTCCGGTAATTGCAGCCACGATATAACGTGATGCAAGTAACCTTAAACTTGGAGCTAAATATTTCTTTTCTATGGCAAGTCCGTAGCCCAATATAATTAGTATTAGCGGGGTTGCTGTTTTCGAAAGCATGTCGACGGTGTTAACAAATCCATCCCATATAGCATATTGAGTTAAAATATTGTTAGCGCCTGTTAGGTTTAAAACAAGTCCCGAAATAATAGCCAAAATCATAGGGGTGGTGAAAATCTTTGTTAGGCCTGAAACCGAAAACTTTTGTCCGCCAACCTTTATTTTAAGAACCATATAGTATATAATCCATATAAATAATTCATGTGCGAGACCAATAATTACAAACACTTCCATTCTCTCTTCGCCAAACATTATGCCAAATAGAGCAATGCCCACCAGTGCAAAGGCGCAACCGGAGGTAAGAAACGGTGTGTAAATATTATATAACGGCTTAAATAAATTAAGCAACGCGCCGGATAGCATCATTAAAATAAGCAGAAGCAATGCCAACAAAAAAATATATATATGTTGAACGTCAAACTGCATCTCTAAAAATAAAAGAAACAACACCGACGAAAGAGAAATGTTCACAACCAAAACTCTTATGCCGGCGATGCCTTGCTGTGTTATTATTTTTTTATGTCGTATTATGTAACCAAGTGCCATCAGCAACATTATCGGCAATACCTTGCCAAGCATTTCACCCATCTAATCAACCCTAACTTTTAATAAATATTTATAAGCGACTCAAAACATTATACACCTTGGCAAAAATTTTGTCAAACCAAGGTGGTTAATAAAATGACGATTAGCAATTTAATATTTATGATATCTGTAGTACGTTATCGCTTTTTAGTTTATTAAAGTTGTTGCTGTTTCTCACTATTGCAAGGTCTGCAAAGTTAATTATGTCATCGTTATTTAGGTCGAAATCCGGGTTAACTGTTCCGCCGTTAGTAGACATATTGTAGTTACTGCTATCGAGTATAGCCTCTAAATCCTCACGATTAATCACATCATCGCCGGTAACATCTCCGGTGTTGTAGCTGTTGGTTAGTTGATTTTGGTTTATATTGTGTGATGTGATATCAGAAAATTTGCCAACTATTCCCGAGGCCACATCCTGCGAGAGTATATCTCCTTCGTTATAGCTGTTTTTAACCGTGCCTTCGTTAATACCGGCTATTCCTGCTGCCGTGCTGCTGTCTCCCACTGCAGATATATCACCGGTATTAAAACATCCATCAATAACGCCGGTGTTTCTGGCGGCAATTCCGGCTATGGTATTGTAGAGACTTGTTGAGTTGGTTGCATTAACCTTTGTTGAGCTATTGCAGTTTAGTAGGTTTCCACCAAGCTAATCTCCAATAATACCACCGGCAACCAGCGCTGTTATCTCAGATTCCGCAACAGTTAAATCTTTTATAGTTGCAACAATTGTTGTTCCAAATAGGCCCTGGGGAGAGGTGATATCGCTAAATATGTAAACACCGCTTATGGTATGATCGCTACCGTTAAAAACACCCCTAAAGGTCTGGGTAGGGTTCCTATAGGAACCCAGCTTTTTACCGGATCTGCTGATACGTCTTCAAAATTGTTGTAAACTCCGGCGTGACGTAGGTCGATATTGTTGTTAAGCGTTACGGTAATTCCCGATAAACCATCGGTGATACCATCAGACTTATAGCTCTCCACAACATATTGCGAAAGCCAGGCAAGCCCTTTTGCAGTTGAGATAGTAATATTTTGTTCGTCAACAATTTCATTTCGTAATCCACGCCAACATCTGCCGCATCAGCGCACAGGCTCCATGATGCATATAAGGATTCAGAGTATATCGATATCGAGGCTAAAGTTATTAATACCACGGCAAAAATAAGGCAAACAACAGCTGTTCTTTTTTTAGTAATGCAATCATACCAGCCTCTTAAAAAATAACTAGCTTAATCTTACCACATATTGGAAGGCATATCAACTGTTGAAAGTTACAGAAAAATTAACGATACCATTATAAATGAGAGGTATCGTTAAGGCTATAGGCGCTAGGCTAAAGATCTAAAACATACCTTCGGCGTCTATCGGCAGCCTGTATATTTTTGTAGTATTGCTTCTTGGCTTCATACATTTTCTGGTCTGCTTCATCCATTTTATCTTCAAGTTCATCTAATGAGCAGCTTATGGCAACGCCCATTGACGCTGACAGATTCTTCTCGGCATTTAATTGATTATGTAGGGTTTCACAACATAATAAAAACTCTTCTTCTGATTTATCGGAGCAAAGAATAACAAATTCATCTCCACCCACTCGATATGCCTGCTTTCCAAATACATTTTTTAAAACACAGGAACAGCTAATAATCATCTGATCCCCGCAGCTGTGACCTTTTGTGTCGTTACACTGTTTTAGACCATTTATGTCTACATAAACAATTCCTACAACCCCGGGATAATTATTTTTAAGTTTCTCAAAATCCATGTTAAAACAATTTCGGTTGTTTAATCCGGTAAGTTCATCATATTGACTCATGGTTTTAAATTTATTTAATAGGTAAAATTTGCAGTTGTTTTTATTGTTGTGTCCCGCAGCCAACTCGTGAGCAAAGTCATAACAATTTCCGTAGCCACAGCTAAAGCAGTTTATGTTTCTATCCGCCTCGTTAAACTTGCCAAGTGAAATAAAGGCGGCCTCAAGGTTGATATCTTCGCGGTCCGTATATTCTTTACTTTGATCAACATATTTTCGGTAGTAATCGGATAGCTTTAAATTATCGTCGAAAAATTGAAATAAATTTTCGCTATCAGCCTTATCAATATTGTTTTTACTTTGGTTAAGGCTGTAGTCGATTTTGTTTATAGAGGCTTTCTTGTTTGTACCGGTTCCCAGGCTACATCCAAGCTCGCAGTTAAGGGCATCAATAATCATGGGAGTAGGTCGGTTGTTGTTAATGTCTTCACACAGATCATTTAGATATTTCTTTATTTTTGCAATACCTTCAATTTCCTTTATCCAGATGTCCCTGTTGAGGTGATACTTAATATTCTCGCTCAGCCCACCCGGGCGAGGGAAAACAAAACCCAACGAAGAATCTGTAATATCAAACTCGGTTTCGGGGTAATTGTTTAGCTCTATGTTGTTTTGCTCTAAGTATTCATTAAATTTAATAAAGGTGGAATTATAATCTAAAACGCCAAATGTTTCCTTTGAGATGCACTCTCTTTTTTTGCCGATACATGGTGAAAGAAACATAATTTTTTCATCTTTTTTAAGGTGTTTTTTTAGGTATATTCCAAGACAAACCGCAGGACTTTGGATTGGCGAGAGCTTATCCTTTAAAACAGGCTTATACTTTTCGATATAGCTAACAACAACGGGACATGGTTGTGAAATAATATTGCTTAATCCATTTTCCTTTATTGCCTTTACATGTGCCCAGGTGCAGATATCTGCTCCGAAGGAAACATCGTATACATTCTTTACACCAATAGACTTAAGATATCCGGTTAATCGCTTTACTGAGGAAAAGTTAAATTTACCAGATGGGGCAATAACAACCGAAATATTTTTCCCTTTATCAATATCACTGAAAAATTGCTTTGTATCGTCGTTAAAATCTCTTGCACCATGGTCACATATATTTATACACTCTCCACAGGAGATACAATATCCGGGCTTTATAAAAACCTTGTTACTTTCAGTCTCGAAAAAAGCCTCGTTTGCGCTTGTAGGGCACACAAAGATACACTTATTGCAGCCGGCGCAGTAGCTGTCTTTAGTATAGACAAAGCTAACTTTTTTCACATAGCCTCCATAAATAGTGTATTACTCTAATAAACAATTATATTATAGCATTCGAGCTGTTTATTTGTCAAACTATCCGGTGTAAATAGTATTGTTTTTATTTAAATAGCAGAATAACAACCGATATCGACATATCCCGACAGCGGTTGTTTTTAATTTAGGCTTTAATGCCTACTGCTCATGTTCTTTGCGCAGCTTCATCTTTCTTAAAACCTCTTCCTCGGTTTCCTGATATCTTTCCTGTTCGATTAAATCCTCGTCCTTTGGGATGAAATCAAGGCCGGTATTTAACAGTGCTAAAGAACGGAGAAGATCGTTGTTCTCATATCCAGGTATATTGTTTGTTCCCATACTAAATCCTTTCCTTGCTTAATTAGGGAAGAAAAAACCTTCCTGTTGATAGTATCAACAAAAAGGTTCTTATTATTCCTTTATGGAAAACAATCCTAGATTCTTATTCCTGCTCATCTTCGGAAAAATCTATCTCAAATTTAGTTCCGCAGTTAGGGCAACATAAATCTTCGCTTGCAAGCATATCTTCGTCCATGCATACAACATCTTTACATTCTGGGCAGGTTATCTCATAAATTCCGCTATCTTCTAGTTCTTCGTCGCCACAGCCGCAACCACAATCCGAGCTCAACTCTTCTTCAATATCGGTGAGGTCCTGGTCGATTGCATCAATTTCTTCGTATATCTGGTCGATATCGTCATTTATACCAACAACAGAATCGCAGATATCGCCAACGAGTAGCAGAAGTTCCTTTAATATTCTACCCTCCTTGGTGGTGAAGTCGGGATCTAACCCGTCTACCAGTCCCTTTACGTAGGAGGCTCTTTCTTTTAAATCCATTTTCTTTTTCCCTTCATAAGTTAGTTAATGTTATGCTCTGCCCATATATTCGCCGGTACGGGTATCAATTTGAACCTTTTCACCTTCCTCTAAGAAAAGAGGAACTCTAATTTCGGCTCCGGTTTCAACTATAGCAGGTTTTAAGGTGTTGGTAGCAGTATTACCTTTAAAACCCGGATCAGTTTGGGTTATAACAAGTTCAACAAAGTTTGGAGGTTCCACTCCAAAAACACTACCCTTATATGAGAGAATTTTTACAACTTCATTCTCTTTAACAAAGCGGAAGCTATCCGGTAAGCTAGATTCATTTATTGGTGATTGCTCGTATGTTTCTACATCCATAAAATGATACAGCTCGCCATCGCTATATAAATATTGCATATCACGACGCTCGATATATGCCGGTGGAAACTTATCAGATGGATTGTAGGTTGTTTCGGTAACCGAACCGGTAATCACATTACGAGTTTTGGCACGAACAAATGCGGCGCCTTTTCCTGGCTTAACATGCTGAAAATCAATAACCTGATAAACATTGCCGTCCATCTCAAATGTTACACCGTTCCTAAAATCTCCGGCTGAAATCATAAATAGTTCTCCTGTATTGTTGTGTCGTCCTCTATAGTTTAAGCTATAAATTAATTGCTTCCTTGTATAATTATATGAAATTGTGGGCAAATAGTCAACAGTGCTTGAAAAAATATTTTTACTATGATAAAATAAATATGCTTATAATATAACTGTAAGCACAACTAATTAATGTTAAGGAGAAGATTATGGAAAAATATATATGTGATGTTTGCGGATACGAATATGACGGAGACATCCCTTTTAATGAGCTACCGGATGATTACGAGTGTCCGCTATGTGGAGTTGGAAAGGATCAATTTTCAGCGCAATAAAAAGGGGAAGTAAATGGAAATATCAAATAATATTTATTCGGTTGGTGTTGTTGACGCCGATGTTCGTGTTTTTCATGGATATCAAACACCGCATGGAACGACCTACAACGCCTATCTAGTTATTGATGAGCAGGTTACTCTTATCGATTTTGTTAAGGCAGCATTTGCCGAGGAATTTTTGGCAAACATTAAGGTGGTTTTGGGTGATCGAGATATAGACAATATTATCTGCAATCACGTTGAGCCGGACCACAGCGGTGCATTACCACTTATCAATGAACAGTATCCAAAGGCTAAGGTATATGGTACAGCAGCATGCGAAAAAGGACTAAAAGCTTATTACAAAGGCTTAGATTACGAATTTTGTGTTGTTAAAAAGGGCGATACGCTGGAAACCGGAAGTAAAACCTTTAGCTTTTTGCCTATGCCTATGGTTCATTGGCCGGATAGTATGGCAAGTTATCTTGTTGAGGACAAAATTTTATTCTCAAACGATGCTTTCGGACAGCACCTCGGGACAGGAGCGGTTTTAGACGAGGATATTACGTTAGAACAACTTTTAGAGCGCTGCGGCAACTATTATGCAAACATCGTTTTGCCCTTTGGAGTTCAGGTTCAAAAGCTTGTTGAGGCCCTGGGTGAATTTGAGGTAGAGACAATATGCCCTTCTCACGGAGTTATACTGAAAAAGACAATACCACTTATTGCAGACAAGTATGTTTACTGGTCACAGGGTAGGGTAGAGGAAAAAACCTTGGCAGTTATCTATGATAGCATGTGGGGCACCACCACCAAGATGGCAAGAAACCTTGCTCGTGAGTATAGCGAGATGGGGTTTGAGGTTGACGTTATTGATCTATCAGCCGTCCACTATTCAGAGGCAATATCCCGTATGTTAGAATCATCGCATGTCTTTGTTGGAAGTTCGACTTTAAACAACAATATGCTACCCTCGGTAGCTGCATTTTTATGCTATATGAAGGGTCTTAAGCCAAAAAATCGCGTAGGAATGGCATTTGGAGCGTATGGCTGGAGTGGAGAATCGGTAAAGCAGGTAGAGGATATCTTAACCGCCTGTGATTTTGAAATTCTGCCACAGCGAAAGGTTCAATGGAATATTTAACCCAAAATTGCGGATAACAACAAAAAGCAAACAGTAATTAGCACCGACCACCAAAAGTTAGATATGAAAATCTAACAAGAGGAGGTCGGTGCATTGTTCTTACAGCTTTTTTAGCTATTACTAATATTTATAATAGCTAAAAAAGTTTATTCAACGATAATCTCTATTATACTATTAATAAAATCGCTTGAATTATTCATTGTGTAGTTTTTGTTGTTAAGCGAAATTTCATCATCATGTGCCACAACAATGGTACCGGCATAATCGGTTTGGTTATAAATCGTAATATAAAGATAACCGTCTCCCGTATTATCCGACATGGAGCCGTCAGAGAAAAGGGTTTTTATGTTACGGCTATACGAAAATTCACTTAATAGATGCAATACATTATCCTTTTGCTCTTCGGTAACATCATTATAAATTGTGGCTTCATGAAAACTTTGGCCATCACTAACGGTGATGTCGATTTTTGTGAAAAGCATGGTGCTGTCTTTATTTATCGTATCAGATAAGCTAAGTGGTAAAAAATAAACAACAGAAAAAGCAACACCCAGAATTATAATTACAAGAGCTAAATATAGTTTTAGTTTCATGATTTTTTTCCACTATTGTACCCGAAACGTGAGATATTTATAACCAATTGCTCCTTCCGTCATTAATGGGTGGGGTTGCCATATCAATGCAACCTTTGCCAATGGCAACCGCAATAATCGGCTTTTGGCCCTCAGGTAGATTTAGCCTGTTTACAAAGGCTTCACTGTCTGATGTGGATAGAAACATTGCAACCATTCCGATAATGCAGCTATTTAATCCTAATGACTGTGCTGCAATACAGATATTCTCAACTGCAATACCTACGTCTAATTTGCTGTAGTCCCCATGCATATAGGTTGAGCTTATTAGCATAATAGCAGGGGCGCCATAAAAGACTGATATATTCTCACCGCAACGCTCCCTCATTCTTGCCTTTGCTGCATCGTCCATCTTATTAACTACACCTTCGTTTAGCTCACTGATTAAGGCATCGTCGGTTATAACCGTAATATGGTTGCATTGGCTGTTCATAGCACTCGGTGCACGCAGTCCGGCGTTTAGAATGTCGGTTAGCTGTTCCTTAGTCGGCATTTCATTGGAAAAACCACGCATGCTTCTGCGATTCATAATATTATTAATTGTTTCGTTCATGTTTCTTTCTCCTAAATATTAATGTATCCACCTTTCAGAACGATATTTCCTTTTGGTGGCACGATCCTTTAAAAGCGCCTCTATACGTTTAACTATGATTACTACATATTCTGTGTAATCGCTAATTTTTGGGCGTTTGTCCTTGGGAATAAATCCGTAATACAATAACACCATGATTCCAATACAGGCAACGCACGCAATTGCTATAACAACCTGCTGACCATCGAAGCCTATAAAGCCACCGTAATTATCTACCACAACAATAACACTGCCACCTAATACAGATATAATAAAACCAACAACGCCGGAAATACCACCAATGAGCCCCATCTTTAAAACCTTTTGATCCCCTGATAGATTGTCGTATTGTACGTTAAACAGTGCAACACCCAATATTGCCCAAGCTACTGCAGAAATCAGCATCTGTATTATCATCATAATATAAGCATTTCCAGGAGTCATAACAAGATATACGGATGTACTTACGCCATAGATAAATACAGCGATAAAAAAACTGTGTTCAAAGCTTGTTCTGCTTGTATATCTAGCCCATAAAACCATCAATAATATTTTTTGAATCGAGACGACTGTATTCATAATACCCAAAAATGAGTAGCTAATACCAAGTGTCTCGATTATGTATATGCTATTATGTGGTATCCAAATCTGTGTAGCTACATGCCAAAGTATTGTTATACCCATTACCTTTACTATATCACGCGACAACAGCATTTTCCCCATCTGTTTTATAGTAAGAGCAGCTAACCTTTCGGTGTTTGGTTTATGCATTTTCTTTAGTGCAAAAAGATCGGCGAAGCTTAGAATGGATAGTATTACACCTATTAGTGCAAATCCAATTGGTTGTTGTTGTGGCGAAACGAAATAATCTAAAAAAGCTGAGGCTATGAGCATTGCAACTGCAATCGAACCAAGGCCTAGTCTCTCTCTTAGTGCAAAAAACGAGCTTCTTTCGCGCGCAGGAGTTACTATCATTAGCCAGTTACCCATTGCAGGAGCCAGCATTGCAAGCATACAATGACCAATTGAAAATATGATAACTACAGATATTCCACCAATTAACGTGCTTCCCAGCAAAATTGGGACAAAAAATACTGCAGCAAGACTAAATCTGCCTAGAAAAGTTCCATAAATCAGAAATGGTTGCTCGTTCTTTATTTTGCTTAATATTAACGGGCCCACTATCTGAAACAAACCACCTAAAACCGGTATAGCTAGAATGGTCCCGTTAGCAGAATCAGAAAAACCCATAAACCTTAGCAAGCCGGCAAGATATATGCCGTTGCAAAGGTTTGCTACCGTTATTGTGGCCAGATAATCAATTAAAAAGCCACGTCGGGTTCGCAGCTGGGCGGATGACTCTCCGGTCCTTGTGAAAACGCGCTTGAGCTTTTTTATAATCATCATATCAATAGGAAAGAATTAGTCCCCCGTTGGATGCGTAAAATGAACACAGTCCTCTCGTATCAAACAGGCGAATCTTAGTTACATTTAAATATTTTTCACCAATCATGTCGCGAAGCTTTTCGGCACCTTCCAGATTGTTGCAATGGTTGATTATTACCTCACGTTCTTTATCGGTAGAAAAATTGGGGCATAGTTCCTCAATGAGATCAACAATTCGTGTAAACGCTTTCTCCTTGCCTCTTGCCTTCTCTATAACCTTAACATTTCCTTCTTCAGCCCTCGCTATTGCCCGAATTCCTAAGGTCGAAGCTGTAAACCCAACCAGCTTATTCATTCTACCTGTTTTAATAAGCATGTTAAAATTTTCAAGAGAAAAAATAAGGGTGCGTTGCTTTACAAACTCGTCCACCTTAGTTTTTATTTCTTCAAAATCAAGCCCCTTCTCGGTTAGCTTCATAAGATATTCTGTAGCCATAATCATAACACCTGCGGTTGCCTTGGTGTCTATAACATGAATATTCTTTTCCGGAGACTCTCCGAGAATTAAGTCTCTCGCCTGTAGTGCAGAATTATATGTTCCGGATAATTTAGATGATATACATACGGCAAAACTGTTATGAGCTTTTTTAAACATGTCAGCCCAATCCTGTGGTGATGGGCAGGCAGAATTGGCAGTACCCTTTGTTGTTGCAAGGTCTGCAAGCATTTCATTTTTATTTATGTTTTCGTTATCGACATATTCATTCTCACCAATTCTTAGGGTCAGAGGAACTACCGAAAATCCAGTTTCTGAATTTTGGTAGTTTTCCGGTAATAAATCACTTGAACTGTCTGCGATTACCTGATATTTCATAATATTTTTTGGAACCTTCCTCCACCGACGACAAATTTACCTTAAAATTTTAGTAAATTATCCGTTAATGGCTGCGGCAGTACGCTCTTGTGCCTTGCGCATTGCCTCTTCAACCATCATGTCCTTTACCTTCATCAGCCTTGTAAGGTTTCCACGCTCATTCTCGTCCAGCTTCATGGTGATGTAGCGGATGGTTTCGATGTATCTCGGGATGGTAACGTATTCAAGTGCGTTAACACGCCGACGTGTTTTTTCAATCTCTATAGAAAGTAGTTCCACTGCTTTTTCAATCTCGGCTAGCTCTAATAAATCCTTCATAATTTCTGAAAGAGATAAAACAGCATCGTCTAATTCCCCCGAAGTATTTGCAAAAGCATAAGGATATATTTCGGCCGGTCGGTCGCTTTTTGCCTGAACTTCAAACTGTGGCACATCTACCGACATTATATTTCGGTACCCCACCGAGATCGAGATGCTCTGTTTTGGATAAAGCAAAGCCTGCTCTAAACTCTCGGGGCTCATGTTGCCGGAGGCAGAAGCAAAGCCTGCCGACGCCTGCTCAAGAGCAGCCTCAACCTTGCGGCGAAGCGTCTTGTTTTGGCGCACGATTTCTAAAAATTGTTTCATTAGCTCATCACGCTTATCCTTTAACAGCTTGTGTCCTCTTGTTGCTGTTTTAAGGCTGTTTTTTAGACGCGACAGCTCCATACGGGTTGGATTTACATTAAGTCTTGCCACCGGTTCTCCTCAACGTTAAATTATAGCGTTTCCTCGGGATAGTATTTATCGATAAACTCCTGTTTAATACGCTTAAGCTCATTCTTCGGAAGTATAGTTAATAGCTTCCAACCAAGTTCAAGTGTTTCTTCGATGCTACGGTTAACGTCGTAACCCTGGCTAACATACATCTTTTCAAATTCATCGGCAAAACGTGCAAACTTTTTATCTACCTCGGTTAGAGCCGCTTCTCCAAGAATTGTCATAAGTTCCTTAGCATCCTTGCCCCTAGCATATGCAGAGAACAGCTGGTTCATTGTGTTTGCATGATCCTCACGGGTTTTTCCTTCACCAATACCCTTATCTTTAAGACGGGAAAGTGATGGCAAAACATCGATTGGCGGGGTTAATCCCTTGCGGTAAAGATCACGAGAAATAATAATCTGACCCTCGGTGATATATCCTGTAAGGTCGGGAATTGGATGAGTTTTATCATCTTCCGGCATGGAGAGAATAGGAATCATGGTTATTGAACCCTGTTTGCCGATAAGACGTCCGGCACGTTCATACATAGTTGCAAGGTCGGTATAAAGATAACCGGGATATCCACGACGACCGGGAACCTCTTTACGTGCAGCGGAAACTTCACGGAGTGCCTCGGCATAGTTGGTGATGTCGGTTATAATAACAAGAACATGCATGTCCTTTTCAAATGCAAGATACTCAGCAGCTGTTAGTGCCATACGAGGTGTAGAAATACGCTCGATAGCCGGGTCGTTAGCAAGGTTTAAGAAAAGAACGGCACGCGATAGTGCGCCTGTTTTAGCAAAATCGTTAACAAAAAAGTCTGCTTCTTCAAAGGTAATGCCAACTGCAGCGAAAACAACAGCAAAGTTACCGTCGTCGCCAAGCACCTTTGCTTGACGTGCAATCTGAGCAGCAAGCTGAGCATGGGGAAGTCCCGAACCGGAGAAAATTGGTAGCTTCTGTCCACGAACAAGCGTGTTAAGACCGTCGATAGCAGAAATACCTGTTTGTATAAACTGGTTTGGATAGTCACGTGCGGCGGGGTTCATTGGCTGGCCGTTAATGTCTAATCTCTTTTCAGCAAGAATTTCAGGACCGTTATCTTTCGGCTTTCCTAGACCATCAAAAACACGGCCAAGCATGTCGTCAGAAACACCTAGCTCTAAGCCATGGCCTAAAAATCTAACCTTTGAATCTTTTAGGTTAATGCCGGCACTGCTCTCAAACAGCTGTACCAGAGCGTCACTACCCTCAATCTCAAGAACACGGCAACGACGAATCTCACCGTTCTGCAACTCAATCTCACCAAGCTCGCCGTAGGTAACACCTTCAACGCCGCTAACCAGCATCAGAGGGCCCGCTACCTCACCGATGGTACGATATTCTCTCATCATAACTGTTTATTCCTTTCCGGCTTCTTCTGTAAGCTTTTCTATCTCTGCCTTAAATCCATCTGTTATTCTTTGGAAATCATTGGCAAATTTATCTTCGCTTGTATCCTTAGCACGACCAATCTCGTCACGCGAAGGAACCGAGATAATATCCTCTATACTAACTCCTGCGGCAATCGCTTTGCGTGCAGCAGTGTCAAATGCCAGTATCAAGGTTATAAGTGCTGCCTGTTTCTCACTAGAGGCGTAAGCATCGGTATCGGAGAATGCATTCTGTTGTAGGAAGTCTTCACGAAGCATTCTTGCAACTTCCATGGTTAAACGGTCATCGTGTGATAAACTGTCCATACCAACCAGCTTAACAATTTCGTTAAGTTCACTTTCCTGTTGCAGTATTCGCATAGTTTCTATACGGTTAATTGCATAGCTCTCGCCCAGTCTTTCCTCATAATATGGAGAGAGTCTGTCAATATATAGTGAGTAGCTGTTTAGCCAGTTAATTGCAGGGAAGTGTCTTGCGTATGCAAGAGATGCATCAAGACCCCAGAAAACCTTAACAATACGCAAGGTTGCCTGGCTAACAGGTTCCGAAATATCACCACCTGGAGGTGATACGGCGCCAATTGCCGAGAGTGAACCTTCGCGGTTATCGCTACCGGTACAAATAATACGGCCGGCACGCTCGTAGAACTGTGCTAAACGGCTGGTTAGATATGCAGGATAACCCTCTTCACCGGGCATCTCCTCTAAACGTCCACTCATCTCACGAAGAGCCTCTGCCCAACGGCTGGTAGAGTCTGCAATAATTGCAACATCATATCCCATGTCACGGAAATATTCGGCGATGGTAATACCGGTGTAAACGCTTGCCTCACGAGCCGCAACAGGCATGTCGGAGGTGTTTGCGATAAGAACGGTACGTTTCATTAGGCTCTCGCCACTGCGAGGATCCTTTAGTTCAGGGAACTCGCGAAGAACGTCGGTCATCTCATTTCCACGCTCGCCACAGCCAACATAGATAACTATATCAACATCGCTCCACTTAGCAAGCTGATGCTGAACAACTGTTTTACCGCTTCCAAACGGACCCGGAACAGCGGCAGTACCACCCTTTGCAATCGGAAACAGCATATCAACAATACGCTGACCGGTTACCATTGGGATGTTGGGAGGTAACTTTTGTTTATATGGACGTTCACGACGAACCGGCCACTTTTGAAGCATGGTAAGTTCAAAATCATTGCCGTCGTTATCGGTTAACATTGCAATTTTTTCAACAACGGTAAACTCACCGCTCTCTATAGCTTTAAGAGTACCGGATTTTCCGTAAGGAATCATAATCTTATGTAAAACGGTTGGGCTTTCCTGAACAGTTCCGATAATATCGCCCTCATTAAGTTTATCACCAACCTTAGCTGTTGGAACAAACTCCCATTTCTTTTCTCTAGAAATGCTGTCAACCTCGATACCGCGAGAGAGATTTGTGCCTACCATTTTTGCGATAACTTCGAGTGGACGTTGAATGCCGTCGTAGATATTCTCAATCATTCCGGGTCCGAGCTCAACAGATAGCGGTGCGCCGGTAGTTTCAACAACGTCTCCCGGGCCTATGCCCGCAGTCTCCTCATAAACCTGAATAGAAGCAGCGTCGCCACGCATCTCAATAATTTCGCCGATGATACGGTCCTTACCAACCCTAACAACGTCGAACATATTTGCGTGTGCCAGTCCCTTAGCTACTACTAATGGACCTGCCACCTTAACAATTGTTCCGTTTTCCATATAGATGTCCGTTCCTTTCTTATTTAAGTATATCGGCACCGACTGCACGTTCTACCGACTTGCTAACATTTGCAAGTGCGACACCGTTAGAGCCGTCTTTACCGGGTATTAGTATAATTGCCGGTAAAGGTAGTTTGCTATATTCGGCAATCTCAGCGCTTAACTTCTGTGCCAAATCGTCGGTTATATAGATCACCGCAGTGTTTTCTTTGGCAAGCCGTGTTAGTTGTTCCTTTGCCTCAGCTTCGTTATCAGCATAACAGACCTTAAGACCTATAGCCTTAAAGCCGATAACCGTTTCCCTATCTCCTATTACCGCTACGTTATACATAGGTTTCCCTCAGTTTTTCCGATAAAATATCCGATTTAACTCCCGCCTTAAGTCCTGCAAATATTGTTCTAAGTACAACTAACTCATTTTCCTTAGCGGCAACATAGGATATCGGCACTTCAACACCGAATGCTACCCGTTTGCCCTGTTTAATAAAGGAAGTAAGAGCATCATCTACCGCCTTGTCCAGTGCGGCAAGACCTTTTTCGCGGCGCAGTGTTTCGGCAGCAACCGCCGCAACACTCACAAAATATGAACCGGTAAATGTATTAACAACCACCTCCGGTGTCATCTCGATAAGCAGACGGCTAATCGGTATGTTTCCGCCTTCAATAAAATATTTCTTTAGCTCGTTGAACTCTGCTCCCATTCTTGCAAGTCTAACTGATGCACGAAGATTTTGCATGTCAACCTGTAGCTTAAAGTAATCAACTATATATTTCTCGCCGGTATATTCTGCAATTTCACCCATATCGGCAAACTGCTCCTTGTCGAGAAAACCGTCAACCAGCTGAGGATCGCCACTATTAACAAGCGACGCCTTAGCATCTGCGGTGGCTTTTGCGAGTCGTTTTGGAAGAGCGGAATACTTATCCTCTAATATTGCAGTTATAAGTCGCTCACCCTGTACTCTTCCGCAGTCTGAAAGAAGTCCGGTGTATTCATCGCCGGTAGCTATACCTTTTAATATAGTCTTAACATTATGGTAGTCGTATTTTGCACGAAAGAAATCAAGCATAGTTTTGTCGGCAAATAGCTCGGATGCCTCGCGATAGCAACGCTGACCCACCTTGGTAAACTCTGCCTCAATGGTAGAGGGGGTGGTGTCAGGTGTTACGTAGGAAAGCTCGGCTAAGAGCTTAATTCCATCCGATATCGAACCGGCTTCGCAAAGTCGTATAAGGGTTGTTCTCGGCAAAAATCCACGTTCAAGCGCCTTTATACGACCGCTCGCATAAAGATAATCGATATCTCTTGTCTTTTTGTTCAATATTCTTACCCCTCAAAAAGGATGCCGGCGACCTCACCCGATAGCTCGGTATGAGCCCTGTCTAACAGACGGTCAAAGCTACAGTTTATCTCGATGTCGTTACAACGAAGAATAAAACCACCGCTAATATTAACAGTATCCTTTGCCGGCTTAAAATCTCCGCCGATATTTTTACTAAGTTGCTTTGCAAGCTGTGAGCCAAGCTTATCGCGATCGGCAGGATTCATTAATATCTCACCGCTCTTTTCGTTAAGCCCTTTGCCAAGCCCTAAAAGCACCAACAGCATATCATCAGGCTGTAGCGCAAGAAGTTCCTTCTTTGCGGCCACGAAGGCGCGGTCGATGAGACTTCTTTTTTTTGTTAGCAAGGCTAACTTAACTGTGCCTTCACTTGTGTGACTTGATCTTGCTTTTGCTGCGGCTATCTCGGCGGTACCCTTTTGTAGGGCTTCTGCCTCAGCCGCTTTTGCCTTTTGAGCATAGCCACGGCTAAGTTCTTCCGCCTGTGCGGTAGCCTTTGCGATAATGCGATCCTTTTCGGAATTTGCATCTAACGCAATCTGAGCCTTTATCTTCTCAAACCCCTGCATCTGTAAGTCCGTTCCTTTCTAAAAATATGTGGATAGATTAGCTCGCCTTAAACTGCGATACCATTCCACATAAGGAAGGAGATAAGCAGAGCAAGAACGGCATATGTTTCAACAAGTGCCGGATACATCATAGCCTTACCGAGCTCTTCGGGACGCTTTGCAATGATACCCATACAAGCAGCAGCAGCACGACCCTGTGCAATACCAGAGAAAAGTCCGGCAAGTGCGATTGGCATTGCACACATAAATAGTGCAAAACCTGTTTCTATAGAAAGATCAGCAATTCCACCACCAAGCACACCTATTTTAAGCATGATAAGGAAAGCGATAATCATTCCGTAAATACCCTGTGTTCCGGGAAGTGCCTGTAGTAGAAGTGTCTGACCAAATTTGTCGGGATCTTCGGTAAGTACGCCTGCGGCAGCCTCACCGGCAATACCAACGCCTTTAGCCGAGCCGGTGCCGGCAAGACCCATAGCTAGTGCAGCACCAAGTAGTGCGAGACCGGTTCCGGAAAACAGTGTTTCAGCCCAATTCATATTAAATTTCCTCCGTGTTAAATGTTGTTTTGGTAATTTTTTATTTTTAAAGAGGTTTCCCTCGCTTACCCTTAATTATTTATCCTTTAAAACCTCTACATGCTTTGTTCTGTTGCAGAAAGGCTTAAACGGTTTGCCGCCCGGCATATAGAACTTACCGAAAAATTCAATAAACTGTAAACGGCTGGTATGAACGAATGTTCCGAGAATGTTGATACCGACGTTAAATACATGTCCGATAACAAAGATAATAACAAGAAGTATAACTCCCGGAACTGTTGGACCAAGTAAGGTTCCCATGGTGTTCATAACCTGGGCGATAACGGCGGTAGCAAGCCCTAGTGCTAGTAGACGACTATAGGACAGAACATCCGCAAGATATCCCGTAACACCGTAAAGTTCGCCAAGACCTGCCGTAATTTTTTTTAGGCCCTTTTCGTTTCTGCCCTTTGTTAAAAGAATTAGAACAACGCCAACAAGTGCTATGTATAGTCCGAGATTTGCTATCGGCATAACAATACCAAGTCCTATCTCGATTCCAACAACACCAAGACCTATAAAGATTAACAGCCAAAGCCCTTCATCTAAAACAGCATCAACCGGTTTGCCAAATTTGCATTTTTGATACATCGAGAGAACCATGCCAAGTATTATCTGAACAACACCGAATCCAAGCGACACACCAAAAAGAATCAATGGTTCTGCAAGTGGATCAAACAGTAAAGGTTTTGGCGTTATAGCCGTTCCGGTGAACATCTCGGTTACCGTAGGTATAAAGTTTCCAAAAAAGCTTCCGAAGAAGAAACCCCAGATAATTGTTGCGATACCGCCCAGTATACCTACCTGCAATAGTTTTTTCATGGTGCCTTCTGATGGTTTTGCACGTTTAAGTACAAGGTAGGAGGCAAGTGCAATAATAATACCGTAGGCAACATCGCCCATCATTAGTCCGAAATATATAAAGAAAAACGGTGCTATAAATGGGTTGGGGTCAATCGGACTGTTATACTGTGGAAGTGCATAAAGTGAGGTAACCATTTCAAAAGGTTTATTAAATGCATTGTTTTTAAGAACAATAGGTACCTCGGCAACCTCTTCTTCTGTAGGGTCGCTCAACTCGTAAGCACAGCAGTAACCGTCTAAAAGTTTTGATATGGTTTCCTCAGAGGTTACAGGCAGGTATCCTGATAGTAATAAGGTGTTCTTTGTACCTGCTTGGGAAAGCTTGGTAATCTCACGGTTAAATCTTGTAGTGGCAAGATCGAGAGCAGACTCGAGCTGAGAGCGGAAGCCGGCCTTCGCCATCACAGCGTCTTTATGCTGTTCGATTTTTTTGTTTTTCTCCGAAACTTCTGTCTCGATTTTCTTGGTGTTCTCTGCTGCAGTTCCTGTTATATCACGGTAGAGCTGCCTCGAGAA
Source organism: uncultured Oscillospiraceae bacterium (assembly GCA_964368625.1). GTDB lineage: Bacteria > Bacillota > Clostridia > Oscillospirales > Ruminococcaceae > CAYJBH01. The sequence continues at coordinate 40,818 of CAYJBH010000004.1, forward strand.
TCCAAGTGGCTTAAGCGATGATATCGCCTCCTCTTCATCCTTCTTTAAACAAAGTAATGCAAAGAACTGTTGTTCAATTGAAGCATCACCCATCAAAAATTCTACCGGACAGTTCTCAGGTAGTTCCTGCTCTAACATCTCCTTGGTTACACCAAGAGGCACAGCACCAAACACTGTGCTATAGTAGCGGCCACCTTGCTTATCGAGAGGCAGATCAATGCCAATCAACGGTTTAATAGTAGCAAGCCCTGTTTCAAGACGAAGAACGGCGGACTCGCAAGCTGCAATATCGGAAGCAAGTCCGTTAATTTCCTCGGCAAGAGACAAAGCTTTGCCGAACGCCACTTCATCCTCAAACTCGCTCTCGTTAAGACGCGGTAGAGGGGCAAGAAAGCCTTTCTTAGACGGCGCATATTTTGCTATGGTAGCTACCGCTGAACGAAGCGATGCCACATCACCGTCGTCCGCTTCGCCGGTGCTTTTTATTATTAGATTCTCATATTCAGGTTGCTGTAGATAGTCGTCGGTGTTGCGAAGTTCAACGCAACCTTCCTTCGCAAGAGCTTTAAATAAGCTCCCTGCCTCCTGTTTTGCAACAAGGCAGGCTAACTTTTTCATCTTAATTATCATTAGTTGTCAGTCACCTTGTCGATAATAAACTTAACTGCTTTGTCCATCTTTGCCGAGGCACTACTCTCTAGCTGAGCCGTAGCCGCAATCGCTTTTTGTTTAGCCTCAGTTTCTGCCGTGGCAGATAATTTTTCCTGCTGTTCCAGCTGCTGTTGAATCTGTGCGCGTGCGGAATCTACCGCCTTGTTACAGGAATCCTCCCCATCAGCCTTAGCCTTTGCAAGAATCGTTCTCGCCTCTTTATGGGCTTCTTCGGTTATTTGGTCTGCCAGGCGCTCGGCCTCGCTAACCTCCCTTATCGCATCTATCGCCATTGCTGTCTCCGAATGTTTGTTTACTTAGAGTTTCTTCCGAGAAAATTATAACACAGCTTAATAACTATTACAATACTATTGGAGCGATTATTGTAACTTTTTTGTCATTTCATAATAATTTCACCTTATTAGAGGAAACTTGAAAAAATTTAGCCGTGTTGTTTGCTATTTGTTGCTGCCCGACGTATCCTCGGTAATTGATTTTAGCGAGCCTACCAAGCCGGCAATATCCTGAATTTCACTTGGGATAATTAGCTTGGTGGATTGCCCATCGGCAACCTTTGCAAGAGCCTCTAATGCCTTTAGCTTTAATATGCTGTCACTAGGGGCTGCTTCGTTTAATATTCTAAGGCTATCTGCTAGAGCCTTTTGAACCGTTAGTATAGCTTCGGCCTCACCAACCGCCTCACGAATTTTCTGTTCCTTAACGGCATCAGCACGAAGTATTGCACTTTCCTTTTCACCTTCTGCAACCAAAATTTGGCTGTGTTTTTCACCTTCTGCACGAAGCAGGGTTTCGCGACGTTGGCGTTCTGCCTTCATCTGTTTTTCCATCGCATCCTGAATTTCTGCAGGGGGGATAATGTTTTTAAGCTCTACTCGGTTTACCTTGATGCCCCACTTATCGGTGGCTTCATCTAAAGTTACAGTAATTCGTGTGTTAATAACATCGCGGCTTGCAAGTGTTGAGTCCAGCTCGAGGTCACCAATTATATTACGAAGATTGGTTGCAGTTAGATTCTCAATAGCCATAATAGGACGATCAATTTCATATGCATATAGCTTCGGGTCGGTTACCTGAAAGAAAACTACCGAGTCAATCTGCATGGTAACATTATCCTTGGTAATAACCGGCTGAGGGCGAAAATCGATAACCTGCTCCTTTAAAAGAACCTTTTTTGCAACCCTATCCATAAAGGGGACCTTTATATGAAGTCCTGCTTCCCAGGTGGTGCTATAAACGCCGAGTCGTTCAACAATATAGGCGTTAGCCTGCGGTACAATAATAATGTTTGCCACTGCAATTATCAGCAAAATAATCACAAAGGCAATTAGAACATATGGCATAACTTCTCCTCATAAAATAATGTACTTAAATAGGTTATAAAAATGAATTTCGTTAACTTTAAGAATTAACCGGGGCTACAATAAGCGTTACCCCCTCAACAGCCTTAACTATGCAGACATCGTCCACCTCGAATTCGCTACTACTCTCTGCAGCCCAACTTTGACCATCAACGTAAACACGGCCTTTTTTTTCAGCTTTAATCGGCTTTGTTACCATAGCTCTTCTTCCAATAATTCTATCGGTGTTGGTTGGAGAGGCAGATTTTTTTGGCATATATTTTTTTGCCAACGGGCGGGTTATAAGTAGTGCCAATACGCTTACAACCAGAAATACAACTACCTGAACTATAACCATATCTGGTAGGAAAAGCGACACAACGAACGCAGCAGCAGCTCCAATCGCAAACCAGATGCTTACAAGTGTTGCGGTAAAGGCCTCAAAAGCCAATAGTACAACTGTGAATACTAACCATAAAACAGATTCCAATCCCATATTCCTCCTATTCTAAATCAAGTTTAATTAAAACGTAATCATAGGGCGGCACCTCTATATGCTTACCCTTATATTCAAGCTGCTTTAGCTGGGATGAGCGATTAATTAAAACTAACATCTCCTCATTATCATCGAACCTTCTAAATGCAACAAATCCAAATGAAGCAGCAAGAAGTTCCATGCCTCCAAACTTAAACAGATTAAAACGCGAACGAAGTTCAGATAGCTTTTTAATCTCCTCCTTTAACATAACATCAGTTTCAAACCAGTTATAGTATCCGCGGTTAAAGGGGTCTTTGTAACCCTGCATATAAACCTCATCGCCATAGTAGACGCTGGGGACACCGGGCAGTGTAAACAGCATGGCATAGCCAAGCCTTAATAATCTTTTTCCGTAGGCTAAGCGTTCTCCGGTTATATAACGTCCACTCTGCCAGAATCTGTCGTGGTCTGCCAGTGAATCGCCGGCAATTTCGGTAAGAGCCCTAACAGTATCGTGGTTTGAAAGAAAGTTCATGGCACAGGCAAGTGCAGGATTTGGATAATTTTCCACAACCTGCATTACTCTTTCCATAGGCGATGCGGCATTACCGGTTTTTATAAATTCGATAACTGCATCCTTAAATGGATAGTTCATAACGCTGTCGAGGTGGTCGCCCTGAAGATATTTCCTTCGTATGTCATATGCAACCTTTAGGGTTGCATCATCCCAAACCTCGCCAAGTAGATAGAAATCGGCACCTCTTGATTTTACAGCTTTTCTAATGTCACTAATAAAATCGTCTGGCAATTCGTCGGCAACATCCAATCTAAATCCTGAAGCTCCAAGTGATAGCCAATAATCTATTACGCCACCTTTGCCGCATATGAAATCGCGGTAATGTGGATTGGACTCGTTAACCTCTGGTAGGGATGCAAAACCCCACCAACAACGATAGCCAAACGGATAATCCGGTGAAAAATGATACCAGCTTCGGTAGGGGCTGGAGATGCTATGAAATGCACCATCGTTGCCGTAACGAGCATTACGGTCAAAATATACGCTATCGTCTCCGGTGTGGCTAAAAACACCGTCTAAAATAATTCTTATTCCAAGCTTTTTAGCCGCGGCACAAAGTTTGCTAAAATCCTCGTTAGTTCCAAGCATAGGGTCTGCCTTCATATAGTCGGCAGTGTTATACCTATGATTGGAGTGGGCTTCAAAGATGGGGTTAAGATAGATACAGGTAATACCCAGACTGTTAAGGTAGGGCAGTTTTTGCTTAATTCCTTCAAAATCGCCGCCATAATAGTCATGATTTAGGTGCCCTTCTGGGATTTCATTTGCCCAGAAATATGGCTCACCATCCTTGTTGGGACGTAGAATTCTATCAGGGAAGGGGAGAGTTTTATCGGGTATTGCATCATTGAATCGGTCAGGGAAAATCTGGTAGATAACTCCACCCGGCAGCCATGAGGGTATATCATAGTTCTTTTTGTGAACAAAAAGTCGATAAGCCTCGCCGGTATCCTGTGTAATATATCCCACTCCACCTTTGCCACGGTATATCTTTTGATAATCTTTGTATAGGTCGAACCAATAAAAATACATTCCTATCTTTTTTGTAGGAAAAACCAATGTGAAAAGATCAACGTCATCCCTTTTATCGGCTGTTTTTTTTGCAGGTTTCATTATTAAATTCTCTACCTGCTCGCCATCGTAGGCGATAAAAAGCCTTGGTTCGGTTATACCCATATTGGCAGGCACATGAATGGTGAAGGTAACCTTGGTGCCAAGAGCTACAGCACCGAAAGGAACTTTGTATTCGCTCTTTAAGCTACAATAAATAGGATAATCCATAGTAATGATCATTCCTTTCTTTGGTGTTTTGTGTAATTTTGCCACACCAATTTTCAGCTGGTAAAATTTTATTTGAGCATTTATCAAAAAGCACAAAACTCACGTTTGAAACTTTGTTTCAAACTATCACCTTTATATTTAGCGGCTTACCGGTATCATATTCCAGATATCTCTTGCATAATCCTGAACCGAACGGTCGGCCGAGAATATGCCGGCATTAGCTATATTCATAAGGCTCATTCTGTTGAAACGTTTACTATCGGTGTATATCTCGCTAACCATTGCCTGAGCACGACGGTAGTCAACAAAGTCAGCCATAACCATATAGCTATCATGATAACGTAGATTGTTAACAAGATCGGTAAAGCTGTTGCCGTTGATGCCATGCTCCATAAATTTTAAAACCTCGCCTGCAATTGGGTCGCCATCGATATATGGGGTGGGGTGATAGCCAACACGTGCAAGCTGTTGGGCTTCCGGTGTTAACATACCAAACTGTATAAAGTTATCGTCACCTACCGCCTCGGCTATCTCAACGTTTGCACCATCGAGAGTTCCAAGGGTAAGGGCACCGGATAACATAAATTTCATATTGCCTGTTCCGGAAGCTTCTGTTCCGGCAAGTGAAATCTGCTCGCTTATCTCGGAGGCCGGCATAAGCTTTTCGCTGGTAGTTACGTTATAATCTTCTAGGTAAACAATTTTTATAAGATCCCTAACCTTTGGATCTGCCTCTAACATCTTTTGGATGTTACAGATAAAGCGAATAATCTGCTTTGCAAGATAATACCCCGGTGCAGCCTTAGCACCAAAAATATAGGTTTTTGGAACAAAGTTTTTTACCCTGCCGCTCTTTATGTCAAGATACTGCGCCACAATGTTTATTGCATTAAGATGCTGTCTTTTATACTCGTGGAGTCGCTTAACCTGGCAATCCATAATGGATTTGGGGTCGAGGGTAATATCATATTTATCCTTGATATGTTTTGCAAACTCTATCTTGTTTTCAAGCTTAACCCTGCCGAGACTTTCCAGAACCGAGCTGTCGTCGGCAAATCGCTCTAGCTTTTTCAACGAACCGGCACTTCTGGTAAACTCTTCACCTATAGTTTCTTTAAGAAGGTTGGTTAAGCCTTTATTGCTCTGCATAAGCCAACGACGGTATGCAATGCCGTTGGTAACGTTTTTAAACTTATGCGGGAACAGGGTGTAGTAATCCCTAAACACACTTTCTTTAATAATGTCAGAGTGTAGCTTAGAAACACCATTTATCGAATGAGCAACATAGCAACAGATGTTTGCCATTCTTATATAACCGTTTGAGATAATTGCCATATATTCAACCTTGCCATGATCGTTTGGAAAACTTTCATGCAAAAGTTGGCGTAGACGATGATCCATCTCGCAAACGACCTGATATATTCTCGGTAGAACATTGCGGAACATATCCTCGTTCCAGTTTTCAAGAGCTTCTGCCATTACGGTGTGGTTGGTGTAGGCAAATGTGTTTTGACAAATCTTAAATGCCGAATCCCAGTTGTAACCGCAATCATCTAATAATAAGCGCATAAGTTCGGGTATAGCAAGTGTTGGATGGGTATCATTAATATGAATAGCCACCTTTTCCGGAAGAATATCTATGTTTCCATACTGCTCAAGATGACGATTGATGATATCGCTTATCGAGGCAGCAGAGAAGAAATATTGTTGCTGCAATCGAAGAATTTTACCCTCGATATGGTTATCGTTAGGATAAAGAACCTTGGATATAAGCTCGGCAGCATGGTTTTGACGAAGAGCATTGGTATAGTCGCCGCTGTTAAAGCTATCCATATCAAAGGAAGGTGCCTTAGCCGCCCAAAGGCGAAGCTGGCTAACTCCATCACTACCATAGCCGGCAACATACATATCGCTCGGAACTGCAAGTACCGGAGTGTAGTTTACATGCTTAACCTCATGATAACTGCCATACCAATTCTCTACAAGTTCACCACCAAAGCGGATTTCCTTCGCCTGCTCCGGGTGGGACTTAAGCCAAACGGTACCGCCGGGTAACCAGTTATCGGTTTCTTCACGTTGCCACCCGTCTACAATTTTTTGTTTAAATATCCCGTACTCATAAAGTATGGAATAACCTGTTGCGGGTAGCTGCTCGGTGGCAAGAGCATCAAGGTAACATGCCGCAAGTCTACCAAGACCACCGTTTCCAAGGCCGGCATCAGGCTCACAGTCGAAAATATTTTCGAGGTTAAGATCATATTTTTTCATAACCTCAGTGGCAAGATCCTCTAACTCCAGGCTGTAGAGACTGGTTTTAAGGCTACGCCCCATCAAAAATTCCATAGAAAGATAATAAACCTGTTTTTTGTTCTCTCCGTAGGTTTTAGATAGATAGTTTTTGTGGCGGTTACTCATGATTTGACGGCAGATACCGGCAAGCGCTCTATATATGGTTTCCTGCGATGCGTTATCCGGGGTTGTTGAATAATCTCGTTGCAGGGTGTCGATTAACATCTTATCAAGTTGTGTAACGGTAAGTAGTTCCTTCACATAGGCCTCTTTCTTATAAAATTGTTCCGTTAGTTCCATTATATTAGATAAATGTGAATAATTCAATAAAGATTTCAATTTTCGGCAAAATTACTTGAAAAAACAGGTTGATTTTTTGCTTTTTTTTAGTTATAATTATTAACAAGGAATGAATTTGACCTAAATATAGGAGAATTATAATGTCAATGTCTAAGGTTCGCCTTGATATCTGCGGAGGCGATTACGTTGTCTCTACTAACGACGACGAAGCATATTTGATGGAGCTTGCAACCAGATTGGATTCCGACATGAGAGAGATCATGACTGCCTCGCCTTCTGCCTCGGTTACCACTGCTGCTGTTCTTACCGCACTAAGTTATCTTGATGAGTTCCAAAAGGGACAAACTACGGCAGAAAACATGCGTGCCCAGATTAAGGATTACCTAGAGGATGCCGCGAGAAGCAAGATGGAGCTTGAGGATGTTAAGCGTGAGCTTAACCGCACCAAGCGTGAATTATCAGGCACAAAAAAGGAAACTAACTATTTTTGAGTAACTACGGCTGTTTAAATCAACCCGAGATAGCGGCACCTGCCGGAAATCTTGAGATGTTGACCGCCGCGGTTCGCTGTGGTGCGGACGCTGTTTACCTTGGGTTGAAGAGATTTAGCGCAAGAGCGTTTGCCAACAATTTTACAAAGGAAGATCTGCACCGTGCTACCGGCTACTGCCATGCTAGGGGGGTGCGGATTTTTGTTGCAATAAATACCCTTGTTTATAACGATGAGTTGCCCGAGCTGATACAGGCAATTAACGAGATTGCCGAGTGCGGGGTGGATGCCGTAATTGTTCAGGATATGGCGGCACTTAGCCTTGTTAAAAAAATATGTCCAACCATTGCAATACACGCCTCAACCCAGTGCAGTGCAGTTACTGCCGATGGAGTTCGCTTTTTATCGCAAAGCGGATTTAAACGCGTTGTTATAGGTAGAGAAGCCGGCTTTACCGATGTTGTTGCGGCTGTAGATACAGGCGTTGAGATTGAAATGTTTGTTCATGGCGCCCTATGCTATTCGCTTTCGGGCGGATGCTATATGAGTGCTTTTTTAGGTGGCCGAAGCGCTAACAGGGGACGTTGTGCCAGCCCGTGCAGGTTACCGTATGATGGTGGTGACGGCCAAAGGAGCCCGCTGCTCTCGCTTCGAGATCTTAGCCTTTTGGAAAGGCTTCCTGAATTGAAGGCAGCAGGAGTTTCTTCGGTTAAGATTGAGGGTAGAATGAGAACACCGGAATATGTTGCAGCTGCAGTAGATGCAACGGTGAAGGCGCGAGATGCAAAGATTTACGATAACGACCTGTTAATGACGGCTTTTAGCCATGGTGGTTTTACCAAGGGCTATTATACCGGGGTTCAGGATACTAATATTTTTGGGTCAAGAACCGAACGAGACCATACACTAACTAAGGCTATCTTACCAAAACTTCATTCATTATATCGCACCGAGAGGCAATCGGTTCCTATTACATTAAAGCTCACGGTTAGAGAGAACATTATTACGTTAACCATTAACTGCTACCAAGACAGGTTAGAAAAAACAATTAATGTTTTAACACAAACAACCGAAAAGGATCAGCATCTACCACTTGAAAATGCACTAAGCAAGCTTGGCGGAACACCATTTTATGCAAAGGAAATAGAACTTGATCTGCAACAGGGGGTTTTTGTTCCATCCTCGGTAGTTTCTGCGCTAAGAAAAGATCTTGTAAATGAACTGCTTTTAATACGTGAAACCGTTTTTTCGCATAACATAATGCCTTATGAACTGCCAACCTTTGAAGAAAGCAGGAAAGAGATTAAACCCAAACTAAGGCTAAGAATTACCGGTGAAAAACAGCTAAGTGCGCTATCTCAAAGAGTTGTTAATGAAGTTGAATTTATTATACTTCCGGTAGAATATTGCGAAAAATTACCAAATATGCTTATCGAAAAAACAATATTAGAATATTCGAGAGGTTGTAACGATGAGGAGAGAAAGCAGCTTTATGACACGGCAACAAAACTAGGTTATACTAGGCATATAGTTGATAATCCATCACACTTTACCAATAAGGGTATGTTATTTGGAGGGTTTGGACTTAATATAACAAATAGGATATCAATGGATTTTTATCTATCGCAGGGTCTTAGCGACGTTACTTTATCACCCGAGATATCAGCGGCGGATACACGCGGTTTTAATGGTCCCGTTGGAGTGATAGGTTATGGCCACATACCTTTGATGATGTCGGCGGCAAAACCGAACTGCAACATTGAGACAGGGTTGGTTGATCGTAAACAAAAAACGGTTAAAATTGTGAAGCGGCAAAATTTTGTTGAGTTGTTGAACCCTGTGCCTTTATATATAGGTGATAGACAGCGTGAGTTTAATGTAGATTTCATTACACTCTATTTTACCGATGAGACTTCGCAGAGGGTTTTGGAAATTGTTAATATGTTTTTAGAGGAAAAAAGTTATGACGGCGAATATACAAGAGGGCTATACTATTAATAGTAACGGGTTTAACAATACAAAGCAGATAGCCTTTGATTTAGCAAAAAGCTTGAAGGGCGGAGAACTTATTCTGCTTGAGGGCGATCTCGGAGCGGGTAAAACTGCTTTTTGTAGCGGAATGTTTGAAGCACTCGGCTGTGATGGCCATTGCAGTTCGCCCACCTTTTCTATAGTTAATATTTATGGCGGTAACCCTGCATTGGCACATATGGACCTGTATCGCATAACCGAAAAAGAATTAGAACAAACCGGAATATTTGAACTACTTAACGAAGGCGCGGTTGTAGCGGTGGAATGGGCCTCTAATGCTCCTTCACTTACAGAGGAAGCAGATATTATCATTGATATAAAGATTACAGGCGAGAATAGCAGAGAAATTACTATAAGGAGGCGCGGCTAGAGATGAAGGTGTTCGCAGTAGACAGTAGTACCGCCTCGGCATCGGTGGCGATTCTTAATGGCGGTAAAACGCTGTTTGCCGAAACAACAAATTTTGGAACTACGCACAGCGAAAACTTAATGCCGTTGTGCGACAAGGCGTTTAAAGCTGCAGGGTTAAAGCCTTCAGATATTGATCTGTTTGCGGTATGTAATGGGCCGGGCAGCTATACCGGTCTTCGTATCGGAGTCTCGGTTGTTAAGGGCTTTGCCTATGCAACATCAAAACCTACCGTTGCAATAAGTACCCTTAAAACGCTTGCCTGTGGTGCCGGAATGGGGAATATTGTTGCATTATTAAATGCAAGAAGAGGGAACTATTTCTGCGGGGCATATAAAATAGATTCTAACGGTATAACCGAAACAATATCGCCAAGGCTGGCACACACAGAAGAGATATATGATTTTTTTAATGGGGATAGCTTTACCTTAACAGGAGATGGCGCACAGCTGTTTTTTGACAACAAAAATCCAGATATATCGATAGATGTAAAGGTATCGAAAAACAATCTGCCTTCGGCCGAGATAGCTGCAGGTTTAGCAATAGAGGAGTTTAGAGAAAAAGGAGGCATAACAGCCGAAGAACTTTTACCTGCATATATTAGAGATGTTCATATCGGACCGTAAAACCGGAAGTAGATGTAATATATTAAGTTTATGGGTGGCTATTGGTGGCTACCCATAAACTTTTTGTTTGTGATTTTAAGATGCAAAAAAGTAAATAATTATTAGTGAAAATGCACGCGCCGCCGCAAATTAATCCTGTCACAGCATGCTGTGCCAAAGTTAAAGTTCAAAAGCTTGAAAATCTAAAATAACGGTGCTATACTTTAGTCAAAGGATACATGAAGCGCGCTCATGTTCCGCCTTTTATAACAGCATCATCATAAACAATATTCATTTATTCTAAGGAGTTGATGTATGAAACAGGGAGTTCAAAAGTTTGGGCGATTTTTAAGTGGCATGGTTATGCCGAACATTGGCGCATTTATCGCATGGGGTATTATCACAGCATTATTTATCGATGTAGGTTGGTTGCCTAACGAAAATTTAGCATTGCTTGTAAGCCCGATGTTAACATATCTTCTACCTCTATTAATCGGTTATACCGGAGGTAAGGCGATAAGCGATGTTAGGGGTGGTGTGGTTGCCGCTATAGCAACCTTTGGTGTAATAGCCGGAGCCGATATCCCGATGCTTTTGGGTGCAATGATAGTAGGTCCGTTAGCCGGTATCGTGGTTAAAAAGTTCGATGAGGCAACACAGAGCAGAATCCCTGCAGGATTCGAAATGCTTGTTAACAACTTTTCGGCCGGTATTATCGGAACTATACTTCTAATAATAGGATACTACGGTATAGGTCCATTAGTAACCATAGGAACAAATGCACTTGGTGCAGGAGTTGGATTCCTTGTTGAGTGGGGCCTGCTTCCATTAACCGCAATATTTGTAGAGCCTGCAAAGATTCTTTTCCTAAACAATGCAATAAACCACGGTATATTTACCCCGCTCGGAGCAGAACAAATTGACGAGCTCGGCAAATCGGTATTCTATATGATAGAATCAAACCCCGGTCCGGGACTTGGATTGCTTTTGGCCTTTGTTGTGGCCGGTAAAGGCAGTGCAAAGAGTAGTGCCTCCGGTGCAGCACTGATTCATTTCTTTGGCGGTATCCATGAGTTGTATTTCCCATATGTACTTATGAAACCTATTACATTGATAGCATTAATCGCAGGCGGAGCGACCGGAACTTTTATCTTTTCAACCTTTGGCGGTGGACTTACCGGTGCGGCATCTCCCGGAAGCATTATTGCACAGATGATTATGACACCGGCTGGTGCACACCTTCCGAATATCATAGGCATAGCAGCATCGGCAGTAGTAACATTCCTTATTGCCGCAGTACTTATTAAAAGAAGTTCCGGTGAAGATGATATCGAGGCGGCACAGCAGAAGATAAAGGATATGAAGGCTAAATCGAAAGGTCTACCTACCGACCAACCTTCTATAGATACATCGAAGCAGATAACCAATCTATCAGAAGTTTCATTTATTATATTTGCCTGTGATGCAGGAATGGGCAGCAGCGCTATGGGTGCAACTAAACTTAGAAAGAAGTTAAAAGATAACGGAATAACAGATATTACCGTTAAGCACTCCCCGGTTTCCGAGATACCAAAAGAGGCTCAGGTTGTTGTAACGCACGAACAGCTTAAAGAACGTGCTGTAGAGGCAAACGAGACCGCCTACCTGGTTACCATAACCGACTTTTTGTCGGCACCGGAATACGATGCACTTATTGCCAAGATAAAAGAGGATAAAAACCTGTAAATGTAGCAGCTAGGGTTTAACAACATTTTAATCGTATTAACATAAAAAGGGACAAAATCATGAAAGAGTTTAAATATACAATAGTAGATGAACATGGAATACATGCAAGGCCGGCCGGTGAACTGGTAAAGTTAATGCAGGGATTTGAATGTGAAATAACATTTGCTAAGGGCGATAAAAAGGCAAGCGGTAAAAAGCTATTTGCCGTTATGGGGATGGCGGTGAAAAAGGGCGAGGAGTTAACTGTGAGCTGCGATGGTGTTGATGAAGATAAGGCAGCAGAGGCTGCAGAAAAATTCTTATCTGAAAATTTATAGTTTAATAACACCGACAAAGGGGCATCATGTATTCTATACCACAGCGGCTAAGTAAGATATTTGCAGAACTTTTTAATGCAAAAGGTCCTGTGAGTGTGGCTACCCTTGCCTCCTTGATCGGTGTTAGCCGACGCACAGTTTTTCGTGAACTCGAAAAGGTTGATGTTGTTCTTAAAAAATTTAACCTTCGGCTAGAAACAACGGTTGGCGAAGGACTTTTCCTTAGCGGAGATAGCGAGGATATAGATAAACTTAGAGAAGTTGTTGAGGCTCAGCGAGAAAGCCTATCCACCGATAAAGAGCTTAGGCGAATAGCGCTGGCACTCCTTCTGTTAGACAGCCACCAATGGAAAAAATTATATTTTTTTTCCAGCGTTTTAGAGGTTAGCGAGGCAACAATCAGCCTTGATTTAGACGTGCTGGAACAGGAATTGCAGGGTTATAATATTCAACTTTTGCGGAAAAAGGGGATAGGCGTATTAGTTAACGCAACCGAGATTAACATAAGAACGGCATATGTTAACTATCTTATAAAAGCACAGGTTGGATCAAAACTTGCCTCAACACTTGAAGAAGTACTACCGCCTGATATTGTTCAGGGCGTTAGGGATATCCTTTCAGAGCAGTCGATTTTCATTAACTGGATGACGAAGGATGCTCTGCAGATTTTATCCTATCGGCTTATAGTTCAGATATCGAGAATTAAATCCGGTTTAACGCTATCAGCCAGCGAGGTTAAAAAGCTAAATACTCTTTATGCAGAGGTTGCAAAAAAACTCGTGTTTGAGCTTACATATCACTTTGATATTGAGTTTGCAGAGGAGGAGCTAGACTATATAATTGAGGGCTTACGTGCTGCAAGAACCAAAACCGGAAGCGAGTTTTATGAGGATGAGAGCATCGCGTTTGCACGTGCTCAGAGCCTCACCTATCGCATGATAGAACGCTTTGATGGTCGGTTAGCAGCTACGCTAAAAACTAATGAAGAGTTGGTTAGGGGACTTAGTATCCATCTCTGGTCGGCACTTATTCGCATCGAGAGGGGATACAAAATTAAGGATCCGCTTAGCGGACAGTTAAGGGCAGAATACCCCGAAATATATCACAGTACTGAGCGGGCATGTAACGTTTTAGCCGAAGAGCTTTCAATGCCAATACCGGAGGAGGAGATTGCCTGTATAGCCACTCATTTCGGGGCGGCAGTTATGCAGATAGGGCAAAACCGAATAAACCGTAGGTTGCGGGTTGGAGTTATCTGCCTTGGAGGAATAGGCGTCTCCTATATGATGGCTGGACAGGTTAAAAAATTGTTCGGCAAGGATGTTATTACCGAGGTTTGTGAGTATAATCAACCGTATAGCTATAGGGATTGTGACCTATTAATATCCACCAACGTTATACCGGACAACGAAAAACCAACAGTTATAGCACACCCAATGTTAACTAAGAGCGAGATTTCCGAAATAAGGCGATTAATAGATACCCTCTCTATCATTACTCCGCAACTGGAACAGGAGATAGAAAATCAGTCATTCACCGAAAATCTTGGAATGGCTATTGAATACTCTAAAAACATAGAGCATATACTTAGAAATTTTACCCTTATAGAGATACAGAAGGGAATAAGCATTGAAGAACTTGCAAAATTTGCCGGCTTTCGTTTTGCCGATAGTCCGAAGGATGGGGAAAAAATATATACCAGCCTTTTAACACGAGAAAGGATGGCAACACAACTTATTGAGCAGCTTGAAATGGTATTGCTGCACTGCAGTACCGAAGGTATCAATCAGCCTATTGTAGTACTTCTTCATCCAACGAACGGAGTTATTGTTAACGAGGCGGGACAGCAGGCTAAAAGCTGTTTATTGATATTGATACCTCAAAAAACCAGTGCCGAACTTAAGGAGACTATAGGTGCAGTAAGCAGTGCCATTATCGAGGATGAGCAGTTCTTAAATGCGATTGTTACCGGCGATGAAAAATTGATAAAAGCTAAACTTGAATTAATTTTTTCTAATCATTTGATGAATTATTTTAGAGACCGTTTAGGCGTATGACGATAGTTAATAAATTTTTAATTCGTTAGAAGAAGCTAAAACTTTAACACATAAATTAACAGCAGAAACATAAATAAAGAAAGGGCTACAAAATGTTAAACAAAACAGAAATTATTTTAAATCAACCATCCGAACATAAGGACGAGGCTATAAAAAGATGCGGAGAACTTCTTTGCAAGGCAGGCTATGTTTCTTCGGAGTATATAGAAGGTATGCTAAAAAGAGATAACAGCTTTTCTACCGCAATAGGCAACCTTATTGCAATTCCACACGGTGAAAAAGAATATGCACAGTATATTAAAAAAACAGGACTTTGCGTTATCACCTATCCCGATGGTATCGATTGGGAAGGCAATGAGGTTAAGCTTGTTATCGGAATTGCCGCACTTGGCGAAGAACATCTTGAAATTCTTGAAAACATCGTTGAGATTTTAGAGGAGGAAGAGGACGTTTTAAAGCTTGTTAACGGGGCAAACGTAGACAATATAGCAGCAGTTTTTACCGGAGGACAACAATGATAGTTGCCGTAACCTTAAATCCGGCACTTGATAAAACCGTAACGATAGATAGCTTAATACCGGGAGGTCTTAATAGAATAAAATCGGTAACGGTTGATGCCGGCGGAAAAGGTGTTAATGTTGCAAAGATGGCAAAAGTTCTTGGTGTAGACTGCCTAGCAACCGGTTTTTGCGGTGGCGAGGGTGGAATTGAGCTTCAAGGTAGATTAGATAAGCTTAACATAAAACACGATTTTGTTAATATTAACTGCAACACCAGAACGAACACCAAGGTTTTAGATGAGAAATACGGAATAACCGAGCTGAACGAAGCGGGAGCAACCGTAACAAAGGCAGAGGAAGAGCAGCTAACACAAAAATTGCTTGCATACCCGGCCGATACAATATATGTGCTTTCGGGAAGCACCCATGCAAATGCAGATAAAGATTACTATCGAAACCTAATTGCACTGCTAAGAAATCGCGGCTCAACAGTTCTTTTCGATGCCGATGGCGAGGCTTTTAAAAATGCGGTGATTGCGGTGCCAAACTTTATTAAACCTAATGACGTAGAGCTAAAGAGTTATTGCAACAAGGAGCAGATGACACTTACCGAGATGTACGAAGCATGTAAGGCGTTTATCAAGGACGGCGTTGAGCTTGTTGCACTATCTATGGGGCCGAATGGGGCTGCGTTTATAACAAAGGATGAAGCATATTTTACGCCGGCAGTAGATGTTGAAGTTTCGTCCACGGTGGGCGCCGGTGATAGCATGGTTGCTGCAGTAGCTTGTGCAATGGATATGGGCTACTCGCTTTCGGAAACAGCAAGGCTGGCTGTTGCATGCAGTTCCGGAGCGGTAACAACACAGGGAACCAATCCACCATCAGCTGAGCTGGTTCTACAGCTAAAACAGCAGGTTGAATTAAAACCTATTAATTAATAATTTAGGAGGAAATATGAATACGAGAGCAGTAAGAATGTATGGTGCTAACGATCTTAGAATAGAGGAGTTTAATCTCCCAGAGATAAAGCAGGATGAAATACTGGTTAAGATTATTACCGACAGCATCTGCATGTCGACATATAAGCTGTTAAAGCAGGGCGCAGACCATAAACGTTGCCCTAAAAATGTTGCAACAAACCCAATTATCATAGGACACGAATTTTCCGGAACCATTGTAGAGGTGGGTGATAAGTGGAAGGATGAATTTAAGGTGGGCGAACGTTTTGCACTACAGCCGGCACTTAACTATAAAGGCAGCCTTGCATCGCCCGGATATTCATACGAGTTTTTCGGAGGCGCTGCCACCTATGCAATAATACCTCAGGAAGTTATGGAACTTGGGTGCCTATTACACTATGATGGCGAGGGATACTATAATGCATCACTCGGTGAGCCGATGAGCTGCATTATAGGTGGATACAACATTATGTATCACACAAACAAGGTTAACTACGACCATGCGATGGGCATAAAGGAGGGCGGCAACGTTCTTATTCTCGGAGGCTGTGGACCTATGGGTCTTGGGGCTATCGAATACCCCATAGTGGCAGGTAACAGGCCAAAACGCATCGTTGTTACCGATGTTGATAATGGCCGAATCGAGCGCGCTAAAGAGCTTATCACTCCTGAGTACGCAAAGGAAAACGGCGTTGAGCTCTACTATATTAATCCCAACGACCACGACGACCCATATAAAGCACTTCTGGATATTTCACAGGGCGCAGGATACGACGATGTTTTTGTATATGCACCGATAAAGCCTCTTGCCGAGCTTGGCGATAAGCTTATGGCATTTGATGGCTGTTTAAATTTCTTTGCCGGTCCAACTAACAGCGACTTTACTGCAGAGATGAATCTATACAATGTTCATTATATATCTACTCATATTTTAGGAAGCACCGGTGGTAATACCGATGATTTAAAGGAAGCGATAGAGCTTTCTTCAAAGGGCAGCATAAGGCCCTCGGTTATGGTTAGCCATATCTGCGGTCTTAGCGAAATAGCAGATACAACCGCAATATTGCCGGATATTCGTGCAGGAAAAATTCTCGGATATACCCAATTTGATCTACCGCTTGTTGCTCTTACCGATTTTGAGGAAAAAGGTAAAACCGACCCGCTTTTTGCAAAGCTTTACGAGAGCATTAATAATCACAGCGGGCTTTGGAATGCCCAGGCAGAAAAAATCTTGTTAAATCATTTCGGAGTTGAGTAGACCTCGGTATAAATATATAGCGATAATCGGGTAGAGGTTTTTTGAAAGGAGCGCATTATGATTTCGTTAAAAGGTTCAGGTGTTTCCGGTGGAATTGCGATAGGTAAGCTGCATTTTCCTAAGGAGCGTGTAATAGATTTTCCGTTGCAGCCTGCAGAAAATATTGATAAAGAGATAAGCCGTTTTGAGAGCAGCAGGGCGCTTGCCGTTGCTCAGCTTGGTGAACTGGCAGTGAAAACAGCAAATACGCTCGGCAAACAAAACTCTCTACTGTTTGAGATACATCAGATGATGCTTGAGGATCTTGATTACTGCGAC
Organism: uncultured Oscillospiraceae bacterium; assembly: GCA_964368625.1. Classification (GTDB taxonomy): domain Bacteria; phylum Bacillota; class Clostridia; order Oscillospirales; family Ruminococcaceae; genus CAYJBH01. The sequence continues at coordinate 58,424 of CAYJBH010000004.1, forward strand.
ACAGTTAAGGATACTATACGAGAGGAAAAGGTTTGTGCCGAGTATGCTGTGAGTAAAACGGCACAGCAATTTGCTACCATGTTTTCCGACATGGAGGATGAATATATGCGTGAACGCGCCGCCGATGTTAAGGATGTTTCAATAAGGGTGATTGAAATTCTTACCGGAAGGCAGAGCGAGCAGGAGACGTTGGGCGAACCCTGCATCTACTGCGGCTTAGATTTTACCCCAAGCGAAACAGCTCAGTTTGACAGGGATATGGCAATAGCGCTCGTAACAAGTTACGGTAGCAAAAATTCGCATACCGCTATATTTGCGCGAACACTTGGTATACCTGCTGTTATAGGTCTTAAGGATAATCTAACACAGGAACTGGATGGTAAGATGGCCATTCTAGACGGTGTTACCGGCGAACTATATATTGAACCGGACGATAAAACTATTGCAATTTTTAAGGAAAAACGCCTTGAGGGCGCTATAAACGCAAAGCGGCTTGATGGCTATCGCGGGAAAAAAACAATAACCAAGGGCGGCAAGCTAATAAAGCTATATGCAAACATAGGTTCTCCTGCTGATGTTGAGGCTGTTTTACAGAATGATGCTGAGGGTATAGGTCTTTTTAGGAGCGAATTTTTATATCTTGAAAGCGACGATTTTCCCTCCGAGGAAACCCAGTATAATGCATACCGAAAGGTTGCCGAAGGGATGCAAAACTGCCCTGTTATTATCCGCACGCTAGACATCGGAGCAGACAAGCAGGCTGCCTACTTTAATCTACCTCTTGAAGAAAACCCAGCAATGGGTATGAGAGCGATAAGAATATGCCTTACAATGAAAGAGGTTTTTAAAACCCAGCTAAGAGCACTATACCGTGCCTCGGCTCATGGTAACATTAGTATAATGTTGCCTATGATAACATCACTCGGCGAGGTTAAGCAGGCAAAGGCCATCATTAAGGAGGTTAAAACCGAGTTGTTGGCAGAGGGACACAAGATAGATGAGTATCTTCCTGTTGGTATAATGATAGAAACACCTGCTGCTGCCATTATAAGCGATCTACTTGCAAGAGAGGTTGACTTCTTTAGTATAGGAACTAACGATCTAATTCAATACACCCTTGCGGCCGATCGCCAGAACGAGAGTATTGCCTCATTCTGTGATGATCATCATGAAGCGGTTAAACGGTTAATCAAGATGACCTGTAGCAGTGCACACAAGCAGGGTATTTGGGTTGGCGTTTGTGGTGAACTTGCCGCTGATAAGGAGATGACCGAATTTTTTGTTTCGGTTGAGGTAGACGAGCTATCGGTAACGCCATCACAAGTTTTATCCCTTAGGGAAAAAATAAGCAGATCTTAATTGTTATAGTAGGTTAGCTTGAAAAACGATACAAGATTGCAAAGCAGAAATTTCGTTTATTAAGGCAGAGTGTAAAAAGCTAAGTCTTTAAAATGTCAAATTAGGTTAGCGGCTAAGGTAAACGATACTCACAATGAGAATTTGACCTTTGCAGATAGAAATTACCAAAACCTTAACCTTGTCGCGGTATGTCGTGACAAGGTTAAGGTTTAAATGTTTTAATATTAAGGGCTAGCGGTGCTGTTAATCAAAGTAAAATAAATCCTCAAATTTTACTTCAAGTGCAATACACAGTATCAAGGCAAGCTTTGCTGTTGGGTTAAACTGTCCCGTTTCGATAGAGCTAATGGTGTTTCTTGATACACCCACCATTTCTGCAAGCCCTGCTTGTGAAAGCTTTTGGGCTGTTCTTGTTTCTTTTAGTCGGTTATGTAAAACCAGCTTGTTTTCGTCATCCTTTTTCATTATACTCATAACCACAATATATTTAAAACGTAGTTTACTAACCCTAAAACAGATGCACCACCGCCACAAATAGTGGTTAATAAAAAGAACTTGTTTTTACCAATTCTATATCTGCAAAATGCCTCTGCAGAAACATATGCAAAAAACAATATCGAAGCAACATGGTTATCAATATTATTGATTAGGTTGAACAAGGTAATGGCTATGAACATTAACATAAAACCGGTAACGCCATACCTCCTTGACCTATTTTCAATAAACTGCTCACCCTCATCCTCCTTGCTGTTTCTGCTCTTCTCTAAAATTTCTTCCTTTTTCATAATCTACTCCGTTCGTTTTCGATGCAAAGTTTTCTTGTCAAAAATATATATAATGGTAGTTGCTCCACACCATTGCC
>CAYJBH010000004.1:60744-111172 GCA_964368625.1 uncultured Oscillospiraceae bacterium
TGCAAAGTTTTCTTGTCAAAAATATATATAATGGTAGTTGCTCCACACCATTGCCATGTCTTTTGGCTATTTACATTAACTTAATTAATAAAAACATAAATATATTTTACAATTATTAAAAGTTTATTAAGATTATACAAAATTCATTGACAAAAACTGTGATAAAGTATATGATTGATTTGTAATATCTTTGGAGAAAATCGGATGGAATTGTTAAGGCTCGAAGGAGTAACAAAGCGCATTAAGAAAAAAACCATTGTAAACAACATTAGCTTATCGGTGAACAGTGGTGAAATTGTTGGATTTCTTGGCCCCAATGGTGCCGGAAAAACTACCACTATTAAAATGATAATGGGCCTTTTCTCTATAACCGGAGGAAAAATTTCGGTATGTGGACATGATGTTGCCACCAACTTTGAAAAGGCAATGAGCAATGTTGGCGGTATAGTTGAAAATCCTGACCTTTATAAGGGGCTAACCGGCAGACAAAATCTACAATATTTTGCCCAGTTTCACAATAAAGAGGCTGTTAAGAATATAGATTCGGTTATCGAACTGGTTAAGATGAAGGAAAGAATCGATACCAAGATAAAAACCTATTCTCTCGGTATGCGCCAGCGTGTTGGTCTTGCACAGGCACTGTTACACATGCCTCCGCTATTAATTTTAGACGAGCCGACCAACGGCCTTGACCCTATAGGAATTAAGGAGCTACGCGAGCTGTTAAAGCACCTTGCGCAGAATGCCGGAACAGGCGTGTTTATTAGTAGCCACCTTTTATCCGAGATGGAGCTGATGTGCGATAGAATATATGTTATCGACAACGGCGTTATAATCGGCGAAAAAACAATGGGACAGCAGGAAAATGTTGAGGAGGTATTCCAATACACCTTTATGACCGACCGCAACAAGGAAGTACTAGAGATGTTTAAGTCTCTGGGCACTAACTGTACCATGTTACCGGATGGGGTTAACCTCGTTATGAAGAACGACGAGATTCCGAACATAATAGCCGACCTTGTTAATAAGGGGGTAAAGATTTATGCCATTAACCGTGAACAACGTTCATTGGAGCACGACTTTATCTCTATGACCACCGGCTCGAAAACGCAGATATCTTAATTTAGAAAGGGACAGAATTACCATGAATTTTTTTAAACAGATACCTGCCGAGGCAAAAAAGATGCTTCGTTCGAAGTTTATTCTAATATCCTTTATCGGAATATTTCTTTTAATCGTAGCGGGTGCTCCTATACTTTCCTATATAGCAACCAACCTGTTAACAAGCAACAACTATTACTACTACGGCAATGAAGATCCGGTTATTATCGACGGTGTTGAGTATGACGGCGACAGCGATATGATATGGGAATACCGTAACCTACTTGATTCGCAGGAATACATGGAAGGTATGGAGTATGAAAATGATGCGGCTGAGGATTATATTAACGATTTAACCCAGCTTATGATGGAGTTTTACGAGGATTACATCCCGTTTGCCACCACCGACTATTCCGAAAATATATATGACTACCGAGAAGGCTTTGCCTACCAGATGAGGGGCAACATCAGCGATTTATATTTTTTACAGCAGGGGGAGCTAGACGAATCTGCCCTAAACGAAACATCGATGCATATCTACTATTTTGATCCGGCATCCGTTTTGGCATTTAACGATCTTACCGATGCAGAAAGAAACGAAAAGATAGCCGCATTAGAGCAGGATCTTGCTGATTTCGATCTTCTTATGAGGGAAAACGATTTCTCTAAATATGTTGAGATGCAGCTTCGCAGCTATGAAGAGGAGATACAGGCAAACCTAGATCGAATAGAGACCCTAGAGCAGGATTTGATTGATAATCCCGAGCAGGAGGAGATGGTTTCCGACGAAATAGAGGGGCTTTTACAATCTAACCAGCGCCTTGAAGAAAACTCTATTCCTATGCTGTTATACCGACAGGAAAACAATATTGTTATAGATGACGGTAGCTGGCAGGACAAGGCAATCCAGTCGATGGAACGAAGCCAGGACAATATTTTCTGGAGCCAAAACGAGATCGATTCGGCAAACGAAGAGGACTTTTACGAAGATCAATGGATGGCCGACCGATACGGAACCTTTACCGCCTACATCGAGTCGCTTGAAAAGGAAATCAGTGATGCACAGGTAGAGTTATTAGTAGCCCAAAGCTCGATAGAGAATGATAAGCCGGACATGGAATATGTTCCTGAGGGTGCAAGATCTGTTGTTTACAATAACTTTTCGTCTATGATACTTGTTATGGTTTTTGCGGTTTTACTTGGCGGATGGGTTATAGCCACCGAGTTTTCCAGCGGCACAGTTAGACTTTTAATGATAAGGCCGAGAACCAGATTAAAAGTTTTATACTCAAAATATTTAGCCGGACTTAAGCTAATAATAATAATGTATTTTGTCATCTTTTTGGTTACAATTATTGTTAGCGGAATAACAAGCGGCTTTGCCGATTACGGTTACCCTAACTACACCGCAAGCGGAGAACAAAACTTCTTTGTTATGCTTATTGTTCATATACTTGCATCAGCCACTGTTATAGGATTTGTTTACAGCCTAAGCTTTGCAATGTCGGTTGTGACAAAGAATATCGCGGTATCTATTATCATTCCGGTTCTGATAATGTTTGGCGGATTTCTTCTTATGGCTTGGCTGGCACAGCGTCCCTCGATTGATATACTTGCCTTTACACCGCTTGCGTATATCACCATCTACGACCTGTTTAGCCCAAATGGTTATAGCCTAAGCAATGAGCTGATAGATAAGGGTATGCCGCTGTCTATAGGTCTGGGTGTAACGGTTATGCTGGTTTACTCCGCAGTGCTAATGGGAATAGCAACAGTTGTATTTAATAAGAAGGACATCACAAACTAAGGAATGCTTAAATGAGCAACAATTTTTTTGATAACTACAAAAAGAAAAGCGAGCAGGATTATTCCGAACTAAGAGAAAACATAGAGAAAAGAGTAGAGGTGCAGTCGCAAACGGCTGTGCCTCAGCCTTTGCAAACGCCGATAACGGCAACGCCGGCAGCTTCTCCGGTGGCGGCGGAGCCAACAGATAACAATGCCCCATCGCCCGAGAAAAAGCAGGAGAATGCAGGGCTTAATTTTAAGCAGGAAAGCGGATTTGTAAAGCCGGTTACCCCCAAGGCCAGTGCGGCGGCGGCTACATTATATACCGCACAGGGTGGCGGTTCAAACAGCGGTAATGGTAACATCTTTAAAAAAATACCACCATTGTATTATATTATCGGTGGTGTTGTTATTGCGGTTATTGTTATTCTTATTTTTATTTTTGGCGGTGGAACTCCTGCTCCGGCTATGGTGGGCAAAAGTTTATCAGATGCAGAGCTTTGGGCAAACGAGAATAAAATTTTGTTAACCTCAGAAAAAGAGTTTAGCGACGAGGTTGCCGAGGGCAAGATTATCAGACAAACTCCTGCCGAGGGAGAATCGATTGACGGTGGTGGGTTTCTTGAGGTTATTATATCGCTCGGGCCCGACCCGGATGTTATGATAACAATTCCGGATAACTTTATGCAGATGTCCTTAACCGAGGTTGAGGCATGGGCAGATGATAACAAGATGTCGGCGGTAAGGGTTACAACCGACGAGAGCGACACTGTAGAGCAGGGTGTTATGATTGAATACACCATAAATGATAACACCGTGTTTGGTGATGAAATTCGTCGAGACTCGCCGCTATATGTTGTATTCTCTAAGGGTGCAGGCGAGGGAGAGCCGGTTGAGCTACCCAACTTCTTAACCATGAGCCTTACCGAGGCAGAAAAATTTGGTGAGGATAATGATATTGTAATCGAGATAGAAGAAATCTATCACGATACCATTGCCAAGGGTATGATAATAAGCCAGAGCATTAAAGCAGAGGAGGTTGTTAGAACCGGAGATACCGTGACCCTAGAGGTATCTAAGGGTGAAGAGATATTGGTTCCAAACTTCTTTAGCTACGATAGGGAACGTGCCGCAATGATAGCTTCTCAGGAGGGCATAACCCTTATTACTAAGGAAAAATACTCTTCATACGAGGAGGATGAGCTGATATCACAATCCATGGCAGCGGGTAGTATTTATGAAGAAGACGATATTGTAGAGCTTGTTTATTCGCTCGGGAACAGCTTCGTTTTACCTTCATTTATCGGCAGCAACGAGACGGCTGTTCGCGAATGGGTAACACCAAAAAATGATGATGGTGCAAACATAACGGTTAACACAAGGTACACTGTTTCAGACAAGGCTAAAGGAACCGTTCTCTCACAGGATGCTTACGATGTTACGGTGGGAATTACCTTTACCATAAACCTTGTAGTTTCTAGCGGTGGAATTGTTTATGCTCCTGATCTTGTAGATGAGACCGGACTCTCTCCCATAACAAGAGAGATGGCAATACAGATTTGTGCTGATCTTGGAATAGTTCCGGTATTTACCGAGAGGTCGCATGGTTCAAGGTTTTGGCCGGGCGAAGTTTGGGCACAGAATATACCGGCAGGAACCGAGATGAAAGAGGGCGGAACGATAGAGCTAACCGTTAATCCTCTTGATGTTGGAACACAGGTTCCCGGCTTTGTAGACATGACCGAGGCTGCCGCAAAGGCCAGCGCAAATGGGCTAACTGTTAAAATAATTGTAGGCGATTACGTTTCGGGCAAGGCAGGAATTGTAACGAGTCAGTCGTTAATCGCTGGTACAATGGTGGCACCGGGAACGATAATAGAGCTAACGGTGGGAGGACCACTTACAGTGCCTAACTTTGTAGGTTTAACAAAATCTATGGTGGAAAACATGTCGGTAGTTAAATCGGGAGATTTAGATGTTGTGTTTAACTATCCAGCGGGTGTAACCGACGATGGGAGTTATGTGGTTGATACACAATCTTCGGCATCCGGAAATCCGGCTTCTACAGGAGACACAATAACCCTTACCATGGCTGCCCCGTAACCATAATTAAACCTTAAATTGTAGCAATAAAATTAAAGTGAGTAGGCATTCTACACTGGTTGTAGGTGCCTACTCACTCCATAAAAAAATATTAAGGTTGATTTCTATGTTGCAATTTTAATCGAATGTTGAACCGAAATCAAGCTACTAGATATCATGTAAATATAAAACTAAGTATACCACAACAAAAACAATTGTCAACACTATTATCAAAACAAAATATTTTCATTTAATAATTAACTTATTATATTTCTAAATACAGGAAAAAAGAGAGAGGCTGCCAGGCTGTTTTAGCGGCACCCTCTCTTTGTTATAAATATAATCTTCTAGTTTGCTAGTCCACCGATAGACTGGTTTATTTTAGAAATTTCGGAATCTATCTCGGATGCAATGTCGCTGCTTTCAACAACAGTTCCGGCGGTTGTAACTATAGCATCCTCGATGTTAGAAACCTCCTGCAATATTTTTTCAACATGCTCAACCTGCACTGCCATGATCTCATTAATTTCTTCTGCTATTTCAGCCGCCGATGTAGAATAGCTTATAACCTCATTCATATTTCCAGCCATAATTTTGGCAATCTCAACGCCCTTTTGAACACCCTTTACTGATGACTCAACAAGTCCGGTACTGTTTGTGGCAGCCTCAGAACTGCGAACTGCAAGCGAGCGAACTTCCTCGGCAACTACGGCAAAACCCTTTCCGGCCTCTCCTGCTCTTGCCGCCTCCACCGAAGCATTTAGTGCAAGAAGATTGGTTTGAAATGCAACATCTTCGATACTTTTAATAATGCTTATTATCTGTTCTGAAGCATTTTCTGTTTCGGATATTGCGGCAAGCAAAGCCTTCATATGGTCATGATTTTCTTTCAACTTGTCTGCACTTTGCACAGCAGTGTTGCGTGAAACTCCGGTTTTCTCCTGCACCTGCTTAAGATCGTCACCCATTTCAACGCTGCGTTCGGCAAGTTTTTGAATAGCGGCAGATTGATAGGAGGTTCCCTCGTTAATGGTGTTTGCAATATCCGTCATTCGTGATGTGGTGTTTTGGAGGTTTTCGGTTCGTTTTTGAACATCATTAAATATAGTTGCCTGACGGGTTGCATTGCGTTGGTTCTCCGCCATCTCGTCTTCAATTTTCTTAACGAGATTAGCTGATTCCTTAGCTTTTTCTGTGCTGTCGGATATGGCAGTGCGTCCCCATTTTACGAGGAAATAAACAAAAAGTATACAGAAATTTACACCTAAAAGGCCTCTTATTATGTTATTGATATCGCTAGTTCCGTAAAATGTTTCACCAAAAGGAATGCAGCCAACCAAAACAACGTTGGTTATCACCCACTGAATAATAAGAAGGCGAGGTTTATAATATAACCCATTAAATGCAAGGGCCGATGCAATTAGAGCAAAGCTACCAACAAGCGCACCGCCAACAACTCCAAAAAGCAGAATAAGAAGCAGCTGGGCAAACGTTATTAGATTAACACAAACCTCACTCTTTCCCTTTCTCAGTAAAATCTCGGTTATCGGAACAAGTATCGCAACGCTCAGCAATATAGCTATTCCGGTTGGAAACTTGCCCTGAACCATGTATAGTATACCATACAAAGCTCCACCAACGAATAACACCATCCGGTTTACTCTAAAAAGACTTTCCGTTTTAATTATTGGTTTTACTTCCTTCATTTTTTCCTTCCTTTCCAGTTGATTTGATTTCATTCATTTTTGCTCTAACCCCAAAAGCTATAGCCCCTTTCGGGCAAACATTTTTGCATTTAAGGCATCTTATACATTCAAAATGTTCGGTATTCTTAGTTGGGTCTACCTGCATTTCGCAAGCATTGCTACATTTTTTACAACCTATGCATCGCTCCTTACTATAACTTAACCTTAACAAGGAAATTTTATTGAAAAATGAGTATATTGCCCCAAGAGGACAGATATATTTACAGAATGGCCGATATATTATTATGGATGCCAAAATCGTTAATAACAATATAATATTTTTGTGTAGGTATAGCCAACCTACAGTTTCACGCAGACCCTCGTTGGTGAGAACAAGAGGAATTCCGGCCTCAAGCGTTCCAACAGGACAGATATATTTACAAAAATATGGTTGACCAAGGCCGGTAAAGTCCACCCAAAATATGGGAAGGAGAATAACAAATACAACAAGTATAAAATACTTTAATAATCGTAGAATTTTGTCACCCTTAAAGGTGCTTATCTTTTTAATAAACGGTATTTTATGAAGTAGTTCCTGAATAAGTCCGAAGGGACATAAAAATCCGCAGATAAACCTACCAAATATTGTTCCCATAACGAGAAAAAAACCAAGCAAATAATAAGGGATTTGAAAGCCTCTGCCACCAAGAGCAGCCTGTAGACTACCTATAGGACAGCTGCCCAGAGCACCGGGACATGAATAGCAGTTCATACCCGGAACACAGATGGTTTTGAGGTTTCCGGCGTATATCCTTCCGGTTAAAAAACCAACAAGATATCCGTTGGTTAAAACTGCAAAGCTAATCTGAATAGCCTTCCTAAATTTGCCCATTAGCCAATCCCCACGCATTCAAGGCAGACACGAATCGACTTTTGCAGAACTTCATCGACATCGCCATTTGCTACTCCGAATACTATTAAAACTGTTCCCAAGGCAATAAGAACAACACAGACAGCAATTCTGTTAATTTGCATTAACCCTCCGAATCGGGCAGGTTGTCGTTAATAACTTCAAGCCAGCCGGCTTTGTCTCTTGCTCCTTCATAAATATTTTCAACAATATTTCCGTTGCTGTCTACTAAAAAAGAGGTAGGGAAAACCTGAACCGAGGCTAAAAATTCATTAAATAAAACCTCGTCGGGAAGAACTATTTCAAATAAAACACCGGATTGTTCTGCAATAAGGCGGGCGGTGTTTAATTTTTCATCATTTATCGTTCCATCAGTGTTTAAAAGATCGGTAACGATTCCAACAACTCCTATACCTTCTGCTTTAAGCTCCTTTTCCAGCTCTGCTAGCTCCGGCATCTCCGCTACACAGGGAGGGCACCATGTTGCCCAAACATTAACAAGGGTAAGTTCATTCTCGAAAAAAATATCGCTACTGGCAGCCTCGCCATATATATTTATGGTTGATACTTCTGCAAGAACCGAATCGGGATTTATAGTGATATCAGTCTCGATAGGGGTTTCCTCGGTTGGCTTAGATTCTGTAACAGAAAGCTCTGCCGGTGAATCTTGCTCGGTATCTGTATCGCTCGAAACGGTTGTGGGAATGTCGCTACAAGATGTAAATATCAGTAATCCTAAAATCACCGATAACACAATACTAAATAATTTCATTGATTGCCTCATTTTTATATACTATAACTATATTATAATTCAAAATAGCCAATAATACAATAGTATACAGTCATATAGAAAGTTAAATTATTGTGAACATTCCATACAATCTTTGCAAAAAGGGCTAATACTAGAAATATATGTTAACTATATAGTAATTCTGTAACATATATAATGCTGATGTAATTATTTAGTTTATAGGTGGCATTTATCTAAATGCTAATAAAGTTAAAATCTTCCGGTTGTTCTTGGGAAGAAGCAAACGTCTCTTATGTTAGAAACCCCTGTTACCATCATAACCAACCGCTCAAAACCTAGGCCAAAGCCTGCATGGGTGGTTGTTCCGAAACGGCGAAGGTCAAGATACCAGCTGTATTCTTCGGTAGAAAGGCCCAACTCCTGCATTCTTTTCGTTAAAACGTCTAAACGTTCTTCACGCTGGCTTCCTCCGATAAGTTCGCCTACACCCGGAACTAGCAAATCGGTGGCGGCAACTGTCTTTGTGTCGTCATTTAAACGCATGTAAAAAGACTTTATCTCTTTAGGATAGTTGTAAACGAAAACAGGACCGTTAAAAATCTTCTCGGTTAAATATCTTTCATGCTCGGTTTGTAAATCGCTACCCCACGAAACCTTGTACTCAAACTCATCGTTAAAAGGCGTGAGCTTTTCAATTGCATCGGTATAACTTATTCTAACATATTCACGGTCGGTAAGTCCTTTCAGCCTTTCAATCAGACCCTTTTGAACAAACTCGTTTAAAAATGCAAGTTCATCGGCAAAGTTATCGAGGGCATAACCAACAACATATCGTACCATATCCTCAGCAAGCTGCATATCATCGAACAGGTCGGCAAATGCTATCTCAGGCTCTATCATCCAAAATTCTGCAGCATGACGCGGTGTGTTAGAGTTCTCGGCTCTAAAGGTTGGGCCAAATGTGTAAACATTTGCAAGTGCCTGCGCCCCAGCCTCTGCCTCTAGCTGTCCCGAAACGGTAAGCGAAGCTATACCACCAAAAAAGTCATGTGAAAAGTCAACATCACCATCTTCTGTGGTTGGTGGGTTTTGTGGGGGTAAGGTTGTTACCCTAAACATCTCGCCCGCACCCTCACAGTCGTTTCCGGTGATGATGGGGGTGTGTAGATATATGAATCCATTTTTATTAAAAAATTCATGAATAGCAAATGCAAGCCCGCTTCTTATTCTAAATGTTGCATTGCCAATATTTGTGCGCAATCTTAGGTGCGGAATGGTTCGCAAAAATTCTGCGCCATGCCTCTTTTTCTGTAAAGGATAATCTCCGGGACAACCGCCCTCAATCTTAATTTTTTTCACACTAATTTCAAATGGTTGGCGAGCTTCGGGGGTTAGAACAACTTCCCCCTCAACGATTAATGCAGCACCGACTCCAACCGTTTCAATCTCGGCATAGTTTTCGATGGATGGATCAATAACAGTTTGCAGATTTTTGAAACAGCTACCATCGTTTAATTCTATAAATGCAACATTTTTACCAAATCTTGCGGTTTTAACAAAACCTGCAACGGTCACAATTCCGCTGTAAATCTGCTCATCTGCCTTTAAAACGGCATCATATAATTTTTTAATCTCAGTACGCTTCATAATTAAATTAACTTCCTTTTTCAACATTTTGAATCATATTCTACTCTTATTTTTTAAAGTATGCAATTCCAACAATTCCGGGTCCTGCATGAACCCCTATCACGCTGCCAATCTCGGTGCAGTAATAGCCTTTAGAAAGGTTCAAAGCTTCTGCCAACTCATCCATTCTGGAGTTATCCTGTGAATAACCGAGAACAACCGGCATGGTTGAATCGTATCTATTTAGTACTTCCTCTTTAACAAATTCATATGCTTTAGCAGAGCCACGTTGTTTACCAATGGTGCTAACTACACCATCAGCCACCCTTATAATTGGTTTAAGATTTAACACTCCACCTAAAAATCCGCTAACCCCCGATATTCTTCCACCCTTAACCAGATATTCAAGAGTTTCTATCATGGCAGTTACCTCTACCTTTTCAGATAGTCTTGTTATAACATCTGCAATCTCACCAGCCGAAAGCCCTTCATCGCGAAGTCGGCACGCCTCCCTAATTAATAGCTGGTTACCGATAGTAACATTGTGTCCATCAATAATGAAAACATCATTTCGACCGCACTCCTCCTTGGCAACACAGGCCGAATTATAGGTGCCGCTAAGATTTTTTGAGATAAGTATACATATTATCGGCTCATCAGGATATAATTCAAAAAGCTCTATAAACTGAACAGGTGTTATCTGTGCAGTTGTTGGAAGGCTTTCAGATTTTGCAAGCTTTTCGTAAAATTCGGTGGTTGTTATGGTAACCTTATCGTAAAAGGTTTCGTCACCGAAAGAAAGCGGCATTGCATACATATGAAGATTTATCTTCTTTGCTTCTTCAAATGTAATATCACAGGTGCTCTCGGTAATAATTCGTATCATATACTCTCTCTCCCATTATTCTATCTTCTTTTGCCGCGCTTTGCAGCGGTAATTACGGTAACATCGTCACGATGATATTGCCTCGGTGCGGATTGGTTGTTAAGCCTAACCTTTAGATTTCCTGATAGAACATTTACATCTACAACAGGGCCTTCACCATCCGGTGTGGATACTATCGAACCTACGGTGGGGGTAATGCTATTTAGATGTTTATAGGCTTCCTGCTCGTATCCCAAGCAACACATTAATCGTCCACAGCTTCCGCTTATCTTGGCAGGATTAAGAGATAAACCTTGCTCCTTTGCCATCTTTATGCTTACCGGTGCAAAGTCGCTTAAAAAACGGTTGCAACAAAAAGGTTGTCCACAAACAGCTATTCCTCCAACCATCTTGCTCTCATCTCTAACCCCGATCTGTCGAAGCTCTATTCTTGTGTGGAAGGTTGCTGCTAAATCTTTAACCAATTCCCTAAAATCCACACGCCCCTCGGCGGTGAAATAGAATAACAGTTTTGTTCTATCGAAACTAAGCTCGGCATCTACAAGGTTCATTACAAGCTTATGCGTTAATATTTTTTCTGAACATCGCTCGAATGCCTCGGTTTCTCTTTTTTTATTTTCTTCTAATCTTTTTATATCATCGGCTGACGCGATTCTTAAAACTTTTTTCAGCTCCTTATTAAAGCCCAACCCCATTGGGTGGTTGCCCTGGGTAACCTTTGCACATGATTCACCCTGAACCGTTTGCACAATAACCCATTCATCGGTTTTAATATCGAGTCCATTAGGATCGAAATAATATGGTCTGCCGCCTTTTTTAAACTCTACAGTTACAATTCTAATCATTAAATGCCTCTTTAATTCCCTCACAAATGCCGATGCTTATCAGCTTCTGATTGAGGTTTCTTTTAAGTTGTGTAGCACCGCCGGAAACCGCCGATGCTGCCGAATAACATGCAGTTCGCGGCTGTGAACCCTCGGGATAATCGCCTGCTGCGGCCGCTAAAAACAATCTTACAGTGCAATAAAAAAGTTGTTCGAGATCTCGACGCTCCTCCCTGCCCTTTCCACAGAGGGATGTGAGGAGTTTGTATTCATCATGACAAAGCGCCGCATCGATGATATCACCGGCACGAATCAACAGGTTACGATATTTTTTGCTGTCGCTATAGCGCTTAACAGCTCCCAATCTTCCATTAAATGCCGCTAAGCACAGCTGCTTTTCCCGCTCGCTTAGCTTTGTTTTATCAATATATTCCCTTGTTGTTTGCCTTGATACCGCACAGATGTAATATTTGCTGCAACGTGAAACTATGGTAGATGGTAGATCTTTAACCGATGAAGCTGTAAGGATAAACATTAGGCCTTCAGGAGGTTCCTCTAATATTTTTAATAGTGCGTTTGCCGAGCTGCGGTTAAGACGATTTGCATCCTTAATAATAACAACGCGCCCCCTACCGTCGAGAGATGTTTCGTATGCCTTACTAATAAGATCTCGTATTGCGGAAATCTTAATCTCTCCGGAAACGCCCTCGCCATGAACCGATAATACCTCGCTACTCGGCGAATCAGCAAAGCTTTCAATTTCGTGTTCCTCGTTACACAGATAATAAGCCGCTAGTATTCTGGCGGCAAATCCTCTTCCGCAACCATCAGGAGCAATAATTAAACTTGTTTTGCAAAGATTATTGTCAGCGCGCCTATGGCTTAGTTGACGATAAAATTCATCGTTGTCAAGCAGCTTCACTATATCTTAATAAACCGTTCTACGTTTGTAACAAAAATTGTTGCACCACCAACCATAACCTCTAAAGGATAGGCAGCAGAAACACCGGGGCCGTATGTAGTGCCGCTTGGAATCACTTCGGTATGCTGTTTTGCACAACCGGATATAACTTCAATAACATGATCCACCTTCTCATCATCGGTAACGATAATTAGAGTGGTGTTTCCCGCCATTAAAAATCCACCGGATGTAGCCATACGGGTAACCGAGTAACCAGCATTGGTTAACAGATGGGAAACGGTTCCTGCGTCATCCTTGTTAACAATAGCGGTAATCATCTTCATAGCAATACCTCCAAAATTCATATATAGTATATATTATATACAATGTATAGGATAAAGTAAAGTGTTTTTTGTCGTTAGTTTTTATATTTACTAAAAACTCTAAACAACAAGATAAACGACTGTAGACCTTTGCCTTTTATTAGGTTGACTTTAAACAGCTATTATGCTATATTTAACGTGAGGAATCACAGCGTTTTTTGAAATTATGCCTGCTGTTTATGCTGTATTCCACCTTTGATATTTACAAAAGAGGGAAGGCTGTTATGACTATTGGGGATATAAAAACCATATTGAATGCAGAGTTTATCTGTGGCGAAGCTATGAGTGATAATGAGGTTCACACCGCCTGCTCCAGCGACCTTATGAGCGATGTACTGGCCTTTGTTAAGGATCAGGCAGTATTGCTTACCGGACTTGTTAATACCCAAACGATAAGAACCGCTGAAATGATGGACATGGTTTGTGTGGTTTTGGTGAGAGGCAAAAAACCGACAGAGGATATCTGCAAGCTTGCAGATGAACGTGGTATTGCTATGCTATGTACCCAACACTCCATGTTTGAAGCTGCGGGAAGATTATACGAAAAAGGATTGCGCGGCGGCGAAGCGGTAAAATGAAAATAAATAATTAAACGGATAATTTAAGCCTTTGTGGTCTTTTATATCATAATTAAAAAACTACAAAGTTTTCGTGTTGCAGAGAAAGGAATGGCTTTAACAGTGGGAAGCAATGATATAATACTAAATTACACCGTTCCGGGAGACGATTTTACAAGAGCGGGAGAGGTTTCCAGCAATGTAAAAAATAACCTTAAAAGCCTGGGTCTTGAACCTCGAATTATTCGCAGGGTGGCTATAGCGCTATATGAGGGTGAGATAAACATGGCTATCCATGCCTATGGCGGAGATGTTACCGTAACTATTACCGATTTTGGCATCGAAATGATATTAAAGGATATCGGCCCCGGAATACCTGATATAGAAAAAGCAATGCAGGAAGGTTTTTCAACCGCTTCTGCCGAGGTGCGCAATCTTGGATTCGGCGCCGGAATGGGGCTACCAAATATGAAAAAAAATGTTGATGAAATAGATATAAAATCCACTGTAGGAGTGGGAACCACCATTAGAATGTTGATAAAGCTTGACGATTAAACAGGATTAACATATGGATGAAAATATTAATGGTGTAACAACCAAGGATGCAGGCAATTTCCATTCGGTTACGCTAGACAGAGAACGTTGTAAAGGTTGTACAAACTGCGTTAAGCGCTGTCCCACCGAAGCAATAAGGGTTCGAGCCGGCAAGGCGAAAATAATAAAAGAACGCTGTATCGATTGTGGCGAATGCATAAGGGTATGTCCCGCACATGCAAAGCTTCCAATTGTAGACAGCCTAGCATCGCTAGATAAATTTCGCTATCGCATAGCACTGCCCGCCCCGGTATTGTTTGGACAGTTTAATAATCTTGATAATATCTCCACCGCAATCTACGGACTGTTAAAGATAGGCTTTGACGACGTTTTCGAGGTGGCAAAGGCGGCAGAGCTGGTTAGTGAAAAAACCCGTGATCCGTCAGTTTTTGGTTCCCTAACAAAGCCTATTATTAGCTCGGCATGTCCTGCGGTTGTTAGGTTGATTAGGGTGAGATACCCCGAACTTATTGATAACCTGCTTCCCTTTAATTCGCCGATGGAGCTTGCGGCAAGGTTAGCAAAACAACGTGCAGCCGAAAAAACCGGATATAAACCTGAGGAGATAGGAGCAATATTTATCTCGCCATGTGCCGCAAAGATGACAGCGGCAAATAACCCCTTAGGAACCACATATTCGGCGGTGGATTGCGTTGTGGCAATAAGGGATGTATATCCGCTACTCGTAAAGGCAATGAAGAAGCGTGATGACGATGAAACGCTTTCCAAAGCGGGACGAATAGGCCTTTCATGGGGAACTTCGGGAGGCGAAGCCTCGGCAATATTAAAAAACAGCTACCTTGCAGCAGACGGAATCGAAAATGTTATAGAGGTTCTTAACAACCTTGAGGATGAAAAGTTTACCGACCTTGATTTCGTAGAGCTTAACGCCTGCGCAGGTGGATGCACCGGTGGAGTTTTAACCGTGGCGAATCCTTTCATGTGTAGAACCAACATAAAGTCGCTTTCAAGCTATATGCCGGTTAGTGGACCAAAGGAGGAATTTGATCATTTAAATGAGTTGATACCCTTCGACTGTGAGATAGAACATCTATCGGTTCTAAAGTTACACCCAAACAGACATACCGCTCTTGAGATGATGGGACATCTTCAGGAGATTGAAAAAAGACTGTTTGGCAAGGACTGCGGATCCTGTGGAGCGCCCTCATGTCATGCTATGGCAGAGGATATAGTAAGAGGGTTTGCAACCGAGGACATGTGTATATATAACCTTCAAAAAAAGATTAAAACCGCCGCAGAAGAACTTAAAGACACACCCGAGGTAGACAAGATAATCGATGATCTTAACAGAATTTCGGAACGTTTTTTAACGATAGACAGTATGCAACAAACAGATGATGCACAGCAAAACGAGGAATAGTTTTCAATGAAAGGACGGCCATAATCATGACAATAGCCGAATTTATCGAAAATACAGGGTTTGAGGTTCTTTGCCGCGGCGAGGATGATAGGGCTGTTGAGAAAAAGATATACTGTTGTGACCTACTTAGCTACTGCATGACCAAGGCCCCAACAGATGGAGTTTGGGTAACGGTTATGGGTAATGCAAATGTAATTGCTGTTGCAACATTAACCGACACCGCGGTTGTTATTATTGCAGACGGAACCACTCCGGAGGATCTTGCACTTCAAAAGGCACAGCAACACGGTGTTACCGTATTAAAAAGTTCGATGCCCGTATATGAAACAGCGGTTAAATCAGATTTGGTTTTATCCTAATGGGGGTGTTTTACGACCTTCATATCCACACGGCACTATCTCCCTGTGCAGATAATGACATGACGCCAAACAACATTGTTAACATGGCTTTGATTGGTGGATTAAACATGATAGCAATAACCGACCATAACACAACGGCAAACTGTGAGGCGGTGCTAAAGGTTGCAAAGGATACCGAGCTAACCGTTATATGTGGAATGGAGCTTTGCACATCGGAGGAGGTTCATGTTGTTTGCCTTCTTCCCAACCTTGATAGTGCCGGCTATTTTGATAGGTTTGTGGCATCACGTAGCATCAAGCTAAGTAACCGTCCTGATATCTTCGGACAGCAGCTGCTAATGGACGAGTTGGATAATATCATTGCCGAGGATGATAGGATGCTTAGCATGGCGACCGATATTTCGGTTACCGACCTTCACCATATTCTTAGCCACTACGGAGGAGTTGCAGTTCCTGCACATATTGACCGCAGCAGCAACGGCATTATATCCGCGCTGGGAACCGTTCCGGAGGACTGCTATTTTGGAGCGGTTGAAATAAGAAATATTGAGGAGTTTAAGAAAACGGTTCACTACCCGGAAATAAAGAAACAGTATAATATTATTACCGACAGCGATTCTCACTACCTAGAAACCATAAAGGAGGGTGGTGACACACTTCCGATAGCGGCCAGTTTTGAGGAACTAGCAGCATATCTAGCGGTAAAGGACTAAAACGAAAGGGATACTATTGGAAATCATTACCTCCCGGAATAATAAAAAAATTCAGCAGATAACCTTATTGCTTCGTGATGCGAAGCAAAGAAAAGAGCAAGATGCTTTTGTTGTTGAGGGTGTTAAACTTTGTGCCGAAGCCATTGCATCGCAGTGTGCTACCGAGCTGTTTATAACAAAGCGCTGTTTGGAAAAAAATCAAACATTTGCTGATAACAACATAACGGTTGTTGAGCCGCATGTATACGACAAGCTAACCATTTTGAAATCGCCTGAGGGTGTTTGTGCTATCTGCAAAGTCCCTTATATGCCCAGGAGCCTTAAAAAAGGTGGCAGATATCTTGTTTTGTTTGATATACAAAATCCCGATAATGCCGGAGCAATGATAAGAACCGCAGCTTCACTGAACTACGATGGAGTTGTTGTTTGTAAAGGTGTAAACATTACCAACCCGAGCCTTATAAGAGCATCAGCCGGTGCGTTCTTTGCCATTCCTCTTATCGAAACAGATGTTGACAATCTTTTTAGCCTAGCAGAAAGCGCTGATATAAAAATGATTGCCACATCTCCTAAGGCCAAAACTTCGCTAGCTGACTGCACGGTAAAGGATTCGGTAGCAATATTAATCGGTAACGAGGGAAATGGCCTTAGCGAAGATATTATAGCTCGCTGTAATGAAGCTGTAAGAATAGAGATTACCGGATTTGAATCGCTAAACGCAGCGGTAGCTGCCGGAATTATCATGTATCACTTTAAAGGATAGGAGGGGAAATGTCTGAAGTAAATATATTTGCACTTATTGTTGCTGCCCTGATAGGCTATTTTGTAGGATCTATAATGTTTGCGGTTATTATCTCTAAACACCGATACAACACCGATATAAGAACGATAGGTAGTGGCAATGCCGGTATGAGCAACATGATGCGAAATTTTGGTAAAAAGGCAGGCTTTGCTACCTTTGCAGGTGATATGCTTAAGGGAACATTTTCTGTAGTTATATCAACACTTATAGTTACGCATCTGTTAAATGCAAATGAAATTACCATTTTGTTGGCAGGGTATCTAGCCTCATTTACCAACATCTTAGGTCATATGTTTCCAATATATTTTGGTTTTAAGGGTGGAAAGGGTGTTGCTACCGGAGTTGGTTGTATTATGGGCCTTTACCCACCTATAGCACCAATCTTGTTAATAATATTTTATGTTGTTTTTAAAACCTCGAAAATGTTTTCGCTCGGAAGCATTGTTGCTGCACTCTGCTTCCCTGTTATACTTATTGTAATTAATTTAACCAATATTACACAAATAAGCCTTCTTGAAATTCTGCTATCGGCGGCGATATCATTAATGGTGGTGGGGATGCACCATCAAAATATAATAAGGATAGCAACCGGAACAGAAGCGAAATATAAGCGCTAATCTTAAGTCAAGATGATAACACATGGAATTATGAATGAGTCATAAATATTTTTACATAGAAAAAAACGGGAACAATATAACCCTATCAAAAGACGATGAGCGGCATCTGGTTCGTGTTTTGCGCTCTAAGATAGGAAACGCTATCACGGTTTCGGATGGTAACGGTGCTGATTATTTATGTAAAATAGTTTCTCTTAATCCGTTTAGTATCGAGATTGAAAAGGAACAGCGCCCCACCCTTCAGCGTCGTGAGATAACCATGTTTATCTCGGTAGCAAAGGGCGACAAGCTTTCTCTTATGATACAAAAATGTACCGAACTTGGAGTGGATAGATTTTTTCTGCTCCCTACAGAAAATAGTGATGTTAAGGCCGAGAATATCGAGGCTAAGCTGCAACGTTATAACAGGGTTATTCTGGAGGCGGCAAAACAGTGTGGGCGAAGCAGTTTGCCAAAACTTTCATATCTGAAAAATTTAAGCGAGGCACTCTCTATTTGTGGTGATAGTTTTTATCTTTGTCATGAAAAGGCGAGCGAGAGGCTTATTTCATTGCCACTTCCGAAAAAACTTTCATTATTTATCGGTCCTGAGGGAGGGTTTAGCGATAGTGAGGTTTTAATGATGGAAAAAAGCGGGGCAACGGTTGTACTAATATCAAATAATATATTAAGGTGTGAAACTGCAGCTATAGCTGCTGCATCTATGGCTATGGAGGCGTCGTTTTAATTTTTTGAAAGGAACCGAATAGAATGTCGGAATTTAAACCGTCACCGCAACAACAGGCAGCCGTTGAAACAGATGGCTACGCACTTTTGATATCTGCCGCAGCAGGTAGTGGTAAAACTACCGTGCTTGTTCGGCGTGTTTTGCGGCTTTTGTGTGATGGTAATCCCGAGCATAATGCAGATAGATTAATGGTTGTAACATTTACCGTTGCTGCCGCTGCAAAGTTAAAGAGCGACCTTAGTCATAAGCTAACAGGAATGATAAACGAAGGTAAACATGATACAAGGCTGTTAAAAAAACAACGAATGTTACTGCCAAGAGCAACAATAGGAACCTTTGATTCATTTTGCAAAAACCTTTGTAGCGAATTTTTTGCAAGGCTACTTATTGAACCTGATTTCAAGGTTGGCGAACGGCTTATGCTAAATGTAATAGAGCAGGAAGCCATGACTCAAACCATGAACGAGATGTTAAATGATGATAGCTTTGCCCTTTTTGCCTCTAACTTTGCTAATCCTCGCAACCTAGATGAGGCTCAAAATGCAATAAAAATGCTTCACCGCAGGATGATAAGCAGGCCTTTTCCCGAAGAGTACATAAAAAATCAGGTGAAGAATGCCGAACCTAGCATAGAGCTTGGAAAAACGCCTGCCGGTGAGGTTTTGTTTTTATACGCAAAAGACACACTAAGAACGGCCTTTCACTCGCTGGAGAAGGCTGTGAATTTTGCTATCGATTGTGGTGTTAGTGATAAAACATTAAACCAGCTTACAAGGGAAAAAGATTTTGTGGATCAGCTGATAGTGCTTTGTGAAGCTGGTGATTACTACGAAATGAAAACGCTGTTTGCCTGTGGGCCTTCAGGAAGCGGATATGAAACATTGCGGCTGGATAAGGGGTTGGGCAATGGTATGTCTGAGCTTATAAAGCTTCTTAGAAGCAATGCAAAACTTATGGTTAACAAGCTTTATGAAGATAACTTTTCTTCCGACTATCTCCCTATATGTGAGCAACATCAGTGCATGGTATCAGCACTTTGTGAGGCAACATTACTTTACCATAAAACCCTTACCAAACTGAAAAAAGAGGCTTCCTGCTTCGATTTTTATGACCTTCAACATATGGCGGCACAACTTATAAATGATAAACAGCTGGGCCTTACCGAACGTTATTTTGCGATAATGGTTGACGAATATCAAGACACTAACCCGATAGCAGATTATATATACCATGCACTTGCGGCAAAAAAAACAGAAGCTATATTTTTAGTTGGTGATGTTAAGCAGAGTATTTATGGTTTTAATTCGGCTCGTCCCGACATATTTGCCGAAAGAGTAGAAAATGCCGAAAAGGGCGATGCATCTAAGGTTATTTATCTTTCGAAAAACTACCGCAGCTCGAGAGAGGTTATAAGTAATGTAAACGATCTGTTTACACTAGCTATGTCGAAACAGCTTGGCGGTATCGATTACGACGAAAATAATCGACTATATCTAGGCAAGCAGGGTGATTCTTCCGGGGCGGTTGAATTAATGGTATGCAACGAGGATGATGGATCATCGGTTGCAAAGCTGTGCGAAAAGCTTATGCTAGAGGGAACGCCTGCCGAGGATATCTGTATATTGGTTCAAACAAACAAGGCGGTAACCGAATATGCAGCCATAATAAACGATTTTGGCCTGTCTACCGAGGTTGCCGGCGACAAATCACTCTCAGAGGAGGCTGGGGTAATGCCGTTGATAGCCCTGCTTCGGTTTTTGGCAAACCCCTCTTCCGAGGTCGATTTAATTGCCGTTCTTCTCTCGCCACTTGCAGGATTTACCGCCGACGATGTTGCAAAACTCTATCTGGGTGAACATAAGCGATTAATTATATCTATGGCACAATCGCAGGATACAAAGATGTCTGGCTATGCTAAAATGTTGTGGGAGCTACATGCAAAGGCATCGTCTATATCGGTGCGTCTTCTTTTACAGGAGATATATGAACAGCTGAACGGTTATGTTATTTGTTGTTCAATGTCGCTTGGTGCACCATCTGCAATAGCGGAAATTGAGTCTTTGGCGGTGCAGTATGATAAGGTTGGGCGAAACGGAATAACCGGATTCATACGAAGGCTTAACCTTGTTTTAGAGGGGGATTTACGTAAAAAAAAGGAAACAACAACTCGTCGTGGATTTATCAACGTGATGACGATACACAACTCAAAGGGTTTAGAGTTTCCGGTTTGCATACTTGCCGGTACTGCAAAGTTATTTAATGTAAGAGAGCTTTCGTCGCCGGTGTTACAGCAGGATAGTAGTTCGATAGGAATGAGAGTTTTTACCGGTGATGGGTTTACCGAAACACCGTTTCGCTGTGCCGCTGCAATTGCCACCGCTAAGGAATTGCAAAGCGAAAGAATGCGGCTTTTATATGTAGCTGCTACCAGGGCTATGGAAAAACTGTTTATCTTTACAACGGCAAAGGATAAAAAAATTATCACCCTTGCGGGTGAACTATATGCAGAGGGCGGAATTACTCCAGCTCTGCTGGAAAGACAGAAAAGTTTTAGCGACATTCTGATGTTGTATGCACTTACTCATCCTGCTGCAGATGCGCTAAGGTCAATATGCTCAGATATACCGCTATCAACGGTTTCAGCTGTCGGAAACTTAAAGGTAAACTTCTGCGAAAAACAGCAGCCGAACGTTAAGGGGCAAAAACCTAGCGAGGCCGTTGATGTTTCATCATATATTGAGTTGTTTGGGTGGGCATATAAAAATGAACAGGATACCAAAAAACCTATTAAACACTCGGTAACCGAGTTGTTAGAGAAAAAGCAACAACTCCCTCCAACCCCTGTAGTTCCTAAGTTTTCTTCTCAAACCGAAGGTGGGGCAATTCGAGGCAGTGCCACACATGCATTTTTACAGCTTTGCAAGCTTCCGCTTTTAGCAAATGAAGTTGAGGATGAACTAAATAGATTGTTAAACGAAGGTTTCATGGGTAAGGAACAACTGGATCTTGTTAACATGTATACCATAAGAAGATTTTTATCCGGTAAGCTTGCTAAGCGAATATCTAAAGCGGAGAAGTTTTATCGTGAGTATGAATTTATAACCGAGCATAACGACATGGTAATACAGGGGGTTGTGGATCTAATCTTGGTAGAAGCAGACGGTGTTGTTATAGTGGACTATAAAACAACTCGTGCCGAAGTCGACGAGTTAATAGATATGTATCGAGAACAGCTAATGCTGTATTCGCAGGCGGTTGAACGGCGATTAAAGTTGCCGATAAAACAACGAATTATCTACTCTTTATCGCTAGGAAAAGAAATAGATGTTTAGCAAAACATGTGGTTGTTACAGTATGCTTGCAAGGATACTGTTTTGAATCATTAAACCCCTGTCGGTAAATGTAATATTATCATCAGAAACTCTCAGCAAACCCTTCTCTTCAAAAAAACGCAGCTGCTTTAAGCTTAATTCACTAAATTTATATCCAAAGCGGTTGTACAGCTCGGTTAAAGATAGACCCTTTGAAAGCCTTGAAGTTAACATTATATAGTCCTCGGCGGAACATTCACCGTCGGGGATTTTTTCGTTATTAGCTATAAACTTTTTGGTATCGTTTTGATAGTAAAACCTCTTGTTGTCTATGCAGGAATGTGCCGATGGGCCGATGCCGAGGTAGTTAAGACAATCCCAATATCTCATGTTGTGCCGGCTGTAAAGGTTATCTCTTGCAAAGTTTGAAAATTCATACCTTAAATAACCCTGTGTTCTCATCCTCTTAACAGCATATTCATAAAGGTCGGCAACCTTGTCGGCGTTTGGTAATGATTCTAAACTATTATATAGTGGAACGTTAGGTTCTAACTTTAACATGTAACAGCTGATGTGTGAAATATTAAGTGTTGCCATGGTATTAACAAAGTTGTCGATATCCTCTTTTTCCTGATATGGCAATCCTAGCATGAGGTCGGTAGAGATGTTATCCACGCCATTATTGCTAGCTAGTTTTATTGCATCTATTGCAGTTTGGGCACTATGTCTTCTACCTATTGCTGATAAACTTTTATCATTTAAACTTTGAATGCCAAGCGAAATGCGGTTAACACCGCAACGTAGAGCTGTTAACACAAAGTTCTTGGTTAAGGTTTCAGGGTTTGCCTCTATGGTAAACTCCTCTTTGCTTCGAATGTTGTTGCATAGCCTGCTAAGTTGCTCGCAGCTCATTAGTGATGGGGTGCCACCGCCAATATAAACCGTTTCAAACTCCATGTTTGGAATGCGGCTAATTACAGTATCTATATATAGGTTGTCAACAGGAGGTGTGTTGCTGTAAAAGTCACAGTAGAAACACCTGCTGTTGCAGTATGGAATATGAATATATAATGAGCAGTTCATATAATATCCTAAGGTTAGAGGGTGAACAGTTAAGTTCACCCTCTATTTTATCCTATTTTATGCCGAAAATCAACTTTAATATACCCCTTAGGTATTTCGGACTTTTAACCACAACAATCTGCATAACGCCTCCCATCATCTTAAAATCGATACGGCAATTAACAACGCCAGTGCAGCCAACAGAACATACCTTCCACCATCGGTTCCGAACAACAGGATTGAAAGTCCCGCTATTAAAACTAAAAATAGAAACAACCAGTAATAACTACCACCCCTTTTGTTCATAGCTGCCCTCCGACCTTAACCGCTTAGGCTATACTATGCTAACATGTGCGCGAGCGTTACCGTTGATGAACTGCTATTTGCATTTTAATTGAAATATATTTTTTTAAGCACTGAACAATGTATTCGGCATCACCTTTTTTAAGATTAATTGAGTTTACAAATATCTGGGTTGGTGTACCCGAGATATCGTTTGGTGGATAGAACCCAATGTCTATACCGGGGTCAAATGTTTTATAGAGATATTCTGCACAGTCTGATCCCAATTCGGTTTTAAGGTCTATAATAAGTCGCGGAGCCTCCTGACCAAGCCTTCCGTACTCGGTTCGGCTTATGTCGATAGGTAGGTTATGAAGCCCTTCTTCAACTATGTTAAGGAATGAATGGTGAAGCTCTCGTTGCGTCTCTTCGTTTATCTGAGATAGCTCTAGTAATGCTTGGTAAAAACCTATATACTCTTCCTTGCCTACCTTAAAGGGCCGCCCTATTCCAACGTTAGGACTGGATATTTTACGGCAAAATTCTGAAATTTCACTCTTGCCAACAAATAATCCACTGCTCTGAGGTCCCATTATATACTTGCCACCACTAAACACAGCACCGTCTGCCCCCAGCTGCTTTGTGTAGTACCATAGATTAGAAAATGGTGGTAGTTGGGCCGCAGCATCAATATATGTTGGCACTCCAAGATGACGTGCTACATCGATAACCTCTTTAAAATCCGGCGTGTCCTCTTCATACATTTCCCCTGCAAACAGCCAGATGCCTGCGGTTTTATTGGTTATTGCGACGCGAAGATCATCTATGGTAGGCTCAACCGGTACAACCTCTGCACCGCTAAGCTTAATTAACTGCCAGTATGGCAGAGCATCGATTTCGGTTTGTGGCTTAAATACTATAAATTCATTTTTTTGTATACCGTCGGTGTTTGGTAATGCCTTTGCTTTTTCTATATTACAGCCACACATTGCAGCAGCACTTACAAGTATTATACATGCAGCACAGCCTGATGATACCAGTGCTGATTCGTTATTTGTCAGCTTTGCTATCCTATCGCCCACCGTTTCGGAAAGCTGTTCAATGTTAACAAAACATCTGGAAGCCTCTGTCATTGCCTGAAGTACCGTTTCGCTCATTACCGAGCCACCTATCCTAGTGTAGGTATCACTTGCGTTAATTATGCTCTTTATGCCAAGATCTTTATAAACCTTCATTCCGTCTCCTTATCGACTTTCCATAACAACCGTTGGTTGATTTTTCGTTTAAAATTGCAAACTTTCCTTTAACTAAAACATGAACAATACCGGTGGATAACCTTGTTGTTTCCTTAAATGTGGCATTGTCTGTAACCTTGCTATAATCAAAAATGGCAAGGTCTGCATCCATTCCAACCGCTATAAGACCTTTGTTGTTAAGAGAAAATCGTTTTGCGGGATATCCTGTGATTTTGTGTATTAACCCTTCTAAAGGGAATTCACGCTCTCTGGCTAGTCTTAGTAATTTTGTAAAACTACCTGTTGATCGGGGGTGAGGTTTGGGACCATAGTTAATAGAATCGCTACCTACAGTGTAGAATGGCATGAGAAGCAAATCTAAAAAATCGGTATCTACAGCAGAACAATCAACATTATCGTCAAGATCATAATAGTATCCAAACTCAAATTCATTTAGCAGCAATAGATCTAACACCATGGAAATTTCATCCTGGTTTCTCATCTTCGCTACCGAGGCGAAGGTTAAACCTTCATATTCCTTTGTGTTTTTCAATACGTTAATAACTGCACCGGTTAACGGCATAAGGTAGCCGTAACGCTCCTTCATGTCATTTGCAATTTGCTCTCGTAGCCCCATGTCCGACAGCCTTTTAATAGCGTTGTCGTAGCCGCCTTCCATTACCCACGGAGGTAAAAACACCTTAGCAAATCCAGCTCCCACCGCATATGGGTATAGTTCAAATGATATGTCATATCCCGAGTCGATTAGTTCTTTATATGGCTGAAGCAGCTGTTCAGTTTTTCCTGCATTGTCTAATCCGGTTCGATGATGAAGCAGATGTAATTTAACACCGGTTTGTTTTACTATCTTAACAATTTCTTCATCACCGATGTTTCTAGGCTCTGTATAGTTGTCCCTTTTATGAGGGAAAAAAACAGCGTTTTTTTCCTTTACCACCTTGCAAAGCTCTATAACTTCAGAGGTATCTGAATATCCTGCAGGATAGTAGGTTAGTCCGGTTGAAAAGCCAATTGCGCCCTCATCAAGACAATCGGAAATTATTTTCCCCATCTGTTTTTTTTCATCATTCGTAGCCACCCTGTTTTCGTAACCCATTACAGCAGCTCGAACAGCTGAGTGAGTTACTATAGCAGCAATGTTTGTAGCCGAGCCGTTAACTGCTGTAAGATATGAATCAAAACTTGCAAGATTTTTTTTATCACCGCTATAATAACCGAGTATTCCGGAATAGAGTTTAATGGTATCTGTTAATTCTTTTCCGCAAAGAGGAACAACTCCGAGGCCACAAAGGCCTACAACCTCGGTGGTTACTCCCTGTGATATTGCATTGTAACGGTGAGGTTGCTCCATTACCAAAAGATCGTTATGGGTGTGCAGATCAATAAAGCCGGGCGTAACCGTTAACCCACTCGCGTCTATTATAACGGCATTGTCGGGGTTGATGTTTAATGCTATCTCGGCAATTGTTCCGTTTGTTATTCTTATGTCTGTTTTATAGGGTGATCCTCCGGTGCCGTCTACAACTAAACCACCCTTAATAACAATGTCCTTCATGATTAGCCTCAGTCACACAGCTCGAACATCAACTCTATCTCTACCGGAATGTTGCCGGGCAAAACATTAACGCCTATTGCCGAACGTGCCGGTAGAATCTCTTCGCCAAACAGTTCGGCAATAAGCTCGCTCGCTCCGTTTGCTACCATGGGCTGATCGTAAAATTCGTTATCACTTGCCACCAATGCCAGCATCTTGGTAAAACTCTTCACCCTGTTTAATCCAACATTTGCATCGATAACCGCAAGCAGATTAAGCATACACAGTCTTGCTGCCTCTCTGCCTTCTTCTAAGGTGATCTCCTTGCCAAGCTTGCCCTTCTTAAATAGTATCCCGTTAATATCCGGTCCGCAACCTGAGCAGTAGGCCATGTTGTTAAACTCTGCTATCTGACGGTATATCCCGCCTTTTGGCGGCGATGCCGGCAGGTCAATTCCCTTATTCTTTAGTGTTTCATATATAGACATATATTTCCTCGCGGCTGTTAATTCTTAATAAACATTGTAGTATTATAGCTGCAAAATGTCAATGTCAAACAAAAATATGATAATTTCGAGCCAATTTTTATGAATTTATAGACCTATTGAATAAAAAGTGATATAATAAATATTGTTTTTTAACAGTAGGAGTATTAATGAATCTTGTTAATATAATATTAAACGAAACCGTTGACCCTGAACACACTAAGGCTATAGATTTTGATAACTATAATATATCACGAAGCAGCGATGATGCCATGAGCAATATGCATCATATACACAACAGCCATGAGCTGTTGTTTGTTGAGCAGGGAAGTGCAACCTATTTTATCGATGGTAAGCCTTATCCGGCCACTGCAGGAAACATATTGGTTATCTCGGCTGCAGATCACCATAAAAGGGTGGTGCATGATTCACCCTTTTTACGTTATGGCTTAACTATCAAACCCTCGTACTTTAAAAGCTTAATGTTAGAGAACTGCTTTCTTCAGGTGTTTGAAACTCCCGACATAGAAACATACGAAAGGTATCACCGCAATATTAATCCCGAAATATTTTGCTTGCTTATAAACCAGCTTCGTCTCTTAAAAGGAGAGTCACAAAACCATGAGGCACATCGTAGCTTAATGGAGCGTAGTATATTGGCCCAGATAGTATTAATTCTATATCGTGCATTCGGATTTAAGCATCAGGATACCCCTCTTTCGGCGGCACATACAAGGATGTTAGACATTAAAGATTATATCGATCTTCACTATAACGAAGATCTCGGACTTAAGCTGCTTGCCGATAAATTCTATCTTCACCCCGCAACCATAAGTAAATATTTTCATAAATATTGTGGGCGTAGTCTTAACAAGTATATAAATCTTGTGAGAATTTCTGAGGCGGCAAAACTGCTAGAATCAACTAACGAGAGCATAACAATCATTGCCCAACAATGTGGATATGATAGCGATATAACACTTTCAAGGCAGTTTAAAAGTTTAATGGATACCTCTCCGGCAAAATATAGAAAGAATATGAATGAACGCAGTGACAACAAAAGAAAATGACATTTTGGCTTATTTATGTTAATAATCGACTAAAATAATTATGGTTTTTGGTTGGAATATATGATAACCTTTAATTAGTCGCCGAAGGAGGCGGCAAAAACATTATTTTTTGGAGGTATTATGTTAAAAAGAATAGCAGCGCTTTTGTTAGCTTTATCGATGTTAACATTAGCCATGGTTGGGTGTAGCAGTACAGAGACCACATCACAACCGGCAGAGACGACATCCACCGACACTACTGAGGACACTACAGACGAGGCAGCAACCGGCGAAGAGGTTGCAATAACAGTTCTTTGTGCCTTTGCAAGCGAAGACCCACACGGCCAGTATATCTATGAGTATGCAGAGACATTTATGGCTGCAAACGAGAACACATCGGTAGAGATTCAGGCAATCAGCTCTAACGATATCTACACAAAGCTTGCTGCAATGGCAACAACACCGGATGATATCCCAACATTATTTTTCACCAGTGCAGATGCAGTTGCAACACTTCATGACCTTGGCATAACCCAGGACCTTAACAGTGTTATTAGCCAGGAAGATATCGACGGACTTGCTAACGGCGTTTACGATGCAACGATGTTAGGTGGAGCAATGTCTTTCTACCCGGTATCCGTTCAGCCTACAGCTATCATCTACCGCACCGACCGCTTCGAGGAAGCCGGTTTTGATCTACCAACCACATGGGATGAATTCATCGACATGAATTCCCAGTTAATAGCCGATACAGATGGCGACGGCGAGACAGACCAGTGGGGCTTCTCGATGGTAGGATCTAACAACTCCTCAGGCCAGAGCAGATTCTTAAGCTACCTTTGGAGCAACGGTTTTGACGTTGTTTATGAAGAGGATGGCGTCTGGATGACTGATGTAACAGCAGATGGTGAATTCCTTGAAGTATTCACACAATGGACCGACATGAATGCTAACGGTATTGTACCGATAGGTATTACCGAGGTTGACTATGCAACAGCAGCAAACTATTTTGCAATGGGATACACCAGCACATTCATGACAGGACCTAACGCACTTGGCGTTACCTATGCAACAAGCCCAGACCTTGAAGGTAAACTTGGTTCATTCCCGATGCCCGGTGATGCTCCCGGAACAATGTTGAACGCTGAAGGCTACGCCATGAGCGCCTATGCTTCAGACGAGCAAAAAGCAGTAGCAGCAGAATTCTTAACACACTTTGCAACAGGCGACACCGAGATGAACTTCTGGAAATCCAGCGGCAAAATCCCTGCAACAACCGAAGGACAGACCGTTGAATATCTAAGTGGTGATGACTATGCAGGTTTCCTACAGCAGATCGAAAACGGAACACTTCCAACCGTAACATTTCCAGGTATTAGCGGATTAAAGAGTGTTCTTGGTGATGCTTACTCCGCAGTATTTAGCGGCGAGAAGGACAATGAGCAGGCAGTTGCTGATCTATTGGCAGACATCGACGAGCTTCTGTTAGACTACAACTAATAAGAACTAATTAAACAATTACTAAGCATCGCATGGTTAAATATTTGGCTGTGCGATGTTTAGTCATAAAAGAGGGAAAATCATATGTTAAGAAGAAAGGCAACCGATAGGTTGGACAAAAATCCAATTGATGGCTATTTATTTGTAATGCCAATTGTGTTTTTGCTTGTTGCATTAATAATATATCCCATGCTTTACGGTGTTTATATAAGCTTTTTTAACACCAACCTTGTAAACAAATGGGATTTTGTTGGGTTTAGATATTATATAGATGCATTTCAAGACCCAGATTTTTATAACTCGTTGTTTCGCACCCTTTGGTTTATGGTTTTGGTGGTTACCGGTCATTTCTTCCTTGGCTTTGTACTAGCGCTTATCTTAAACTTAAAGTTTAAGGGCAGAACATTTTTTAGGGTGCTTTTTACAATGCCATGGTTCCTGCCTGAAGCAGTTGTGGCACTTCTTTTCACATGGATATACAACCCACTGTACGGTGTGTTAAACCACATACTAACCGAGCTAAATATAATTGATACAAGTCTTTCGTGGCTTGGAAGTAACGATCTTGCATTTCCGTCGGTGGTATTTGTTAGCATATGGAAGGGCTTCCCACTTGTTATGACAATGATACTCGCAGGTCTTCAGGGTATATCATATGATTATTATGAGGCGGCAAAGATAGATGGTGCTAATGCATGGCAGAGCTTTAAAAGCATAACACTGCCATCCCTACGACCTATTCTGCAAACGGTGCTGATTCTGGATAGTATCTGGTGGTTTAAGCAGTACACAATGGTGTATACCATGACTGCCGGTGGCCCCGGAACGTCAACCAGCCTTATAAGCCTTAGCATCTACGGAACAGCGTTTAACGACCTACGTTTCGGAAAGGGTGCTGCATGGGGAGTATTGGTGTTCTTCGTTTGTTATCTCATTAATGTTATGTATAAGGTGGTGTTAAAGAAAGATGACTAATAGTTTAAAGAAAGCAAAAGCGGTTACGCTGATAGTATCCTATCTTATATTAATTATGATGGCTCTTGTTATACTTTTGCCCATCGTCTGGATGATTTTAACCTCCTTTAAAACTGAGGTTCAAACCTATAATCCTATATTTAGCTGGTTACCAAATCCGGCAACACTTCTTTCTTACGAAAAATTTTTCTCGCTATACAGCTTTGGGCGTATGACGCTTAACAGCATTGTAACCTGTCTGTTTGCCGTTCTAATCTGCACAACATTTTCTTCCTTTGCAGGCTATGGGGTAACAAGGTTTAAGTTTAAAGGTAAGAAACAGCTGATGGAATTTTTGCTTATAACCCAGATGTTTCCCAGCGTTATGCTGGTTGTTCCGTTTTATGCTTCGCTTTCACAGGTTAACCTAACAAATAACCTGTTTGGACTAATAATAGTTTATGCCGCAACAAATGTTGCCTTCAGCACATGGATGTTGGTTTCATATTTCAAAACTATTCCTCTCGAGCTGGACGAGGCGGCAAGAATAGACGGCGCTAACAGCTTTAGGGTTTTTTGGAACATAGTATTACCCCTTGTTGTTCCCGGCCTTGCAGCGGTTGCACTTTTTGTATTGTTTAACGGATGGAATGAATATATGTATTCATCGGTGTTGATCTCGTCAGACGAGTTAAAAACTCTTACGGTGGGTATTATTTCGCTAAACACTCAAAATCAGGTAAAGTGGAACGATCTTATGGCGGCGGCAGCTTTCTCCTGCTTACCACTGACCGTACTTTTTATCTTTTTCCAGAACTACTTTATCGCCGGCATGACCGGCGGTGCGGTTAAAAGCTAATATAAGTTGGAGATACTATGAAAAATGTTATAATAAGAGATGTGAAAACATTCGTTACTGCACCAGCCGGCATTAACCTTGTGGTTGTTAAGGTGGAAACCTCTGAACCTGAGTTATTTGGCTACGGATGCGCAACCTTCACCTGGCGATGCAAGGCTGTAGTTACCGCTATAGAGGAATACATTCGTCCGGCAATGATTGGAAGAAATGTTGCTGATATTGAGGATTGCTGGCAAAGCATGATGTATAGCTCGTATTGGCGAAATGGCCCGATTTTAAACAATGCAATAAGCGGTGTTGACGAAGCCCTATGGGATATTAAAGGAAAGATGGCAAATATGCCACTTTACGATTTGTTTGGCGGCAAGTGCCGTGAAGGCGTTGCAGTTTACCGCCACGCAGACGGGAAGGAACCGGCCGAGGTTATCGAGAAGGTTGCCGAGCTAATGGAGCAGGGATATATGTATATCCGTTGCCAGATGGGAACCTACGGTGGGAACTTTAGCGGAAAAGCTCAGCAGATAAACAGCCCATCCGGCGCAAAACCCGGAGCATACTACCATCCAAAAACCTACACCCGCGGTGTTCTTTCCCTCTTTGAGAAGATACGTGAGGTACATGGATGGCAGGTAGAGCTACTCCACGACGTTCATGAGCGGCTAAGCATTGCCGACACTCTTCAGTTTGCAAAGGACCTTGAAATATTCAAGCTGTTCTTCCTTGAGGACTGTCTCCCCCCCGATCAGGTTAACTATTTTAAATATCTTAGGGAACAAACATCGGTGCCGCTAGCAATGGGTGAACTGTTCACACACCCGCTTGAATGGAAAACTATAGTATCAAATCAGTGGATAGATTACATTCGTTGTCATATAAGCGATATCGGTGGCCTTACCCCGGCACGAAAACTTGCTCATTTTTGCGAAGCTTACGGTGTGAAGACAGCATGGCACGGACCAGGCGATCTATCGCCGATAGGTGCGGCGGCTCAGCTACATCTTGATTTTGCCAGTCCTAACTTTGGAATACAGGAATACACAGCATTCACCGAAGAAGAAAGAGCGGTTTTCCCGGGATGCCCAAGTTATAAAAACGGATACCTCTATATTAATGATCCTACCCCCGGAATAGGCGTTGGCTTTAACGAAGAAGAGGCGGAAAAATACCCATATGTGGATATGGATTTCAGCTGGCTATCTTCAAGGCTACCGGACGGAACAGCGGTCTGCCCGTAAAATAACATACCATATAGCAAAGGATGCAATGATACAAAATCGTTGCATCCTTTTTTGCAGTAAATATTTTAAACGAATTCTACCATTAAATACTTAACGTGCAAACCTCAAACCATGATTTTTAAAACAAATACTCAATAAAAAAGATGTAACGAACTATATTCGTTACATCTTTTAATTATAATAAATATTAGTCGTTTGTGTATGGCATTAATGCAACATATCTTGAACGCTTAATAGCTGTTGCGAGCATACGTTGGTGCTCTGCACAGGTGCCTGTTACTCGGCGAGGTATTATTTTTGAACGTTCGGTAATAAACTTGCGAAGTCTTACCAAATCTTTATAATCGATTGATTTTGCATGCTCTGCACAGAAGGTGCAAACCTTCTTACGGGGACGGCGGGAAGCTGCACGTACTGCTGCACTTCCGCTCTCTGTTGGGTTAGCCATAATATTATCTCTCCTTGTAAGTTAATGTTAAAATGGTAGGTCCTCGCTATCATCAACGAGGGTAAAATCGTCGTTGTTTGCGCCGGCAAAGGGTAGATCATTTTGTGGTGCATTAGCCGGTGCGGACATGCTTTGTGATTGAGAAGAACCTCTGCTTTCGGCAAAGGATACATTGTCGGCGATAACCTCAAAGGCATAACGGTTATTACCATCCTTATCGGTATATGTTCTTGTTTGTATAGAGCCGGAAACACCTATCATGCTTCCTTTTCTGAAATACTTAGAAACAAACTCAGCCGTGCCGCGCCATGCGACTACATCAATAAAGTCTGCCTTGCGCTCTTCACCCTGCTTTACATAGTTGCGGTTTACGGCAATTCGCATACGCGTTACTGCTGTTCCCTGCGGGGTCTGGCGAAGCTCGGGGTCAGCTACAAGCCGTCCGAGTAGTGCAACAACATTCATCTTCAAATCTCCTATCGCTAATTATTCAGTTAGCGTTGCTTTTGTGTAGCGCTTAACCTCTGGTTGCGATTATCAGGCGTTGATAATCATGGTGCGAAGTACACCGTCTGTAATATTGAAAAGACGGGTAAGCTCTTTGGGGAAATCTGTATTACTCTCAAAGATGCAAAGAATATAGTAACCATCATTTTCATAGTTGATTGGATAGGCAAGTCGACGCTTACCCCACTCATCAAAACTCTCAATTGTTGCATTAGCCTCGATTAAAGTACGAAACTTTGCAATCAGCTCCTTTAATGTTTCCTCGCCTTTATTACAGGAGAGAACCATCATAGCCTCATATTTTCTCATTATACCTCCTTACGGTCATTAGCGGCGAAATTAATCGCCGAAGGATTGCCCCATATTCCCTCGATATGGTTAGCCTTGATATTATACTATATATATGTGTCGTTGTCAAGTGCTTGTTGAAAGCTGTGCTAAAACTGCCTAAAAGTCTCTGTACGAAAACGATGAGGTGACACCGGGCCTTAAATTATGCTATTATATATGAACTTGATTATTCTTGCTTTGATGTGTTATACTATTAATATAGCTCTACTTAGCTAAATATTAGCTAAACAACGGTAAACAGCCTGTTTTTTGCTTTTAAATTATTGCATTTATATATATTTACAGCTGGGTATTGTACATCTGCAACAATTATTATTACAAATTGTTTACAAATCATTGACAAATGTAAAAATGTAGACTATACTAATATCATCGTCGAAATTTGGTGTGTAGATGAAGCTTGACAGAAATACGGTCCGACGTGCAAAATCCGGTGACATAGAGGCACAGGAGGCAGTTGTAGCCGCAAATTCTGGAAGGATTAATTACCTGGCTTCACACTACGCAAGTTTCGGAATAGAGTTTGATGACCTTGTTCAGGAGGGATTGATTGGGCTTTTCTCAGCGGTAGAACGCTTTGATGAGAATGAGGAAGCTCAGTTTTCGACCTATGCTTATCGTTGTATCACGAATGGGATACTTTCAGCGGTAAGAAGTGCCAGTCGAAAAAAACATTTACCTCTCAATACTGCATTGCCATTGTGTGAAACGATTACAACCGTAAGCACCGAGCAGATGGCAATTAATAACGAACAATATCAAGCTTTACGAAAACGAATCGACGAAGAGCTAACAAGGCTCGAAAAACAGGTTCTTTTTGCATACCTCGACGGAGTTGATTACAGAAACATAGCAAAACATTGTAACATTACAACCAAGTCTGTAGACAACGCGCTTTTTCGAGTGCGAAAAAAACTTGCAAATAGGATTTAGGCAAAAGTTGCCTGAACATAAAGTCCGAGTGGATGAAACCGATTCCCGGTGTAGCTGTCGGGCGATAACCCCCAAAGGAGAGATGACCCATGTTTGAAGACAAGACCTTAGTATGCAAAGAGTGTAACGCAGAATTCGTATTTACATCAGGTGAGCAGGAGTTCTATGCTAGCCGTGGCTTTGAGAATGAGCCTCAGCGTTGTAAGAGCTGCCGTGATTCACGCAAGAGAAACAGCCGCGAAAATCGTGAGATGTTTGTAGCTACCTGTGCAAGCTGTAACAGCGAAGCAAAGGTTCCTTTCAAGCCTCGTGAGGACCGTCCGGTCTACTGTAGCGAGTGCTTTGCCCGCATGAAGGAAGAGGAGCAGGCTTAGTCCCGACAGGTATTTTTAATACCGTAAAACTCTAATTTTAAATAAAAAAACACCTTTAGGGGTGTTTTTTTATTTTTGTATAAAAGCTAAATCAAATATCTTATGCAAATAGCGAAAGCTACAAGCTGAAATAATTAGTCTATGCAGATAAAAGTAATTTGCAAACTAGCAAACAACCAGTGACGTTATTTCAAATAACAGATAGAGATACGCGTTAATTTAGCAAACCTACAACACTTTCAATTATTTATTCTTCGGCACTATCATCGATTCGTTTTGCCTTGGGTTCCCATTTAACTAATATAACATCGGCTCCTATTTTAACTATATCATCATACATTATATTAATGTCCGGTTCTCTTCCGAAAATGCCAAAAAATTTAAGTTTGCCAAAAAGAACAAAGCTATGAATTTTTGCCGATATAGGGTCAAACCGAAGGTCGTCGATTCGCCCGAGTTTTCGCCCTGATTTTATAGTTACAACGTCCTTTTCGCTAATATTTACAAGACTGTACATAGTCTGCCTCATATTATGTTTGTCGATTAACTAATTATATGCAGTTTGAAGCAGTATTATTAGCGTGAATCGTTTCGTCGTTTTGTAGTAAATCACATATTATTTGTGTATGCTTTACACATATCGACGTAAATTCCTTCATTCTTGTTCAATTTTGAAAAAACTATTGCAAAATATTGAAAAAAGGTGTAATATTGTAGTGGTAGCTAACCTTTTAGGGTATGCTAAAAATAGGAAAACAACAAAGGTGAAATATGAAAAATCTTAAGATTAAGATGAAATTCGGTGTCGGTCTTGGAATTATTGTTTTATTAGTGATACTTCTTGCCGCACTTTCGGTGAACGCTCAGAATGTTAACCAAGGTTTTTTTGAGAGCTACTCCGAGGCATCTTTTGCTACCTCGATAGCCGCAAAGGATGGTGGAAAAAGTTTTGAAGAAAGTGTGAAAAACACAGCATATTTATTGCTCGCTCAGGGTGATACAGCTAAAATAAGTGAAATTGAAGCTACCCTTGCAGAAATAGATGCAGCTGCTATGGCTGATATGGCAATTTTAACAAATAGTCCCTTTGCCGACCAATATGAAGAAGAGCTAACAAGCATCAACAGTATTCTTGATCAACTGTTACAGCATCGTGCAACAATTGTAGAATTAGTAAAGGCAAATGAGGCTAACGATGCTTACCTTTTGTTCATTGGTGACTTTTCTGAGTTAGCCAATTCAGCGATTAGTGATATTGACTCTATAAATGAAAAATTAACAGCTCTCTCCACAGAACAGTACAAAACTATGCAGGGCTATGGTACCATTACTATAATTTTCCTAATAGTATTAAGCGCTGTTGTTTTGATTGCTACAGTAATCATAGGCATATTACTTTCAAACTCTATCTCTAAACCGGTTATTCAAATTGAGGGCGCAATTGCTGCTCTTTCCAGAGGAGATTTTGAAGCTGCAAAAATTGAGTATGAATCGCAGGATGAGCTTGGTCAGCTAGCACAGAATACCAAGAGCACAATCGCAAGCATACAGGCGATGATAGAGGATCTTTGTGGCGGAATGAGCGTTATGGCAAATGGCGACTTTACTGTTGGCAGCCGTAATGATGATATGTATGTTGGCGGATTTGAACCTCTAAAAATCGGAATGTATGAACTTAAGAACAAGATGAACGACGCGATAGTTAGAGTTAGTCTTTCTACCGAACAGGTAGCTAGCAGTTCAGATCAGGTTTCTTCCGGTGCACAGGCGCTTGCACAGGGTGCTACCGAGCAGGCAGGCTCTATCGAAGAGCTTGCAGCAACAATTACCGATATTTCCGAAAAAATCAACCAGAACGCACGGAATGCAAACCAGAGCAGTTCCATGGCTCAGGAGGTTGTAAGTGCAATGATGACCAGCACCGAGCAGATGCAGAAGCTAATTGCTTCTATGGAAGAGATTGACGGTAAATCTAAAGAAATTAGCAAGATTATTAAAACCATTGAAGATATCGCCTTCCAGACAAATATACTTGCACTTAATGCAACAGTTGAGGCCGCCCATGCCGGTGCCGCAGGTAAAGGTTTCGCCGTTGTTGCCGACGAGGTTCGCAACCTGGCAGGTAAATCTGCCGATGCCGCTAAGGATACAACAACCCTTATTGGTGGATCGATTAAGGCTATTAACGAGGGTGTTGAGCTAACACAGCTAACCGCCGCCGAGCTTAAAAAGGTTGAGGAGGGTGTTCACGCCACAACCGAGGTTATTAAAGGAATCACAGTTGCCAGCAACGAGCAGGCAGAGGCTGTATCACAGATTTCAACCGGTCTCGACCAGATCGCAGCCGTTGTTCATAATAACTCGGCAACCAGTGAAGAGAGCGCAGCAACAAGTGAGGAACTTTCCAGCCAGGCAACCATGTTAAAACATATTGTATCTGAGTTTAAGTTGCTTCACGGTTCGCAAGATGTTCACATTCAAAAAGATATTACTCCGGTTGTAGATTATTCTGATACTACATTTATGGAAGAGGATGTCTATTCTGATAAGTATTAATTACTAAACAAGAATAACCACCGGCCTTGTCCGACCCGGACATATCCGGTGGTTATTTTGCTTGACAACAGCTTGTATTTTTAGTATTATTTATATAATCTACAACTGCGGTGGAGCTATTAGAAATATTACTTGCCTCGATTCATCGGCATTTTGCAATTATGCTGCAAAAACATAATATTTCTCAGATCTGAAGGGTTATGTTATTATATAGTAATAAAGACTAAGATAGTTATCAAAAAGGGGTATGAGTTGGACGGTAATGCTGATAGAATAAATATGGCAACAGGTCGGTCGATATACACCGACAGAGTTAAGCCAAACAATTATCTAGTTGCAAAAATACTACACAGTGAAATTGCAAATGGATTTGTAACCTCGATTAACACCGAGCTTGCTAAGAGCATTGATGGTGTTGTAAAAATTGTTAGCTGTTTTGACATTCAAAACGGTAATTTTTCCTTAACCGATAAAAACTCTGAAAAGGGTCGTTTACATAGGCGTCCAACCTCAGTTTTGCTTTCAAAACGAATTAGATACTATGGGGAACCAATTCTTGCTGTGGTTGCTACTAATGAGGTGGTGGCTGATAGAGCCTTGAGGCTGATTAAGGTGGAATATTCTAAGAATGTACCATCGTTCACTGTGGATAACGCTATAACTAAGGAAAACGAGCTGCACGATGGGATAACCAAAAACCTTTTTGGTAGATACGAAGAGGCGGTTGGTGAGCGCATAGAGGAGGGCGGAGAGAGTTACTCAGGAGTTTATAGTGTA
The DNA here is from genome assembly GCA_964368625.1 of uncultured Oscillospiraceae bacterium. GTDB lineage: Bacteria > Bacillota > Clostridia > Oscillospirales > Ruminococcaceae > CAYJBH01. Next base: position 98,908 of record CAYJBH010000004.1, read on the forward strand.
AAGCCAACATATGCAGGAACCAGAAAAGGGTGTGTCTGCTGCAAGATGGGAGATCATCTAACTGTTTATAGCTCTGCTAATGGCTTTGAACTTCGCAGAACTATTTCTGAGGCATTAAATATACCTATGAGTTTTATCAGCGTTATAAATGATGATAAAACCGTTAATGATATTTACTATGAACCACTATGTGCATTTCTTGCAACCGAACTTCCGGGTAATCCTGTTCTTATAGCCGATGACAGTGAGCAGTACATAACTCGCACCCCAATGCGATTTAAATTACAAACAACCATAATTGAGAATGATTGCTTTATCGACCGCTCAGCAGAGATAACGGCCAATCTTGGTGCCTATGCAGTTAATTCACATGGAGCCGCTATTGCTGCAAGCGGATTAATACGTGTTCTTTATTCAGCCCAGGGAAGATACAGCACAGCTGTGGATAGCTGCTACAGTAATTTACCACCTACATTGGCGATGCAGGGTCATGGATTTGCACATGCACTTTTTGCAGTTGAGAGCCACATAGACGATATTGCGTTCGATCGAAAAATTGATCCGATGCTTCTTAGAATAAAGAATTGCATACGTGCCGGTTTTGTGGATTCGGTAGATGGTTATAACTCTAACAGCTATAATCTTGATCGCTGTATTATCAGGGGACGAGAACTAACCGACTGGGATAATCGACGAAAAGAAAATCTGGCACAAAACGGAGATAATCGCAAGGGACTTGGTATGGCAATGCTTTGTTATATTGGTCAAGATGAAAATCCAGGGTCAACAGTAAGACTTATTCTTTCAGCAGATGGTAGCCTTCGTGTTTCACTTGGTAGTTTTGAATCGAGCTCGATTAGTAGAGCTAACTTAAAAGCTATAGTTAGTGAAATTAGCGGCATAAGCTGTGATATGATATTCCTAGAGCCACCTAGTGATATGCTTCCATCGAAAAATGAATATGCTAGTCGACGTGCCTTGAAAGAAGCTTCCGTAAAACTTAGGGATATGTTAATTCAGTACGCAGTAAACCATCTTGGCTGTGAAGTTGAACAACCAAAAATAAAGGATGGATACCTGATAGATCCACAAAGTGAGCACAGAGTATTACCGCTTTTTGATATCATCGAAGATATGTTTGAGCGCGGAATTGTTCCAGCGATTGAACATTATAGTATTTATAATGATAAATCCTTAAGTTTCGGCGTTTGTTTTGCCGATGTTACGGTTAACATACCTCTTTGCAAGGTTGAGGTTAACAGAATAATTACCGTTCTTGATAACGGAAATATTGCTGATAGTAGCGTATTATTGAAACACTCACAGGAAAAGATTAACGATGCTATAGCTTTTGCGTTAGGTGAGCAGATAACCTATGACAATAATGTTGGTAAACCAAAGGGGAGCATGACACATCGTTATCGAATTAAGGCTGAGGACAAGACGGTGGAGTTTATTAATACCGACGAAATGAATGATGTTGAGGTGAGAACGGTTGGCGATGCCCCGTTTGTGGCTGTGGCTCCGGCAATTAGAAACGCAATATTAAATGCGACAGGAATAAAGCTAAACTCGCTACCTATAACCTCTGAAAAACTTTTCGAGGAGTTTGAACAAGCAGGAATGATATAACCGAACACAGAAAGGATAGCATTAATGTTTGAACCGCAAAAAATATATACACCAAAGAGTTTGCAGGAAGCGGTTGATATCCTGGCCAACGACAGTACGATAGGAATTGTTGGTGGTGGAAACAGTCTTTTTTCTGCTTCTGGCAGCAAGGAAGGGTTAATAGTTTCACTTGCTGATATAGATGAGCTTCGGTGCATCTTCACCGACGATGGGGGCAATCTTGTTATCGGTTGTTCCACAACCTTCACCAATCTATTAGAAAGCCCTGTAATTCGTAGCCTAATACCGGCAGTTGCCGATTCGGTTAGGGATATAGGACTGGCTACCTTCCGCAATACAGCAACAGTTGGTGGAAATCTTTGTAAATCTGAAGGTGTTCGTGAATTAACTGCCAGCCTTTGCGCCTATGAGGCACTAATTCAGCTACAAAAGGGCGACAAACAACGATTAATTCCGCTTTTTGACCTTTACGATTCAACCGGCAAGGCCATGCTTGAAGAGGGCGAAATACTTGTGGCGGTTATTGTAGAGCACTCATCATTAGAAGGCATATTTGGATCTTCTTATCGTTATGTTACACACAACAATCCTGATAATACACTTATGTGTTGCAGTGCTAATGTAAGGTTAACCACAGATGGAATGAGAATTGAGCAGCTAAGACTTTGCTACGTTAGCGATAATCATCCTCCGAGAAGGCTTTCCGAGGCGGAGATTTTGGCAGAAGGCAGTGGAATATTTCCAGCTGACATAAGCCCGGTAACTGCAGCAATTCTACACTCGGTTGAGCCGGATAACGGTAGAGACTCTAACCATGATTTTATTGTTCATCTTGTTCGTGAAACTGCAAAGTCGGTTATTACCCACAGTATAGAGCTTGCTAAGAAATAATATCGGCAGGAAAGGTGTAAAAACGTTTATGAAAAAAGAGGTTATATCCTTTAGGCTGAACGAAAAAGAGTTTAGCTGTTATATTGAAGATACGGTTTCACTGTGTGAGGCTTTATATTCTCGGTGCTGTTGTGGGCGCAATAAGGAGATAGTATTAGTAAACGCAGAGGCTGTAGATGCCTGTAGATTTCCTGTTGTGCGCGCAATAAATCAAGATATTATAACAACGGAATGGACCGAGATAAACAGCCGTGCCGTAGAGCTTAGAAGCAATCTATTACCGGTTCTTGGTGAGAGCTGTAACGAATGCTCTAATAATATTATTATGCTTTGCTTGCCTCTTTTGGCAGCTGAAACCGCTCCTACTAGATATAAAATTGCCTCAACATTACAAGGGTTTTTATGTTGCGATGTTGACATCGACCTTGTAATATCGGTGCTGTTAACGGCATATAATAAGGGTAGGATAACTCTTCCGGTGCAAAACGAAAAACCGACCAATTCCCTTGAAATTCTAGATTTAAGGTATGCAAAAAAGAAGGATATGCCAATCCAGATAACATCGGTAGAATCCAGTGCAATTCCTCCGGTTGTAGCTAGTACACCGGAGCCTGCGATAGTTTTGCCAACTAATAATGAAACCATTGAGAAACCTATCCATTTTTCTCACTCGACCCCGACCGATGAAGATCAACCTGCCTTAGCTGTTGATACCGGTATAGACGATGCGGACAAGCAGATTGAACCCGAGGTTGAGCAACAGGCAGAAATTGTTCCGGTAAGTATCTTTGACGAAGGCTTTGCCGACAGTTATGAGGCCGGCAAAAAGGTTAAGAAAAATGAAGAAAAGCCGAAGACCGGTTTCTTTAGCAAATTTTCTGCGGCGTTTAAGGAAAAACACCATAAAACATTAGAGATACCGGAAGTTGAGTCTGAAGAATAATTTATGTGAGGATTGATGAGACACTTAGTAACCCTTGTTATAATACTTTTGATGGCATCAGCGTTGGGCATAGGTGGATATTTTTATTACGATGCTTATTATGAGTCGGTTGGTGAAACCCCGGTTGAGAATCCAGTGTTAACTGTTGATGGAGTTGCGATTACCGCTTTTCATTCTAGCTGGACCTATCCGATTGTTTTTCAGCCGGAAGGCAAAACCATTTCAACTAACTACGATGTGCCTCTAGAGCTATTTGAAAATGAAGGCGAAAAGCTTTCCATCGATATGCCGGCAGGAAACGACAGTACGGCTACGCTTACCCTTAACAGCGAGGTTGTTTCTTCAGGAAGTGCAGATGAAGTTATCGCCTTTCAACCAACAGAACCCGGACTATATAGTTATTCAATAACTATATATCAGGGTAACGAAGAGGATGGCTTTGGAAGCTTTAGTTATACCTTTGATTATAACTTAACCGTCCCAACACCTCCAACAACAATATTAATTTCAAGCACCGAGGTTTCTCAGGGTGAAATGATATCCGTTCATCTGTATGATCTGCCACAGGACGTAATCCCGACATTAACGAGTGACCTTGGCAATACGTTGTTCACCGAAAAAAACGGAGTATATACTGCCATTATACCAACCGGATATCTTGTAACTCCCGGTGAATATTCCGCAACTGTAACTGCAGGTAGCTATACCGAGTTGTTTGACATTAACGTTCTGCCATACGATTATGGCACCCAGAGCTTTAATATGGATACCAGCACGTCTTCTCTTGCCGACAGTGCAGCAGCTAGCGAGGAATATCGCGCTAACATTTATCCTCTATACGACACTAAGGATGAAACGCAATATTGGGAGGGTGAATTTTTGATGCCTGCCGAGGGAAGAATATCTAGTGAGTATGGCTTAGCAAGATATATTAACGGCTCTTTTGATGGGTATCACGGAGGTATAGATATTGCAGCCCCGCAGGATACACCAATCATTGCTCCAAATAATGCAAAGGTAGAGTTTGCAGGATTTTTAGAACTAAGTGGAAATACCATAGTATTAGATTACGGTGGCGGCTTAAAAGCCTATATGTTCCATCTGAATAGCCTTAACTGCGAGGCAGGTGATATGGTTGAGAAGGGACAACATATCGGAGGGATAGGAACCACGGGATACTCTACCGGCAACCATCTGCATTATCAACTACAGATAGATCGATATGCAATTAACCCATGGCCAACGCTAGACGGTAGCTCACCAATATTTGGAGATATTGAAGCGGCAACCGAGATACAGGTAGCTAACAACTAAAAGGAATTGAATGAATAAACTACTTAGTAATACCTACATTAATCTTTTTGCCTCCTCCTTATTCATAAGTTTAATTATGATTGGAGGAGGTTATATTGCGGTTCCGCTGCTAACCAAGCGGTATGTAGACGACCTTAAGCTAATTGGGAAGGATGAGATGTCGGATCTTGTTTCCATCGCTCAATCCGGGCCTGGTGCAATTGCTGTTAATTCATCGGTTGCTGTTGGATATAAGCTTGCCGGAATACCGGGAGCATTTTGTGCGGTTCTTGGTGCGGTTATGCCACCACTCGTTCTTATAACACTTTTTGAGAGCATATATTCCATGTTTGCTAACGACCCTGACGGAAATATTATGACAGCTATATTTAAAGGTATGAATGCTACAATAGCCGCCATTATGATAGATTTGGTTATGCAGTATACAATAGATAGCTATAAAAAACTAAAAATGCTTTCGGTATTACTGCTAATAGCATCGTTTAGCCTCAGTTATTTTCTAAATATTAATCCTGCCATATTAGTTTTTGCATCGATAGTTATTTTCGGGGGCATTTCGGTAGTAAAGCATGTAAAACAGGCTAAAAAGGAAAGCAAAGAGAATGGGGGCGAAGAGGATAAATGATATTTTTAGAACTTTACTTTTCTTTTTTAATTGTTGGTGGTCTTGGTTTTGGCGGAGGATATGCCATTCTACCACTTATTCAGCATTTAACCGTAACAGAAAAGGCATGGCTTACCGCTACTGAGTTTGCCGACCTTGTTACCATAAGCCAGCTAACACCCGGCCCAATAATTCTTAACTCGGCAACATTTGTAGGTACAAAGCTTGCAGGACCGATTGGCGGTATTATCGCAACCATGGGAATAATTACACCCTCAATCATTATTACCTTAATTTTATGTAAGCTATATTTCCGTTATCGAGATCTTAGCATAATGCAGGATACCTTAACACTATTAAAACCGGTGGTAACAGGGCTTATCTGTGTTGCTTCTTTGGGTATATTAATTAATGTTATATTTACGATGTCGGGTGAGCTTGACTTTATATTCATAGTAATGGTTGTTGTTGCGTTAATACTATATCGCAAGTTTAAGGTATCTATGCTGCCGTTAATAGGCGGCGGAGGTGTGCTGGGAGCGGCGCTATATCTTCTGGGTGTTATTTAAAATATAGCAAAAAAAATTAGTTCATAAATCGGTGTAATACCACACGAAAACATAGTAATCTTGGCTTTAATATAAAATAGCACTAATGTTATCTACATTAGTGCTAAGTGTTATTGAAATAATCTCACATTAAAGGTTATCTGTAGCCATTGAGTACTGAAAATCTTCGTAAACTACTCGGCTGCCTATATCAATTTCCAGGGGTAGGAAAAAAAGTGCCACCTGATTTTCACCTTTTTCGCTCTCTAATATTGCGTAATCTCCTGCTATATCCTTAACAGTGTAATAAACCTTATCTAACATAGTGTTATCCTCATTAATAAATTATCTCTCCATAACGGTTTTCTTTGAACCCTTTACGGTGGAGCCGGTGAAGCAGTCGGTGCAGAAGGAGAGGTTGCAGGACTTACATGCTCTTTTCAAGCCATCGATGCTTATATAGCCAAGGCTGTCTGCCCCTATCTTCTTGCAAATTTCATCAATTCTCATATTGTTGGCTATAAGATTTTTTTCGTCGTCGATATCGGTTCCATAGTGGCAGGTGTAAAGAAATGGTGGCGATGATATCCTCATGTGAACTTCCCTTGCACCTGCATTTTTTAACGAAGTTATTATTCGCTCGCTGGTAGTTCCTCTAACAATGGAATCATCAACCAAAACTATTCTTTTGCCCTTAACGGTATGAGAAAGCGGGTTTAGCTTAATTCTAACAGCAGTATCTCTAAGTTCCTGGGTAGGGAAGATGAAACTTCTTCCAATATATCGGTTTTTAACAAAGCCGGTTGTTAAGGGTATCCCGCTCCTCGCTGCATAACCAGCGGCAGCCTCAAGGCCGGAATCAGGTACTCCGCAAACTATGTCGGCCTCTACTGGATATTCTTCGGCTAAAATGCCGCCCATATTAAAACGTGATTCATAAACGCTAAGGCCATCGATGGTGGAATCGGGACGTGCAAAGTACACGTATTCAAAAATACATAGACCGGCTCCGGACTTCTTGCTTTTTAATGCTATTTCTCGATGGGTAATTTTACCTTCTTCGATAACAACTATCTCGCCGGGTTTAACATCTTCAATATCGTTAAATCCAGCCGATGTTAAAGCGCAACTTTCTGAAGCAATCGCTATGCCTAGTTCGCTCTTTCCGATACATAGCGGTCGATATCCATTGGGATCTCTTAGTGCAATAAGCTTGTTATCGTTTGCGGCTATAACTAAAGAAAACGCCCCTTCAAGATATCCACATGCCTTAATTATACCAGCTACGGTACTTCCAAGGCGAGTTATATAGTATGCGATAAGTGATGAGATAACCTCGCTATCGCTGGTTGCAGAAAAATTGAGCCCAAAGCTCATTAATCCTTCCCTAATATGGTGTGCATTGGTAAGGTTTCCGTTATGTGCTGCGGCTATACGACCGGTTAGATACTCAACAATAAAGGGACCAACATTTGCAGATAGGTTGGATCCGGTGGTAGAATATCTTGCGTGGCCCACCGCGATTTTACCTGTAGGTAGCTTTTTTAAAACATTAGGGGTGAATACCTCGCTAACTAATCCGGTGTCTTTATGAAATAAAATCTTGTTGTCGGTAACTACGGCAATGCCGGCACCCTCCTGGCCTCGGTGTTGAAGAGAATAAAGACCATTATAGGTAATGCCCGCGGCAATATCCTTATTAGAGGATATACCAAACACGGCACACTCCTCTCGTAGTTTATCATTTAACAGCATAAAAACCCCTAATCTTAAAGAATATTACGCTTTAATTATACACCATCAAATAGGGACGGTCAACGTTAGCCGAAGCGTTTTGTTAAATGTAAACTAAATATTTAATTATCGGTAAGTATTGTTGACAACCATAAAAATTATGGTAAAATGATAATATAAAATAATAGGGAGGGAACCGGATGAGATATCGATTGCAAAGGACTGAGGGGAGCGTAGAGTACGGGATCCCGAAGCCTATTATCGATATGCTCGAAAAGTTAACCGATTCAAGATTAAGAATTGCCCTAACCATCTGTAAAATGGGCGGTGAGTGCTCACCACATAGCCTTTCAAAACAGCTAGGTGGGCGTTATAGCCTTGCGACCTTAGAAAAAGAACTTCATTTTTTAGAGGGTGCAGGCATTATTATTGCCGAGGAAGGGTTTGCAAAGTCGGATAAGAATATTTCATCCTTAAAGCCTCCCAAGCAAAGGGCGAATCCAGAAGATATTATGCTTCTTGCATCAACCAGCAACGAGATGAAATCATTGGTGAGGTTAGCACAGGATATACTTGGTAAAACACTGTCTGGAGGCGATATAACTATACTAGCTACCCTTATGTTTTCAGAGGGGATGTCGGTAGAAATGTTGGCACTTGGTATTGCCCATTGTGCCGTTGAGAAGAGTAAACCTAATATGAGATATATCGACAAGGTTATGCGTAGCTGGCTTGCAGATGGTGTTACCGATTTACCGTCGGCAGAGCTTTATCTTGAGGATAAAGATAGAGATGAAAAACTTAAAAAACATGTAGCTGGAATGATAGGAGTTGAAAGTGTTAGTTATGCCGAGTCACTTTTAATCATAAAATGGTATAAAGAGTTTGGGTATGACGACAAGATGGTTAAAGAGGCAATAATGTTTTCCGGAGAAAAATGTTCGGTAAGATATATTAACGGTATATTAAGAAGATGGAATGAACAGGGACATAAAACGGTTAAGGACGTTAGGGCGGCCAATACTACGGGAAGTAATATCAACTCTGTAAAAAAGATAGACAAGAAGGATGATGTAATGGTAAAACGACGCGGCAGTGTGCCGGTGTTTAGAAATAAAGCAGGAAAGGCTGACAGCTGATGTTAACACATGAACAATATAAACGCAAAGCACTTGCCGAAATAGCGGCACGGCGACAGCGAAATCATTCTAGATATGATATAAAGCTTGCAAAGTTATTCAAACAACATCCGGAACTGGCTAAGCTGGAAACACAGCGAAAGGAGTTGACCGCCAAGGTTTCAGCTGAGGTTGTTATGGGTGGCGAGCTTAAATCTACCACTGTTAGACATATTGCAAATATGCAAAAGATATTAAATGAGAGATATAACGCGATTGGGCTTACCCCTGAAGATCTTGAGCCGGACTTTAACTGTAGCCTTTGTAAAGATACCGCAAGATACGAGGGAAGAACTTGTAGCTGTGTGGGTGATCTTATAAACAGAATGGTTCAAAAAGATTTGGCTGCTGTAACACCGCTGGAGTTATCTCAGTTTTCTACCTTTGATATAACACTTTACCCCGATAATCATTGTGAACAGTTTGATAAAACCGCTAGAGAACAGATGAAGGATGTTTTTGCCTACTGTAAGGAATTTGCAAACTATTTTTCACCGGACAACCGAAGCATTATGATGATAGGAGAAGCAGGACTTGGAAAAACTCATCTTGCACTTGCTATTGCCAACGAGGTTATTAATCGCGGGTATCTGGTAGTTTACGTTAGTGCAGGAAACATATTTACCGAACTTGAAACAAGGCGACGCGACGGAGAAACACATCTACTAAAGCTATTATACGAGGCTGATCTACTTATAGTAGACGATATAGGAAGTGAGATGGTTAACGCTGCAACACTAAATTATCTATATAATATACTAAATGTTAGGCTGAACACCTCTCGGTGTAGCATATATACAACCAATATTACAACGCAGGAGCTTTTGGTAGCTAGATATACCGAAAAGATTGCTTCAAGGCTTCTCGGAAGTTGCGACCAACTACACTTTGCCGGTGATGATATACGACTTATGGAGCGGCTATGAGATTATACCCCGAACGGGATTCTTCAAGATGTTATGCAACTATAGACCTTGACAGGCTAACAGAAAACTTTAGGGTGTTAAAAAGAACAGCAGGAAATAAGGGCTTAATGGCGGTAGTTAAGGCGGATGCCTATGGGCATGGAGCTATAGAGGTAGCCTTGGCTTTAAAGAATTTGGCTGAAATGTTTGCGGTGTCTACTGCTGAGGAGGCGTTTGAGCTAAGGGAGGCCGGAATAGAAAACGAGCTGCTGGTTTTAGGCTATGTTCCGCCAGGACAGTTGAAGGCACTTTCCATGCAGAATGTTATTATTACAGTTTATGATGAAGAATATGCGGTAAAACAGTCAGAAATTGCTTGTGGAGAAGGTTTTATCCTACGCGCTCACCTAAAGATAAACAGCGGCATGAATCGGCTTGGTATTTCTGTTAAAAACGAAACAGCTATGTTGAGGTTGATTGCCTTAAAAGGTTTAGCGGTTGAAGGAATTTTTACCCATTTTGCCTCTGCCGATGGTGAGAGCGAAGAGGATGTAGAATTTACAAAGCAACAACACAACAGTTTTATTAACAGGGTGGAAAGCCTGAAAAAGAAGGGGTTCAATCCCAAATACATTCATAGTGAAAACACTGCCGGAACGGCTTACTGCATGTTTAAAGAGAGCAACCTTGTGAGATGTGGAATCGGCCTTTATGGATATCCGCCGGGCGATGCAGCTGTTGAGGGGCTTAAACCTGTTATGCAGCTGTATGCACGAGTAGCCCAGTGCAGAACCTTGAAGCAAGGTGAGGCGATAAGCTATGGCAGAACATTTGTTGCTGAAAAGGATATGAGAGTTGCGGTGATAACGGCAGGTTATGCGGATGGATATACAAGATTACTTTCTGGTAAAGGGATTGTTGAGGTTTCCGGTAGGGCTGCAAGGGTTATCGGCAGGGTATGCATGGATTATCTTTTTATAGATATTTCCGATATTAATAATGTTTCAATAGGCGATGATGTTAAACTTTTGGGTGACTCACCTGCCATTGATGCCGCTGAGGCAGCACAGCTTTGCGGCAAGATAAGCTATGAACTGCTATGTGGAATATCCACAAGGGTTATTAGGATTTACAATAAGGAGTGATAGGATGGAAAACAAAATATTGATTGACGAATTTCTACTTAAAACAGGAATTAGCCCGGAGTTAGTGGATTTAGACTCAGAGAGTGATATGTTTAGTGAGGAAATTAATCGCTCAATAAAGGGTGAGGAATCTTCGCTTGCGGGTATCCCTACCTTTTTAACCGATGAAGGCGAAATAACTCCCGGAACAAAGGCGATAGTTATAGATGCAGGCGGAACAAACTTTAGGGTAGCAGTAGTAAGCTTTAAAGAGGATGGAACACCTGAGGTAGAACAGTTTAAAAAATACCGTATGCCGGGGAGCGATGGAGCAATTAGCTATGCCGAGTTTAACCGAATTGCGGTGGACTATATGGAACCGGTATTGAAGGAAAGTGATCTTGTTGGACTTTGTTTTTCCTATGAGTGCGCTATCGATAAAAGTCGTGATGGTAGAATAGTTAGCCTTTCTAAAGAGATTTATATTGATGGTGCTATCGGCAAGCCGGTTTGCGAAGGGCTTAATAAAGAGATAGAGGCTCGTGGTTATAAACCAAAAAAATTCTGCCTTTTAAATGATACAGTAGCCTCCATGCTTGGCGGCGTTGCCTCATATTCCAGCGATAGCTTTGATGGTTTCGTAGGATACATTATGGGAACAGGAACAAACTGTTGTTACAGCGAGCAGTGCTGTGAGATAACTAAAAATCCGGATGTTGTTAACGCAAAGGGAACAATGATAGTTAATCTCGAAAGTGGAAAATACAACAAGATGAAACGTAGCGAGATTGATATTGCTCTGGATAAAACAACAAAGATGCCGGGCGACTATCAGTTTGAAAAGATGACAAGTGGTGCATATCAAGGCGATTTGTTTCTAAGTGTTTTAAAAGCTGCCGCAGATGAAGGTCTTTTTTCAGAGGGTTGCTCCAAAGCGATTTTCGACCTTTCGGGACTTACCGGAATGGAGATAGATATTTTCTGCTTTAACCCTAAAACAATGGGAACACTTCATGGTATATGCGAGAATGCACAGGATATAGAGAGATTGCTTTTGCTTGCTGACAAGTTTTATGAGAGAATAGCAAAGCTAGCAACCTTGCAGTTTGCCGGAATATTAAAAAGAACCGGTAAAGGTAGATATAAAAGTCGTCCGTTTTGTATCGTAGCTGAGGGAACAACATTCTATAAATCAAAGTTCTTCCGCCCAAAACTTAACTATTATGTTAAGCAGTATATTGAGGATAAGATGGGTAGATATATCGATTTTGTTAAGGTTGATAATGCTACATTGATAGGAACAGCAGCTGCTATACTGCTTTGTGAATAATAAAACACCACATAAAAGACCGACACAGATTATGAAATGTGTCGGTCTTAATGTGTAAAAAA